>JAZUHO010000195.1:0-14069 GCA_045641745.1 Agathobacter sp. | reverse complement strand
AAATTATGTTTTCGTTCTATCACTTGAGAATGCACCATAGTTTCCAAGCTATCAACCAATTCCTTTAAATTCAAATAGCTTTCCCGAATGGTTACATTACCCGATTCAATTTGACTCATGCTTAAAATTTCATTGATCAGGGACATCAAATGTTCTCCCGTTGTATGTATCCGTTCTAAGCATTCCGCAACCTTCTGGGGTTCGTTGATATGGGTTTGTGCAATAACGGTTGCCCCTAATATGGCATTCATCGGTGTACGAATGTCGTGGCTCATACGGGACAAGAATTCGGTCTTTGCCTGATTGGCTGACTGTGCTTCTATCTTCTCCTTTTTCAAAGAAGCCTTCTCTTCTTCTTCTTGTTCGATGACAAAACTGATGTCTCGAATGGTCATTGCTAATAAAACAGGCACACACCCCTCTCGCTCTAATACAGATAGTGAAGTTACACACCAGGATTCTTTTCCACTTAGTAGGGTGCGTCGATACTTAATTTCCACATAGTCCTGCTCCACTAGTTTTTGTGTCAGGGATGGAATGGATAACAATTCCTCTACATTCCCTTCCTCGGATATAATTCGTTCCATTTTCATATGGGTCCGAATTGCCTCGGAATAGTTTCCTTTCTCCGAGCCTTCCACTGGATAAACCATCTCATAATGATTTCGTTTCAAATCCACCACATAGATTTCTGAAAAGGTGGAAATTGCATTGTGAAGTGTTCTTTCAAAGCTACGCTTTTTCACCGATTCCACTGAGATGGAGGTCTTTAATTCTTCATTTTCTTTCTTATAGTGATTATGAACCTGATGCTGTTTCCACAAAAGATAGGTTGTCAATCCGGACATAACAGCCACCAAAATCCCCATACCAATAAGTGTATCCCGATTCGCATCGCCCACCAATCTTTGATTTGTTTGAACCTGTTCGGTTTTAATAATAGACCAATCCACTTCCTGCAGGGATGCAATATTTCCTGTCATCTTATATTTTCCCTGCTCATATTGAAAGGCCAAGGAACTTCCATTTTTTAAAGCGTTCTCCAATTTTTCTTCTTCCTCTGACTGAAGCATCCTTCGGTTGGAAAACAGCTTGACAATATTCATCCCTTTTTTGTCTGATTCTGAAGCACATATTATGGTGCCATCGTGTTTGCAAAGATAGGTTTCTCCATCTAAATTATCATGTTCCTGTATTCCAAATACCCGATACGCGGGTATCTGCCCTACCAGAACACCTTTTACTGTTCCATCTACTTGGATTGGTGCATAGAATGCAATAAGGGTCTTATTCGACACACGAGGACGAAGCACCTCACACATTCCACGCTCTCCGTTGATTCCCCTCTGATAATATTCGCGGTCTCTCACATTAATCACACTTTGTCCGTATCCATAGCTAGTCCCATTCAAAGCTACAAATTCCATGTGTTCAAAGGGAGTCTGCGACACAATTTCACTCAAAATAGAATAATCAAATGCCCCATCGCTCCAATTCTCCCCTAATAACCGGGCGGTTACACTGACACTTTCCTTTGCATACTGAAACAGATTATCGATGGATTCCACTTCTTCCTCTGTCATCTGCTGATTCCAGATGCTAACCTGTTCCACAATGCGACTCCGATTCACTCCACAATAGCTCAAAAACAAGATTCCGATCAAAGCCATTGCCGATAACATTAGAATAATTTGATGCTTATTGCGTTCTGCTTCCTCATTATGCATATTGTTGTCCCCCTTTTTACTTACTATTCTACTGCTTTCGACAAAGTACCATGTCGAATTATGGCGATAGATACTTATAGTTCGTCTATCCGTTAAAAAAGACTCCAATTCGAGACTAGGTTCTCTTATTGGAGTCTAAGCACATAGATGGATATTCCATCTCTCTATTCCATTATCCCTCTATTATTCGGCAGCCTCTTCTTTGTATTTCAGGAAAATTAATAATGCTAAAAATCCCAATACCGCTGCTGTAACACCGGTTAATCGAATTCCAAGGTCATCTCCTGGGTTCTTTCCAAGTAATAATAAAGAACTAAAGATTACCATAGCAAGCATCTGTCCAAGCTTGCTCATGAAGGTCTGTACGGCATAGTACATACCCTCTTTGGACTGTCCGGTTCTTCTTGCATCTGCAGTTGCAATATCTGCTGCAATTGCATTTGGAAGGATTCCAAAAATGGATAAACCAATTCCTGCTATAATTGCAAAGATTGCAACCTGAAGCACTGCTGGGAATGGCATCTTTCCTAATAATGAGCAGTAGAAATATGCAAAAATCAAGCAAATCATTCCTACTACACAAAGACGCTTTTTGCCAAGCTTCTTGCTAAGAATGTTTACAACAGGATAGAAAGCAAATGTCATAAGTCCACTTCCTAAGGTAACCAAAGTAACCGCACTCTCCTCCATTCCAAGAAGAACGGTTACATAATATACATTTCCTGTTTGGAATACGGTAATTGCAATATTATAGGCCAAAAAGAAAATCTCAAAAATAAGGAAATTGGTATTCTTGAAGGTCTCCTTCACTGCCTGCACTGGATTGGTCTCTGTTGGTGTTGAGATTACATACTTACGCTCATCAATGGTCATAACAGGAACCAAAAGCAAAATTAAGGCAACCACTGCAAGAATAACGAAGGTTAATCGAATTGCAGTAACTAACTCCATTCCCATGCCCTCGAAAATTGGCCAAATATAAGATGCTGCACTCGCAATAATATATCCGATAAACCAGGTAAGCGCGGTATAAGTGGATAAGTCAATGCGATCATTTGGATGCTGTGCAAGCTCTGCTGTAAGCGCATAGTATGGTGTTACATAGAGTGTAAAGAATACATAATAGCTGAGTAACATCACAGCCAAAAAGATTACGTTCACCCAAGAGGTCTCGCTCACTGGTGAAAAATATACAAGTACGGTTAATACAGTAAATGGCACTGCTGCCTTCGCCATAAATGGAATACGGCGTCCCTTTGGATTCTTACTTCCATCACTCATAGAAGCAATCAATGGATCCGTTACGGCATCCATCAAGCGTCCAAGCATAGTAATAATTCCAATGATGGTGAATACGCCGAGTACGGCTTCCCTTGGAATATATGCGGTGATTTCAATATTGTTTGGTGGAAAATAAAACCAAACTAACCACACGGTAATTAATCCGGATAAAATGGACCAGCCCATCTGTCCTAGCGCATAGCACCATTTTATTTTCTTTGTTAATGGTTCTCTCATAAGAAAATACCCCCTATATCTTTTGTCCTTGCTGATACTCCCCAGCAAGTTTTTAGGCCACAGCCCACACAAAATTATAGTGAGTATTTTCCTATTTCTCAATAGAACTTTTGCTCTGTAAGCTACGCTATTTCTACTGCTTTAAGCGGGTAATAATCGCGTCATAGTTCTTTGCAATATGTGGGTATACACAGTCTGTGCATACCTTGATTCGCTTTCCATTCTTTTCGATAAAGGTGCAGTTTCCCGGACAGTCCGCAAGATGATAAAGGGGACAGTAACAAAACAAACAGTTGAAGTCTCCTTCCGCCTTCTTATGGCATGGATAATATTTACAATCCACATTTTTAAAATATTTATAGGAGTTTTCCACGATATGCCTCCATTCTCTTTACAAATTCTTCCGCAAATTCCGGATTACTTGGGTAATACAGGTGCGGAAATCCCCAGAAGTGATTGGCTCCCATATGCACACATTCCCATTTACGTGTCCCCACGGGTTTGCTTGCCAGACAAGCATTTCCGTTGTCTGAGCTGTCGTAATAATGGAATTCATGTCCACGAATTGGTGCATGAAGCCAGTGATTTCTGTTGTCATTTGCCATAAGCTCCACATAGCCGAAGCGAACCAGTTTTCCCGTGTTATAGCATTCTCCCGGAATGGCGCCCACCATTTGGTAAGTCTGGTTTTTCTCGTCCACCAGGGTTTCATGCAGATACATAAATCCACCACATTCTGCAACCGTAGGAATTCCTCCTTCGATGGCCTGTCGAAGAGAAGTTCGCATGGATACATTGTCCTGCAATTCCTTTGCCACTAGTTCCGGATAGCCTCCCCCAAGCAGGATTCCATCCAGCTTCTCTGGAAGCTCTGCATCATGAAGGGGCGAGAAAGTAACCAGCTCCAAGCTTTGGCCTCTTTTTTCTGCCATGCGCTCTAGCTCTTTAAAATTCTCCTCGTAGTAGAAGCAAAAGGCTTCATCCCTTGCAACGCCTAGGCGAAGTGGCATCCGCTTGTTTTGTTCTTTTCTATCGCTTCGTTCCTCTGCTTTTGCCTTCGCTACTTTTTTGCTTCTTTCACTTGCAATGGCCATAATTTGTTCCATGTCTAAGCTTTCGCCCAAGGTCTCGCTCACCAACGCCAGCTGTGCCCGCAAATTTTCCGTTTCATGCGGTAGCTTTAGTCCTAGATGTCGGCTCTCCAACGTAACCTGCGAAAGCTTCGGAACGTACCCCACTACAGGAATCGATAACTGTTCTTCAATCTCCGCTTTTAGGGTTTCATAGAACATTTTGCTGGTCTGATTGAGAATTACCCCTTGCACGCGATGCGACTTATCATAGGATAGAAATCCTGCAATAAGTGGGATCACGGAGCGTCCCATTCCCCGTGCATTAATCACAAGTAGAATTGGCAAATCCAGTATATTGGCAATCTCATAGGCCGAGCCTTCCTCCCGAATGCCACCCAGTCCATCGTAGAGTCCCATAACGCCCTCCACAACCGCAAGCTCTCTTCCACTTTTCTCACAGGTATTCTCAAAGAAAAGGCGTAGCTTCTCAGGTTCCAGAAAATAGGAATCCAAATTGTGACTTTCCACAGAAATCACGGTTCGATGAAACATGGGATCAATATAATCGGGACCACATTTAAAGGCAATGGGCTCGCTTTGTTGTTTCTTTAAATAGTCCAGCAATCCACAGGTTAGGAGTGTTTTTCCACTTCCACTTTGTGGAGCTGCAATCATAATTCCTGGAATCATGCTACTTCCTTTCCGCAAGCGTAAATGAACAAATGGTAATCGGATTCTCGCTCTGCATCAAATGATAGTTGCCCAGTGCATGGCTACGCGCCACCTGCACGGTTACAATCTCAAATTCTGCAACCGAAACCCACTCGGGAATCCTTGTGAATTGTGCAACCGTCTCAAGGGCGATGGCGTTAATGACGATGCGACAGTTTGGATTCTTTTCTGCCAGCTTGACAAGAATCTCCTTTAGGTTTCCTTTGCTGCCTCCGATAAAGACGGCATCTGGCGCCGGCAATTCTTCCAAGCCCTCTGGTGCCATCGTTTGTATAATCGTTACATTGTGTAGCCCAAACTGCTTCTTATTCTCTTCCAATAAAGGAATCGCTTCCTCTTTGCATTCGAATGCATACACCTGCATTTCCTTCGAGAGACTGCCTACTTCCATGGCAATGGAACCGGTTCCCGCTCCAATGTCATATACCACATCCCCTTCCTGTAATGCGAGCTTTGCAATCGATATCATACGAATCTCTTCCTTCGTCATCGGCACCTTTGCCCGAATAAACTCCGTATCCTTACGCCCATGCGTCACGCGCTTGCCTTCCACCTTCTCCGCTAAAAAGAAAGCGCTAAAGAGTCCCTCCTTCTCCATCTGCTGAAGCTGCTGGCCTACATCAGATAATGTGCCGGTAAAGATGATCTCTTCTGCATAGGAAAGCTGATAGCCAAGCCATACCGTAACCGAAGACGCTATCTCCTCTTGCAGGCGCGCCAGTCCTCTGATCAGCTGCTCTCTTCCTGAAAAAATGCTGAATACCTTTTTTCCATAACGCACGGAATCTATAAGCTCGTCCAGTGCCTCCTCTTTGCCATGCAGACTTACAATTTTGGCATCCTGCCACGCAATTCCTGCCTTCGACGCAAGGTAACTAATGGAAGAAATTCCTGGAAGAATTGTCACCTTCCAGTTGGTGTCCAGTTTGACTGCTTCATATAATTTCTGGGCGCCGCTATAGAATCCGGAATCTCCTGAAAAAAGCACGACTGCCCTCTGGCTCTCACTCTCTCCAAAGGATGGCAGGATATCCTTCGCCAAATAGTAGGGATACGTTTTCTTTCCCTGTGTCCATTCCTTTACCGCGTGCAGAAGACGTTTTGCACCATAGATGCATTCCGCTTTCTGGATGGCTTCCGTTGCTTCCTGTGTCAGTGTTTTCGCATTTCCCATTCCGATTCCAACCAGTGTCAGCTCCTTACAAGCAGAACAGCCATAGCTCTCCAATAACAGCTTTCGCACCTGCGCAAAGGAATAGGTATGCTCCTCCTTCGGGCTTCCAATAACCAGACAAAGGGCTCCCACACTTCTTGCAGCTTCCAGCTTTTCATCCAAGCCACCCGTTCTTCCACTTTCTTTAGTTACCATTACCTGAATTTGATATTGTTCCAATATTGCCCGATTCATCTCCACAGAAAAAGGGCCCTGCATGGCAATCACTTGCTTTCCTTCCAAACCCTGCTTGGCGCATAGCGTAATGCTTTCCACACTTGGCAGTACCCGGGCGTACAAACGCTTTGTCAGCTTCTGCTCTGCTGCAAAGTGTTCCAAATCTTTGCTCCCGGTAGTTAACAAGATATTTCCTGTTGTATTCTTTAGGATTGCTACCGCTTCTGTCACATCCTTGCAATACTGCACCTCTTGCGCCTTTTCTAAATCGATATCCGCACGGGTGTCTCTGCGCAGGCGATACAAAGGAATTCCCTGGTTACACTCTGCGACACTCTTTGCTATGGTTTCCGTCACCATCGTTGCAAACGGGTGGGTAGCATCCACCACCGCTTCAAAGCTTTCCTCCTGCATAAGTGCACACATTTCCTCCAGGGAAAGTCGTCCTCTTCTCACCTCGATGTAAGAGGAGGATTCCATCACAAGCTCACCATATTCGGTTGCAACGGACACCACAGATGCAATTTTTGCCTCTGCCAGTTGCTCTGCCAGCATTCTACCCTCTGTTGTTCCGGAATAAATCAGCACTCTTTTCATATATGATAGCCTCTCTTTGTCACAAGCTTGTTTCCCATTCGAATGGTTTTGGAATTTCCGATAAATACGGTTGTAAACATATTGACCGATGTGTTTCTAAGCTCTCCAAGTGTCAGCGTATATGCCTTCGTTCCCTCTCTTCCAATGTTTTCCACATATCCGCAGGCACGCTTGTCGCTAGCGCCGTTTGCCATCAGAATATCGCAGGCTTTCTGCAGATAGTCTGCACGCTTTTTGCTCGAAGGGTTGTAGATACAGATTGCGAAGTCTCCCATCGCGGCTGCCGCTAAGCGCTTCTCAATTACTTCCCAAGGGGTAAGCAAATCGCTCAGGCTAATCACGCAAAAATCGTGATTGATGGGAGCTCCCAATACAGCAGCGCCACTGCTGGCTGCGGTGATACCTGGCAGGACTTCGAGGTCACAATCCGGGTATTCTTCCAACAATTCATACATCGGTGCTGCCATTCCATATACACCGGCATCTCCGCTACAAATCATAGCAACCTTTTTTCCACTTTGTGCAAGCTCGTAACACATGCGACAGCGTTCTATCTCTTTTTTCATTGGGGTTGAAAGCAATTCCTTGTTTTTGAACTCCTCCCCTAAAAGCTCCAAATACACATGGTATCCCACGATTGCATCGCATGCTAATAATGCCTGCTTTGCTTCTAGCGTCATGGCCATTTCATTGCCCGGTCCCATACCGATTACATATATGATTTGTTTCTCGCTCATTTCATCCTCCATCTTGCAATTGCAAGTGTCATTCCATCCTTGGCTAACTTCGGCAACACCAATTCGCCACATTCGCCTGTCGTATAAAGTGCTGCCCGCTCACAGACATTGTCTACCCCCACGGTCTCTTTCACAAAGGTAGACTTGCTACTCACTTCCGTCACGCTTTCCAGTTCTTCCGCTGTATAGGTGACGAAAGGGATTCTTAAACTTCTTGCAAATCCAAGTAATCCTTCTTCCTCTTTCTTTCTGTCAATGCTAGCAAGAACGCGCACCTGTTCTCTTTGTATCCCAAGCTCCGCCAGTGCTTCCTCCGCAAAGGTCTGGAGTTCGGCTTGGCTTTTGCCCTTCTTGCATCCCATTCCCAGCACATACTCCTGTGGAACTAAAAGCAGGCTTCGCGCCTTTATGGTAGCACTTTCTAACACCTTGGGATCCGAAGTAATCCATATATCCGGCGTCATATCTGGCGTCATATCCAGTGTCGCACCTGGCGTCGCATCTAGTGTCTCATCCAGTGTCACCTCTGTTGCCGCATCCTGCTTCGCGTCTAATGTTGTTTCCTGCTTTTTCGCATAGTGGGATAGCTCCTGCTTCGCCTTCTCCTCTAAGTTTCCATCGATTCGATACGTCACACTCTCTCCGCTTAGCACCTTTGCACTTACGCGGGCAATTTGCGCCTTATTGGCTATGGTGAGATGATTTCTTTTGGCAAACACATCCACCGCCCAAAGCCCATGATTATCCGTTGCTGTGGTGATTACTGGTACAGCCTCTAATGCCTGTGCAAGTGCAATTGCATAGGCATTGGCACCACCCACATGTCCACTTAACAGTGGAATGACATGATTTCCACAGTCGTCCATGACAAGAACCGGACTATCGGATAGCTTATCCTCGAGAAAAGGCGCCACCATCCGCACCGCAATCCCCGTTGCTCCAATAAAGAGGATGGCATGCTTCTTATGAAACTGCTCCTCCAGCCAAGGAAGATTTCCCTGATCATATTTGTTTAATTGTCCATCTCGATACACGATCTCAGAGAAAGCAGATAACTTTTTTTCTTCTTTTTGCTGCTTTATCTTTCCTGCCAGCTTCTTTCCCTGTTCTGTAAACGTAAGGATTCCCAATGTCATACGCGTTTTCCTCTATATTCGGTTGCAAAATCTGGCGCATATAATCGGCTCTTTTCATAGCTTTTATGCGCAATCACATCTCCAACAAGAACCAGTGCTGTCTTTGTAATATTGTGCTCCTTTGCCACAAGTGGAAGCTGCTCTACGGTACAAACATACGCTTCTTCCTCTGGCCAGGTTGCTTTGTATACCAATGCCGCCGGCGTATCCTTCGAATAGCCACCTGCCACCAGTCGCTCTGACAGCTCCTGAAGCATCCCCGTACTCAAATAAATTGCCATGGAGGCCTGATGACTTGCAAATTTCTCTATGCTTTCCTTCTCCGGGACCTTGGTCTTTCCCTCCATGCGAGTGATAATCAGAGATTGGGATACCTCTGGAAGGGTATATTCCAAATTGAGGGAAGCTGCCGCACCAAAACAGGCACTCACTCCTGGAACGCTCTCGTAGGAAATCTCCCAGGCATCCAGTGCATCCATCTGCTCCCGAACGGCTCCGTAGATGCTTGGCTCTCCCGTGTGTAATCGCACCACATCCTGTCCCTTTGCATCGGCTTCCTTCATCACCTGAAGCACTTCATCTAACGTCATCGTGGCACTGTTATATACCAAAGCATCCGCTTTCGCATAAGACAACAATTCTGGATTGACTAAGGATCCTGCATAAATGATGACATCCGCTTGCTGTATTTTCTTCATTCCTCGCACGGTAATCAAATCCACCGCACCACTTCCTGCTCCTACAAATGCTACCATGTTTCCTCCTTACTGTGTTCTCCTTGGATTTCTCGACACTTTGTTCCAATCTCTTACTTCCGTTTGTTGCACCATTTTCGTATTTTTCTTCACTCGTAAGAATTTCTTAAGAAATTCATAAGACCATCTTCCTTGTATCCATCTCCAAACCATATATAATAGGATATGGAAATGATTTATGAAATCTGAAGGAAGAGATAAGGTCATCGCTTAGAAAGCGGTGGCCTTTTCTCATTCTATCATTCCTTTAACTGACTGAGTAACTCCCTCGCTCCTTCGGTTTCTCCCAATAGCCCATAGTCGTTGGCGTATACCATCAACTCAATCTGAATGCGCCCTGCCGCACGTTTTTCTAAAAAGAATTTCATTTTTTCTATCAGAAGCTGCATTACCGGCTCCACCATCCCCGCATCCTTTAGAATACGAATGCCTTCTTCCGTGGTTACAGCCTCAAGGATTTCTTGACAGACTGCATATTCTGCCTTTGCCCGCATGGCTGCTGCCGCAAGAATTTCCATTCTGCAGTCGCCTTCCTTGGAGTGTGTATTCATAATTCCACCAGCCACCTTTACCAGTTTCCCGATATGTCCCGTAAGAAGCAGGGAGGTAAATCCCAGTTCTGCGGCAATGTCAATCGTATCTCCAATGAAATTACTGCATTTCACACTTTGCTCTAGATCATATCCCAGGCTCTTCATAAAATCCAAGCCATAATTTCCCGGTGATACCGCAAGTATCTCATACCCGAGAGCTTTTCTTTGTCTACTCTCCACACGTATGGTTTCAATCAGGGCTTGGGAGCTCATAGGCTCCACAATCCCGCTGGTGCCGAGAATGGAGATTCCCCCTACGATGCCAAGCCTTGGGTTAAAGGTTTTCTCCGCAAGTTCCTCTCCCGTGGGAACGGATACTTCCACATAGATTTCTCCATGGAAGTCAAATAGCCTGGCAACCTCCGTCAGCTCCCTTTCTATCATTTCTCTTGGCACATGATTGATGGCTGCATTCCCCACCGGTTGATCCAGCCCCGGCTTTGTTACACGACCAACGCCCTTTCCCCCATCGATGTGAATGGATAAGGTGTCTGTCTGGCCTTCCTCAACCCATACCTTGGCTTGAATCATTGCACCCGTTGTTATATCAGGATCATCTCCGCCATCCTTTTGTACCGCACAGGACACCCAAGTCTGTTCTCTTACAATGTCACACAGTTGCGCCGTGAAGGAAATTCCCTTCGGAGTAATAATGGTGATTTCTTCTTTTCTGCCACCGGAAAGTAGCATAAATAGGCTTGCCTTCGCCGCAGCTGTGGCGCAGCTGCCCGTCGTAAATCCATATCTCATGGCATCACCTCTCCACAACGGAATATAGCAGTGCATTGCAAATGGCAGCTGCTACGTTGCTTCCGCCTTTTCGTCCACGATTCACAATATAAGGAACCTCCGTGGTCATAATCAGTTCCTTTGCTGCCTCCACATTCACAAAGCCTACGGGAACCCCAATGATAAAGGCCGGTTGATAGCCCTTCTCGATTAGCTCATAGAGGGAAATCAGCGCAGTTGGTGCATTTCCAATTGCAAAGATAACGGGCTTGTCTAGCTTCGCTGCCTGCTCCATACTCACCGTCGCACGTGTCACGCCTCGTTCCTTGGCAAGCTTCGCTACCTGTTCATCTGCCATGAAGCAATGGGCCTCACCGCCTAACTTAGCAAGTGCCTTCTTATTAATTCCGGCAAGTGCCATATTGGTGTCCGTCACAATGTGTGCGCCCTGCTTTAAAAGTTCCTTTGCGATAGCAATCGCATCCTTCGAATAGGTCATGGTCTTGGCATATTCAAAGTCCGCACTGGTATGGATGACACGCTTGGTAATGGCTTCCTCTTCCTGTGGAATCTCGATTCCCATAGCTTGTAGCTCCTGACCAATGATTGCAAAGCTTCGCTTTTCGATGTCCTGTGGCAATACATATTCAATTTGCTTTGTGATGTTGTTTGTCTGCATATGCACTCCTATTTTTTAATCAGCTCCTGCAAGGTTTCTACTAATTTTTGATTCTCACTTCTCGTTCGCACCGCAATGCGATAATATCCGGCTCCCAGACTTGGGTAGTCCGAGCAATCACGAATCAGAATCCGTTTCTCCAATAAACGCTCATAGAGAGGTTCCTTCGCATGGAGAAGTAGATAATTTGCCTCGGAAGAAAATACCGTAATTCCCAGTTTTTCTAATTCCTCTGTCAGATATCCCCGCTCCACCTTTAAGTGTTTATGCAGCCTATCCCAATAGGATTTCTGCTTCATGAAATCCATCGCACATTCTCCTGCTGCCTGTGCAAGCATGGAAACATTCCATTCTGGAAGCTGCTTTCGAATTCTTTCCATTCGTTTTCTGTCGCTACTGATTGCATATCCCAGCCGAACCCCTGGTATTGCAAAATCCTTGGTGAATGCACGCACCACCATGAGATTTGAGAAAAGGCGATATCTCTGCAACAAGGATTCCTGCTCCCCCTGCTCTGTAAAATGCACAAAGCATTCATCGAGAACCACCACGATATTGTTTTCTTTTGCCTTCGTTACGATTCGCTCTAAAAGCTCTCCTGAAATCCGCCGCCCCGTAGGATTGTTTGGCGTGGTAAGAAAGCAAATGTCCACATCCTTTGTAAGCAACTCCATAATATCTTCCTGCACCATAAAATCCTGCTGCCGTTTCGCCTCATAATAGGTAATTGCGCACTCCACTGCCGTTAGCGCATGCTCATATCCCCGAAATCCTGGTGCTACCAAAAGCGCCTTCTTCGGGCGTAGCGCCTGCACGGTTGCCATAAAAAGCTCCGATGCGCCATTTCCAATAAGAAGCTCCTCTTTCTCGATTCCATGGTACGCGCAAAGCTTGTCACTTAATGCCATACATTCCAAATCCGGATATGCCGTACAGTGTGCAATGGCCTCCCGCAAGGCCTCTGCAATTGCAGGTTCGATTCCAAACGGATTAATATTCACAGAGAAATCGTAGTCTATTTGATTGCGATAAATGTCTCCTCCATGCATGTCGCTTCCTCCTATTCTAAATCTGCCCCACCAAAATGCCTGCCATAATGCAAGATATGACCAGCATGCAAAGAATTGCACTCATATATAGTAGTTGATTTGCCCGCCGAATGTCTTCGTAAGAGACGGGACGAATCGCATCCCCAATGTATGGCTTCTCCACCAGCTTTCCAAAGTAGACGGCATTTCCAGCTAATTGAATGGATAATGCACCTGCACAGGCACTCTCTGTCTGCGCGGAATTTGGACTGGCATGCTGATAGCGATCTCTTCGATAAATCGCATAGGCCTTCCTTCCATCAAATTCCTTCCCCAAAAGAAACGCACTTACAATCATCAAATACGCACTGATTCGAGCTGGAAGGTAATTAACCACATCATCCAGCTTCGCTGCATATCTGCCGAAATTCAAATAACGTTCATTTTTATATCCCACCATGGAATCCATGGTATTGATTGCCTTATATAGAAATCCTAAAATAGGTCCTCCCAACGCTGTATATAGCATCGGCGCAATGATACCATCTGAGGTATTCTCAGCCACGGTTTCGATTGCAGCCTTCGCCACCCCCACCTCATCTAATACAGAGGTATCTCTTCCCACAATCATAGATACGGCATAGCGTGCCCCTTCCAAATCTCCTGCCTGTAAGCGTTCGTATACCTTCATACTTTCCACCTTCAAGCATTTGGTTGCCAATATCTGATACGTCATAATACTTTCTACCACACATCCAGCGATTGGATGGATCCAATAGGCTCCAAGAAGGATTCCCCCAGATACCAGAAGGGTTCCAAGTAGTATCAACGCAACCAGAAGAAGTCCACGTCTTCTTTGTACCCTTGGGTTTTCTGTATGTTTTTCTTCGCCTTTTTCCCCTAATAACTGCTTTGTCAGCATCGAAATCCCATTTCCGATGATACATATCGGATGTGGGAGCCAGTGGGGGTCTCCCAACAGGAGATCCAAAACAAATCCTGCCCACATGGCAATCATATGATAATGCATATACGCTGCCACTCCTTTTATTTATTCAATGGGAAGATAGGAAAGAAGGCGAATTGCCAATTGTTCCTCTTCCTCTGTTATTTCTAGTTCACAACGATAGCCACATCCATTGTTGACGTGGAAGTTAAAATACGCTTCCTTCGTAAGAAGGTGCATCACCGCCATAATGGTTCCATCATGCACCACTGCCGCCACCGTATTCTGTTCCTCGTCAAGCTGCATACGCGCCCATTTTATAAGCCCTTTTTCCACACGCTGCTTGAACTGCTCCTGACTCTCCCCATTGGGAAAAGGCGCGGTCCCGTTGCTAGCAATGTAGCGCTGATAATCAGGATTTCCATTTAG
>JAZUHO010000194.1:0-6362 GCA_045641745.1 Agathobacter sp. | reverse complement strand
CCTGATCAATGAAATTTTAAGCATGAGTCAAATTGAATCGGGTAATGTAACCATTCGGGAAAGCTATTTGAATTTAAAGGAATTGGTTGATAGCTTGGAAACTATGGTGCATTCTCAAGTGATAGAACGAAAACATAATTTCCAGATTGATACTTCTGGAATTAAGCATTATGGAGTATATGGAGATGGACTAAGAATTCGACAGGTGCTACTTAACCTGTTGAGCAATGCCATCAAATATGCACCGGATGGAAGCGATATCTCCCTTCTGATAAAAGAATGTACCATGCAGGATGCTACCAGCTACCTGTTTGTAATTGAGGACAATGGTTCTGGAATATCGGAAGAGTTCATGCCACATTTGTTCGATGCCTTCGAACGAGAAAAGGATACGCGTGTGAACGAAATCCAAGGAACCGGTCTTGGAATGGCAATCTCCAAGAATTTGATTGAATTGATGGGGGGAGATTTACGCGTGGAAAGTGAAAAAGGCGTAGGAACCAAAATCTATGTCATGCTTCCATTGACTCCAAGAGCCGAGCGTAGTGCTCAGAAGTTATCGATTCAAGAAAGCTTAGATCGAATTGGAGAATTCCATTTTGAAGGAAAGAGAGCGCTTATCGTAGAAGACAATAAACCGAATCGACAAATGATGGTAGAAATATTGGCATGTACTGGACTTACTGTGGAAGAGGCTGAGAATGGAAAAGAAGCCGTAGATTTGATTGCGAATAGTGAGAATAATTATTACAATCTTGTGTTTATGGATGTGCAGATGCCTGTATTAGGCGGCTATGAAGCCACGAGGGAAATAAGAAGTATGGATCGGGCCGATACGCAGACACTTCCAATCATCGCCATGACCGCCAACGCCTTTTCCGACGATGTGGAAGCAGCCTTTGAAGCTGGAATGGATGAACATTTGAGTAAACCAATCAATTTCCAAAGATTGGGAGATATTCTAGAAAAGTATATAGAAGAGGCATAGACAAAGAGAATCCGAGAAGCTGGGGAATGCCGTGTTATAAAGTGTGGTGCAAGAAATACAATATATCTTGCACCACAAATCATATAGAAACGATTACGGATTGTAACGTGGTTTTCCATACACCGTAACAATGGTGTGAAAGGCTCTGTTTTCAGAATCATAATAGAACTGCATCGCTCCCTGATAGTGTTCAGCGATTCGTTCAATACTTTTTAATCCATAGCCATGCCAGCGTGCATTTGGTTTATTGGAAATCAGCTTTCCAGAGGAAGAAATAGGATTCTGCTCACAGGAATTAACCAGTGTGATAATGGTAAGAGAACTCTCTTCTTTTCTTGAAACATTTAGCTCAATATAGGCAGATGTGCAAAGCGCGGCTGCTGTCGTGGCATTATCCATAAGATTACAGAATAGTGCGGTTAAATCATCATCGGATAAGAAATTAATACTTCGATTACGGATATCTGGTCGAAAGGTAATATGATTCTCCTGACAAAGACGGATATATCGACTAAGGATACCGTTTAATAATGGGCTATCACATACCGTTGCTGTAGTCTGCAAATCAGCGGAGTTTGTTAGATGCTCAATGTAATCGGCAACTTCCTTAGTACTCCCACTATTGTTGAGATATGCAATTGTCTGAAGATGCTTACGAATATCATGGATTAATATTTTTTGATTCTGATCCTCTTTCAGAAGTGCTTGATGATATTCGATTAAATCAGATTCCTTTTGGAGTTCCATCTGGAGGTGTAGATAGTTTTGATTCTTTTTCTGAATATTGTTGTAAAACCAGATTACCATAAAATTTAAAAGAAAAAGAAGAACAGTACAGATGGTAACTATTGTGCTGAGCCAATGCGGAAGATTAAGATATTGGCACACAAGCATAAAGGAAATCATAGTCCAAAAAATTATGAGGGATATGATGGTTAAAAGGAAGGTTTCCGTTCCATGTGATATCTCTTTATCTTTTATAGAAGAAAATACTTTAGCTATAAGATTAAGCATAAAAAAGAAAATTAACTTACTAACTAGTGCAAATATCAGCATTAAATCAGTATTAATTTCCTTCTGGAAATTATATACAATTTGCGGAAATATGCTAGCAACCAAAAGCTCACTTAATGACATCATAATGGTTATAACCAAGGAATTAAAAATGGTAAAGTACCAGCGTGGAGAATATACAACTTGGATATACAAAGCATTAAGGAGCAAAAATGCAAGAGTATTTATAATGAAACTTTGAAAAAAGGAAACTGCAAACATACTTCCGTAACAGACACATAGAACACAAATATGAAATGCAAGTGTCTTTTTCGTTTTCAATATACTATGACAATATTGAAATAGGATAAGTGCTTCACACACATAAGTTAAGAAATAAATCATTGTAAGTGGCATAGTGTTACCTCACACTTTCTAAATAAAGAAGATAGTCTTTCTTAAATTGTGAATAGTTTCTTCGGGTTAAGTAGGCTGTCAAATGCCTCTGATTCATTTCAACGGAAGAATGATCAAAACGAAGTACATGGCTCATGTTAATAAGATAGCTTCTATGCGTTGGATAAAACAGATTCGAAGGAAGCGTTTGTATCCAATATTGAAGCGGATGAACAGATTCTATATCTGTGTTTGTTAAGTGAACGATGACCTTACGTCCCACTGCTTCAATCATAATAATGTCAGAGGTTAGAACGGTCTGAACTCCCTCTTTTGTTTCAATTGCAATCTTATTTGTTATAGAGTTGTATTGTTCTAATGCATCGTCCAGATTCCTGTAAAGGCGTTGTCGTTCAATCGGTTTCGTCAGATAGCGAAATACGTGAAAACGCATAGCTTCATCCAAATATTCAACGAAGGAAGTAACGATAAAGATAATAACATTTGGATTGGCATCTTTAAGCTTCTTACCAACATGAATTCCACTGAATCCAGGCATCTCTACATCCAGAAATACAATGTCCTTATCACCAGAGTCGGATAGAAGTGAATGACCATCCGAAAAGGTCGCAATCTCTGGAACCGCGAGCTTTTTACTCTGGAAGAAGCGAGTTAGATAAGTATGTAATTGTTCTATTATCAAGGAATCATCATCACAGATTATGATACGCATAGATACATTCTCCTCTTAGTTTTACTAGCACTAATTCTAGTATATGAGATAGAAAAAATGCAAGGGAAATGTATGAAAAGACATAAATGTGCGAAAAATGGAAAAACGAGCTGTAAAATAGACCAAAAATGACAGAAATATGTCGTTTCATACCAAAGCTATTGTGGGAAAATGCCAATCGAATATAGTTAAATTATTCGTTGCTAGTGCGAAAAAATAGAAAAAAACAAAATGGAGGGAAATGGAACGTGAAGAAAAAAAGTTGGAGAACAATTCTTGGATTAGGGTGTTGTATTCCGTTATTAATGGGATGCGCAATGGAAAGTCCAGAAAGCATCAAAATTAGAAAAGATAGTGAAATTGTTAAAAAAGAGGCATTAAAAGTAGACGAAGAAAGCGAAAACTTTTATAGGATTGGGGAAAAAATCGAGACAATCGATACGGACCAAAATGAAAAGGATTTTGTAGCTTCCGAATATACGGTTAACAGTGCGAAAATATACAACAATCCATCCGAAGCAGGAATTGAGAAGGAAGCTTTGTGTGAAAACGTGGAATATTATAAAGGCTTATTGCCAGATAATTGCGAATTGACAGATCGAGATACTGCCATGGACAGCAAGATACTTGTCTGTGATTTGACAATTAAAAATATCGATATACGAACGTGCAATATAACAGAATTTGTACTTGTATATGAGAAAGAAGACAAGGAACTAGTAAGAGTAGGATTCCCAGCGTATTTTTCAGCTCCAAAAAACATGAGCACGGAGTATTATGACTATGATCTCTTAGAGGGGAAAAGCATGACCGTGCAAGTTGGTTGGATGATAGATGAAAAAGTGTTAGAAGTAGAACCTCTTGATAAAGAGCACTTTTTTTTAGTTCAGAACTTTGGAAGTAATCCAAAATATGAAAAAGTGATTGCACTGGATTTGTAGGAGGAATAATTTTGAAAAAACTTTTACGTATTGAAATAAAAAAGGCTATATGCAATAGGATGTTTGTAATCGCTGTCCTAATAGGGATTAGTATTACGTTATTAGGCTTTTTTCAACAATTACCGTATAGATATACAGAAGTGCAAGGCTTTGATGGGGTGGAAGCAAATCCATGCACACCAGTGTATATTTTATTTAATCATTGGATAGGAGGAGAAATTTTTTCCCTCGGAACCAGCATTTATTTTTTTGTTTTTCCTCTATTAATTTGTGTTCCTTATGGTTGGTCCTATTGTAATGAGAAAAAAAGTGGATATTCAAAGATGGTAATGGTACAGTCAGGGAAAATGCAATATCTTTGTAGCAAGTACATTGCACTTTTTCTGTCAGGCGGTCTTGCAATGGCTATTCCAATGATAGGCAATTTCCTTTTGTGCTGCCTATTTTTCCCGGCAGTAACTCCAATGGTGAATTATTGTACCTCGTATGGAGTATTCTACGAATCATTAATGTCGACGTTGTATTATACCATGCCATTTCTTTATGTGTTTTTGTATTTGTGCATTGATTTTATCTTTGCAGGACTCTTAGCGTGTATTTGCATGGCGGTATCGGCTTTTCTTAAGCAAACATGGATAACATTAGTAATCCCCTTTTTTATATGTTTGTTAATTCATTTTTCCAGAAGATATATTTATACTTCTATGACGGTTGCATATAAACAAATCTCACCGTTTTACTTTTTGCGTCCTGCAGAGACAGCGTATGCGGCTTCCTTCTCTATTATATTGGGAATGGCTACATGCATATTTATTATTTCATTTATGATGGGAGTGATATGGGAGAAAAAACATGAAGTGTATTAAAACAATATGGTTTGATATAAAGAATGGAATATGCAGGAATATTTTTCTATGGGCATCGGCTTGCATTCTTGCAGGAGCAGTATTTTTAGACGCCTTTTCACGTATGAATGCGATAGGAAAAATTGAGGAATTAAATCTCACAGAAGTATCTTTTGGGGATATTCTGGTTTATGCATATGGGGGAATGGCAAGATATATTCCTTCCCCAGACAGAGGGTTTGAATTTCCAATAATATGGATCACTATTTTCATTACAATAACGTTTATAACGATGAATTATCCAACAAAAAATCTAATGGGAATTGGTTCACAGATTCTAGTCCGGACGGGAGGCCGCTTCCTATGGTGGCGTTCTAAGTTGATTTGGAATGTACTAATTACAAGTACTTATCATGTGCTATTCTTATTGGGTTTAACAGTGCTAAGTGGGATAAATGGAATACCTTTGAACTTACAGATACATACAGAGCTTATTCGTCATATGTTTGAAATAGATATGTCTGTTCCGATAATAGATAGGAAATGGATAACGATTGCAATGATTATTTTGCCAATATTGATATCTATAGTTTTAAATTTATTTGAAATGGTATTGTCACTTTTTATTAAGCCAATTTTTAGCTTCCTTTTGGTGAGTGTGATACTGATTTCTTCTGCATATTTATATGTACCCTGGATGATAGGAAATTATGCAATGATTCTTCGGTATAGTTGGATGGTGGAAGATGGGTTTCGATATTATGAAGGTTTTGTTATAGCTGCAATGATAGCTGTTGTATTATTGTTGATTGGGCATATCAGATTTAAGCATTATGACATATTAAGTAGAGGTGAAAACTAGAATGACAGAAATTACAATTGATAAATTATCAAAAAAAATTAGCAAAAATGTAGTATTAAGTGATATTTCCATGGTTTTGCATGATGGAAGAATTTATGGACTTCAAGGGGTAAATGGATCCGGGAAAACAATGCTTATGCGATCGATTATCGGGCTAATCCATCCAACAAGTGGAAGTATTAGCGTAAATGGGAAAAGCTTAGGAAAAGATATCGAATTTCCAGAAAGCATTGGTTTCTTACTTGAGAATCCTGCATTTTTAGGTGGATATTCAGGGTTAGAAAATCTTAAAATATTGACTTCGATTAAAGGAGAAGAGGATGAAGAACAGATTAAGGAACTTATAAAAAAAGTGGGCTTAGAAACAGCAGGAAAAAAGAAGTATCGAAAGTATTCATTAGGTATGAAACAGAGACTAGGAATTGCAGCAGCGGTAATGGGAAATCCAGAAATTATTATTTTAGATGAACCAACCAATGCATTAGATACAGCTGGGGTGGAGATGGTAAAGTCGATTTTGCAGGAACAGAAAAGTAGAGGGGCATTGGTAATTATTTCATGCCATGATGCAGCCATATTATCAGAGCTATCAGATGAAATATAT
>JAZUHO010000193.1:0-4405 GCA_045641745.1 Agathobacter sp. | reverse complement strand
GCCTGAACCAAGATTTCGCTTGCAGAAGCAAGATTTCGATATACCTCTTTGTTCGCATCCAAATCAGCACGAATTTGTGCATCCTCTGATACTACAAAAACATTTGCTTTCCGTGAAGGTGGAACCTCCATCTGTGTACGTACATTTCGAATTGCTTTTACAAGATCCTTGCAGTGATCAATTGCAGTCTCTGCCTCAGGGAAATTCCACTCAGCCTTGTATTCCGGCCATTTTGAAAGCATAATGGTCTCTTCGTCTGTTAAATTGAGGAAGATTTCTTCCGTGATGAATGGCATATATGGATGAAGAAGCTTTAAGGACTCTGAAAGTACTGTCTTAAGTGTCCAAAGTGCTGCGGCCTTTGTTGTATCCTCATCATTCCAAAGACGTGGTTTTACCATCTCAATATACCAGTCACAGAACTCCTCCCAGATGAAGTCATAAATCTTCTGTACTGCTACTCCGAGATCAAAGTTCTCCATGTTGTCGGTTACGTCCTTTGCAAGTGTATTGAATTTAGAAAGAATCCACTTATCTGCAGGCTGTAATTCTTCCAAAGTCACCTTAGAAGAATCCGCTTTTTCTAAGTTCATCATAATAAAACGAGATGCATTCCAAATCTTGTTTGCAAAGTTACGAGAAGCCTCTACTCTCTCCCAGTAGAAACGCATATCGTTTCCTGGCGCATTACCTGTTACAAGGGAAAGGCGAAGTGCGTCTGCACCATATTTATCAATAACCTCCAATGGATCAATACCATTTCCAAGAGATTTACTCATCTTACGACCTTGGGAATCGCGAACAAGTCCATGAATCAATACTTTATCAAATGGAACCTCTCCCATATTCTCAAGTCCAGAGAACATCATACGGATAACCCAGAAGAAGATAATGTCATAACCGGTTACCAGTACGCTTGTTGGATAGAAGTAATCCAATTCTTCCGTCTTGTTTGGCCAGCCAAGGGTTGAGAATGGCCATAGTGCAGAGGAGAACCAAGTATCTAAGGTATCTGGATCCTGTCTCATCTCTTTTCCACATTTTGGACAGGTGCAATGATTCTCTTTTGTTACAATCATCTCTCCACAGTCATCACAATAGAAGGCTGGGATTCTGTGTCCCCACCATAACTGACGGGAAATACACCAGTCACGAATATTTTCGAGCCAATGGAAATATGTCTTATCAAAGTGCTCTGGTACGAATTTTGTGTCGCCTTTTTTCACTGCTTCAATGGCAGGTTTTGCGAGCTCTTCCATTTTAACGAACCACTGATCTGATACACGTGGCTCTACGGTTGTATGACATCTGTAACAAGTTCCAACATTGTGTGAGTAATCCTCAATCTTAACGAGAGCACCTTCCTCCTCCAATGCCTTAACGATTGCCTTACGAGCCTCGTAACGATCCATTCCAGCAAACGCTTTGTATTCATCAATAATCTTTGCGTCCTCGGTTAATACGTTAATAACTTCAAGATTATGGCGAAGTCCTACCTCGAAATCGTTCGGATCGTGCGCTGGTGTAATCTTTACTACACCGGTTCCAAAATCCATCTCAACATATTCATCTGCAATGATTGGAATCTCTCTATGAACGATTGGAAGAATTACTTTCTTTCCAACCATATCTTTATATCTCTCATCGTTCGGATTTACGGCAACAGCTGTGTCTCCGAGCATGGTCTCTGGACGTGTTGTAGCCATCTGGATATATCCGCTTCCATCCGCAAGTGGATAGCGAAGATGCCAAAAATGTCCTGCCTGATCTTCGTACTCTACCTCGGCATCCGAAAGTGAAGTCTTACAGCATGGACACCAGTTGATGATTCTGTGTCCTCTATAAATCTGTCCCTTGTTATACAGATTAACGAATACTTCCTTAACTGCCTCGCTGCAACCTTCGTCCATCGTAAAGCGCTCGCGCTCCCAATCGGCAGATGATCCCATCTTACGAAGCTGTTTTACGATACGTCCGCCGTACTCGCGTTTCCACTCCCAAACGTGCTCAAGAAATGCTTCTCGTCCGATTTCATCTTTGGAGATTCCCTGTTCTGCAAGCTTCTCTACAACCTTAACCTCTGTTGCAATGGATGCATGGTCGGTTCCTGGAACCCATAATGCAGAATAGCCCTGCATTCTCTTAAAACGAGTCAAGCAGTCCTGCAAGGTATTGTCCAATGCGTGTCCCATGTGAAGCTGACCTGTAATGTTTGGTGGTGGCATCACAATGGTAAATGGTTTCTTTGATCTGTCTACTTCTGCATGGAAGTATCCTTTTTCTTCCCAATTTTTGTAAAGACGGTCTTCAATGTCTTTTGGGTCATAAGTCTTTGATAATTCTTTGCTCATGATTCATCCTTTCCGGGCGTGGCCCTATCCTACTGTACGCTTCGAACGCTAGGACGCTTTGTTCGTCCTGTACCTACCTTTTTTCTTTGTGGCGTCTGTTTTTCAAGTTCCTTGTCACTGCAACATGAAACTTGTAAACTGAAAAAAATTTTAAAGTCTTAGGAGCGTCCTTGTTCTCTTAAACAGTACTTGTCTTTCAAACTAGTTACACTTCGCGATTTCTGTTCGCCGCTCGTGTACACAGTAAGTGTTACGACACTTTTGAAGAAACCGTAGGGTTTCTTACGTGCGTTCGAACCACTTTTGAGGTGAAAATGCCACGGATGGCATTTTCAGCCCTTCCCGACACGATGTCGGATAAGGGCAGCCTCACAAAGTTGCTCGAACACACTTAGAAACGCAAGGTTGATGAACGTGTCGAAACATTTACTGTGTACACGAGCGGTGGACAGAAATCTTAAGATGTAACACCGGTTGAAAGACAAGTACTAAGAGAGCAAGAACTAGCTCCTAGACTTTTACAAATTTTTTTCAATGATTTACAGTGTTTCATGTTGCAGCGACAAGGAACTTGAAATCGTAGGCTTTGAAAGAAAAAGGTAGGGGCAGGACAAAAAAGCCCTCCTGAGTCATCGACTCAGAAGGGCGAATTAGCGCTGTACCACCTTCGTTCATGTCGGGATATAGTATCCGAACACCTCATGTCCGTTAACGGGGACGAAGCGGAATCCCTTACTAAACACCTATGCGAATACAGGCATTGTTCACAGATTCGGTTCAAAAGCTACCTTCCACAATTCTATCATCAAGACGTCTTACAGCCGGTGAACGTCTCTCTCTGGGAATCATCCTTGTGTACTCCTCTTTCTCATCACCTTTTCATATTTGTTCTCTATTTTACGTGTGAACGCCTCATTTGTCAAGGATAGATATGAGCTAATACGCATACAAGATGTGATCTAATACGCATGCACACGTATAAGTGAAATCCACTTACAATATAAGAACATGTATACTACTTTTTCTTATGATTTCTATAAAAGCCAGCTAAAAATAGTAGTCATTTTTTAATATTTACAGTCTTTACGAATTGGATACAATTTTCACTGCAGTTCCATATGCGATAACCTCAGCGGCCCCTGCCATTACCTGCGAAGAACCATATTTTATATCGATGACTGCATCTGCCCCTAATTCTTTGGCTTCATCTACCATACGCTTTACTGCAATCTGTCTTGCTTCGTTTAGCATCTCTGTATAGCCGACAATTTCACCACCAACTAAGGTTTTCATACCTGCCATAAAGTCACGACCTACATTTTTTGTCTGTACAATAGTTCCTTTTACCATACCGAGTGCCTCAATTTCTGCACCTGGAATATAATTAATACTTAGAAGCTTCATCTTCTTCTCCTCCTTCAATTTCTTTCATTCTCATAATAAGTGCTACGATAATTCCTGCTCCAACTAACACTAATGGAATCAGAACAAATAACACTGGCAAAATTTCGCTTGTGCCTGCCTGGACAAGTATTACTATCATGATTGCCACCATAAGCAATAGAATTCCTAGCATAATTCCTGCGCCTGCTAATGCTCCACGCTGTTTCTTTTTATGCATATCCTTTCTAGCAACATCCATAAATACGCTTCCCTCCTTTTCTAGAGTTTCCATCTTTTCTAGATATTCATCCACCATCTGTTCCGATAAAGCTACCTGATTTGTTAAAATATGTTTTAACATTTCTCTTGTAGAGGCAATTTGTTTCTCTTGCTTTTCTAGAACAACGACCTGTTTTTCCAAACAATCTTCCAACTCTAACTCATGTTCGAATATCGCACGAATCTCCTCAATTGGGATTGCAAGCTGGCGTAGCAGCTTCACCTGCTTTAGTCGCTTTACATCCTCTAGCGAATAATCCCGATATCCGTTTTCCGTTCTTCCTGGTTCTAAAAGCCCCTGTGCTTCATAGAATCTGATATTTTTCTTTGTAATTCCGACTAGTTCCTCTACACTCTTAATCTTCATAATGTGCTCCATATATCGTAATTTT
>JAZUHO010000192.1:0-35912 GCA_045641745.1 Agathobacter sp. | reverse complement strand
TCTGTCATTTCCTGCATCTTCTGCTTATATTCATCTTCTGTTATCTCTTCCTCATTATCAAACAATCTGTTCGGATAAGTACTATCTAATCTATTTGAAATAGCAGAATAATCTTGCTGAACCCTTCCTATCAAATCCCTAAACTTATTTGGTAGCTCCTCTATAATATTTACAACTTCTTGCTCATCACGACCATTTCTACTCTCTCGAATCAAGCGTTGTTCTCTAATAAAATAAACTTCTCCCAACAATTGTTTCATATTTTTTAGCAGAGACAATATTTCTTCTGGGAGTACACCCGAATTGTCCATTATCATTCTCTGATTCTGCTCTTTAAAATATATCTCAGCAAGATATTCATTCATCGAATACCTTACACCCCTTCTTCTATCCAACCATGTATCTTCATCCACTCTTACAAAATATGGTCTTCTTTCCATAATTCCTTCAAGACCATTTCTAAATAGTTCTCCATCTATCCGTATATCGTTTATAATAACTGAATCTTCCTTCTTTTCAATAACTACTCGTTTTTCATTTTGGAAACACACAGTTATTTTTCTAAAATCAAGCGAAAAGAAATACACTATGCCCAACAGTTCATTACCTATTGCCTCAATGGACTTTAATATAGTTGACTTTCCGTACCCATTTGGTCCTGTTAAGATTGTTAATCCCTCTTTATTTAATACTACGTCATAATTAAAGCGACCAAATAATTTTTCAAAATGTATAGCGATCATTCTCTCACTCCTTGTAATATTTTCTATGCTCATATACTACCCCCAACGCACATAATAATTAAAATATATGCGTTAGATAATATAAATATAACAGTTCCTTTAATTTTATACAATTCCCTTCTATAAAACACACTAATATACATTTTTAGATCTTTAAACCCAAAACTTCTATCTTTTCACTTTTTCTCCGCCACAGATGTGTTTTATCAGTCACACTCAAATATCCTCAACCGTTTCACAATCTCCTCTGGCTCCGGTAACATCGCCTTCATATCCTCCGGCAATGTATTCCGCAACTGGTATGTAGCAACACCAATTGGAGCGTTTGTTTGCTTCAATGCATATTCCACATATGTTTTATCCTTGCTCTTACAAATAATAATGCCAATAGAAGGATTCTCATCCGGTAACTTTACCTGCTCGTCCAATGCTGTCAAATACAACTGCATTTTACCAGCGTATTCAGCTTCAAATTCGCCTATTTTTAATTCAATAGCTACCAAACTTCTAAGCCGCCTATGAAAAAGCAGCAGGTCGATATATAAGTCTCTGCTTCCAACAACCATATGATACTGATTACCTATGAAAGTAAAGTCCCCACCCATTTCAATTAAAAAAGCTCTAACATTATTAACTAACTGCATTTCCAACTCATGCTCTGAATATTCCGGTGACAATTCAGCAAAATCAAAAGTATATTCATCCTTAACAGCTAGCTTAGCTTGTACTCTTCGCTCTGCTGGTAGTGTTAAATCAAAATTGGTCTGATTCAGCAAATATTTTTCATATGTTTGTGCTTCCACAAAATTAGTCAGCACACGCTTTGTCCAGCCATAGCGTTTTGCCATTTGAATGTAAAATTCCCTCTGCAAATCATCTTTGCATTTTTCCATAATGACAATGTTATTACTCCAGCTAATTTCTCGCACCAGTGGTGCGACTTTTTCGGACTCACGGTAAGTTAAATAAAAATTACGCATTCTCCACAAATTCGCAGCTGAATAACCCTTCGCTCCCGGAAATTCTTTTTGGAGTTCTTTTGACAATACTTGAACTATGGATTTTCCCCAACCATTTTCTTGTTGTTGTCTATAAATTTCTTCACCGATTTCCCAATACAAATTTATGGTTTCAGAATTAATCATTTTTAACACATGATATTGCTTTTTTTGAATTAATTGCTTTAAGTCATTCACTAAAGGCTCATATCCAACAATTTCATTCTTTTCCATACTCTTCTCCATTTCTCGCACCAATGGTGCGAGATTTGCCATTATACCTGTAACATCCCCTACACTTTACTTGTATTTTTCATAAACGCATCAATTACCGCTAATACTTCTTCGCTCCTTTGATATCCAAAATCAGTCGCATCAATACGAATTACTTTACCGGGTATATCTATGCGTTTCAAATAATCCGAGCACTTTTTAAAATCCTCAAATTTATCTATGGTTGTACTCAAGTGAACCGAGTGCCTATTTTCATTTGTCATTCTATTCAAGTACCTCGCATGCAACACTTCCACATCACCAAAGAGAGCTATTGTAAGCACATCATAACCATTATCCTGTGCCAGTTTTTGTAACCGTTCCAGTTCCGCTCTATGAAAATTAGATTCCAAAATCAGCCCTTTTCCCAACTTCGCGAATTCCGAAAAAATAAAGAACATCAATTCCATCGAAGCATTTGATAATTTTTTATTTTCCTCTCTGTTAGAAAAACCTATTGTATCTCCCAAAACTTCTTTGATTGAGTCCTTGAAAAACACATTGGTATTATATCTTTGTGAAAGAATATTGGCGAAAGTAGATTTTCCTGCCGCAATATCCCCTGTAATAAGCAATAATTTTCTATTCTCTTCCATGCACATCTCCAATTTAAACTTTATCTACTTCTTTTAAATTCATCCATATTCTTTTTACAAGCATATGCTTCCATTAGTTTTTCATCTTCCCAAGTCCATTGCTTTTCAACCTCTATTTTTCGAATAGTTTCTTCCGGTGTTGGCTCTGCCGGAAAGATAGTACACGGATATTGTTCACAATACCCACAATGTATCAACCCTTTTTCTATCACACATTTTCGTGCTTCACACAACGGACTAAATAATGTTGCTCCATTTTTTTCACAAGAACAACCATCACATATAACTGTATTGGGGTCAGGCTCAAAGCCTTTCCATATCTTTTTCCACACATTACAAATTTCAATGCGTCTATCTTCTTTTTCTACATTAGGACGATATATCAAACACAAATCACATCGCATGCCACATTTAGAAAATATCTTCTCCATCACACCACCCTAACTTCAAAATTTGCCCTTGTCGAACACACCAATTATATCATGATATATACAATTTCTCCACCGATTTTTTATGCTCAATTATAATACAAAAGCGGAGCAGTTTCCTACTCCACTTCTAATACTACCTTGCTCCTCTATCCTTCTTGTGCTGGTGACTCTGTCTGTTATTTTCCCGTTCCTGCACTTCCTGTTGCTTTCTCTGCAATCTTGCCTTCATGCTGTCCGATTCAGCCTTATTTCCGGTCTGCTGTTCCCACTTTGCAACTGCTGACTGATAATCTGCATATTCCGCTTTAGAAACCTTAAATTCAGCCAAGAACTCCTTCACATTATTATAACCATACCCCTGCACAATACTTGACAGGTACTGTTTCATATTGGCTATCTGCGTCTTTAGCTGTTCTGCCTGCTCCTGCAACTCCTTACGCTGTTTTGCCTTGAAGATGCCCTTTGTCCCGACAAGCTCCTTCTCCACATTCGCAAGCTGCCTCTCCCTTTCATAAATGGCTGTATTCTGCTTCTCCAGCCTATGATAAATGTCCATAAGTTTTGGATATTTGGAAGCAAGTACTGACTTCTTAGGCATTTCCGGCACAGGCACACTCTCAGCTTTTACAAAGGATTTTATCGCCTTAATAGGTGCCTGCTTCGGTTCTGCTTTAATAACTGTTTTTATGCCCTTATCCGCCTTTTGTGAAGCCATCTTGAACACCTTGCCAATGAGTAGCTCTAACGCATAAATAGCGGTCATAATCAAGCTTTTTAACAGTGCTGGATTTCTTCCCGACTTCTGAATAGAATCCTTTACTTTCTGTCCGATTTCGCTTTGCTTCACTTCCAAAATCTGTCCCTCCGGCACACCACTAATCAACGCCCTGTCTACGGTCTGATTCCACATGGTACGGTACTGATTATCTGTGCGTATCTGCTCTGCTTTTGGGTTATTCTTGCCAATCTTTTTCGTAGGCAGATATACACTGTTTCTGTCAAAAACCTTGAGCTTTTGTTTATCATCTTTTACATAAATATTGATAAGGTCAGTGTAGGAGCGTTTCACTTCATCAAGGAAGCTGTCGCTCTTAAATCGGCTCTCCTTTATGGTAAATAGATTACGCTCATATACCTCGCCCTTGGGAATGATTTTACAGCCACTCCGAAGCTGTCCGGCTTCATCCAATATCTCTTTTTTGGTGCGTACATGCTTTCCGTTTTCGTCATAAAACATATTTCTTGTAGCGATTTTCTCTACAGGTTCTGCCAGCAGTTTTCGCTCTGAAAAGATAAGATGGATATGATAGTTTGTTTTGCGTTTGTTGTGATGCAAAGCTGAGATACATTCCACGCCATAATTCTGCTTAAAGTGTTCCGTGAACAGTTTGAGCAACTTGTCTGGCTCATAATCTACGAAACTTTCCGGCAAGGCTATAATCAGTTCCCTCGCTTCAATGCAAGTTCCTTCTGTTCCGCTTTTCTTAAATTCCTCTTGATTACATCTCGCTAGCTCCGTCCAAAATTTGCGGTCAATTGTTTCATAAACTGCATACAAATTTTCCTGTCTTGCTTTGCTCGATATATAGCTGATTCTGCCTTTCACATTAGGCAGTTTTGACATCTGTATAAACGAATTTCTTACAATAGGCATAGCCCCCTTTCTTTGAAAAATGATAGCGACTTTTGCTATCGTGAGTGGATGCTTAGGCATCCGTTTACGAACCATCTGCCGTATCCGGCACAGCCATAAATGCGACAGCATTTATAATTTACGCTTGCGTAAATTTGCCCCCTGCAAGGGCGAAATACACAGAGCATAAAACGAAGTTTTGTGCGATGGGTGTATTTCGCTCTCATACGCCGAGGGCTTGTGAGTGTAGTCCGCTTTTGCCATTACACCCTACCTTGACTTTCTCCTTAACCACCATATACAGGAGCGTGGCACGCTCCCGTCCTACACACCGAAGGAAAAACTTTACCATCGAAAGCTCCGATGCATTCCCACCTTTTCCAGATACTCCTGCCTTGCATTTTCTCTTTCTTCCTCGGTTGGAGCAGTCTTATATTTTGTATATAACTCCCGCCTTACCATAGCTTCCAATTTTTCTTCCAAACCTTTCTTTATCTCCGGTAAAACATCATCTATTTCCACCAAGTGATATTTAAGAAGTGCAAAGAATAATTCCTCGGAAATCTGCACATTTTTCAATCCCATTAATCCCTCCTTTCCATCATCATCCATGACGGTTATGACGATAATGACGATATTTTTCACACCGACACCGTTATATAAAATACCGTCATAACCGTCATATATCGTCACACCTGCGATTGCAATAATTCTAATTTTATAATTCGTCCGGTACACTTTCGGTTGCTCTCATAGCGGATGCCATAATTCACAAACAACTGCTCTGCTCCAATATTTAACTTCCTTGTAAGTACATTCGGCTGTATATCCAAATCCGGCATAAGCTGTAACAGTTCCGAAGCTGTTCCGCACCACAATGGCTGTTCCTCTGATACCACCTTTGTAACGGCTTCCAGTACGGGATCAACTGGCTCTTTCCAAAGTTCTGTTTCTGCCTTTGTCAGTTTCCACACACATTGTTCCCTGTCAAAATCTAAAAGCAACCGTTGGTCTTGCTGGTCACGCCCAGCCACCTCTAAAACAGCCTTGTTATCCGTCCTCTTTTCCTTCTGCATGACAAATGCTCCGTCCGCAGCCCCTAACAAACCGTTTGTACCGGAAATCATATCGAAGCTGTCAGAGGACTCCATCTTTCTTGTGTGGTGTACCACCAAAAGACAGATACCATGTTCATCACTAAAGGCTTTCAGCTTGGTTACGATTTCATAATCACTTGCGTAGCTGAATTTATCTCCACTGACTTCCCTTACCTTCTGCAAAGTATCAATAATAATCAGCCTTGCGTCCGTATGCTCTTTAACAAACTGCTTTAACTGTTCTTCCAGTCCTTCATTTAGGTTTTTAGACTGTGTAGCAAAGTAGAAATTTTCACTGCTCTCCATACCGAACATCCTTGATAATCGCTTCTGCAATCTCGCATAATCATCCTCAAGGGCAAGGTATAAAACCGTACCCTTTCGCACCGGATAACCCCATAAATCAAGTCCCATGCTTACATGATAGCCAAGCTGTGCCATAAAGAAGGATTTGCCTACTTTTGGTGCACCTACAAAGAGATAAGTACCTGCATATATCAGACCGTCCACAATCGGGATTTTGGGCGGATACACCGTATCATAAAGCTCTGTCATGGATACCGTCTGTAATTCATCATTATTCTGCATTTTTTCTGACTCCACCTGGCAACTTTCGGTGGCTTGCAGATTGCCCTTTTGGGGCAAATCTGCTATACTTTTCTTGTTGTAATTACTAAGTGGCTGCTTCCCATCTGCTCCAACAGATGAAATCGGAGCAGTCGCTTTTTCTTTTAAATTCATTCACATTCTCCTTTCAGTCCGTTCATAATCTCCGCTATCAGTTGTATGGTATAAAGCAATTCATCATTTGCTTCACTGCAACGCTCCAAACGCTTCAATTCCTCATAAATATCTGCCATCTGATTGCGCAGTGCCTTATACACTCTCGGATTGCCCTGTACCACCACATCCCGGCATTGCAACCGTCTAACAATATAATCCTGCTTAGTTAATCCCGATAATGCCACACAATCATTGATGAGCTTCGCTTCTTCCTCTGATACCCGAAACGCTACTGTCTTGTTTCTCCATCTACCCTTGTAATCTAAGGTCTTGTCCATGCTTCGTCTCCTTCCATTCTCTCCACATCCAGTTTATCTGCCATTTCCGTCTGCTTCGTCGGAAATAAGTGTGCATACCGGTAGGTAATATCAATACTTTCATGTCCTACCCTTTCCGCAATTGCCAGAGCAGAAAATCCCATCTCAATTAGTAATGAAATTGCGCTATGCCTTAAATCATGAATACGGATACGCTTTACTCCTGCAGCCTTTGCCCCTCTGTCCATCTCATGATGCAGATACGATTTTGTAATCTGGAACAGCCTTTCATCCTCCCCAATCTCATACAGCATACCGATATACTCCTGCATTTCCTCACACAAAAACTTCGGCATTTTGATTGTCCGGTTACTTTTCTTGGTTTTCGGTGTGGTAATCACATCCCTACCGTTTAACCGCTGATAGGACTTATTGATGGTCAGCTCCTGACGCTCGAAATTAAAGTCCTTTGGTGTAAGGGCAAGCAACTCCCCACACCGGATTCCCGTCCAGTAGAGCATTTCAAACGCATAATAGGAAACAGGCTTATCCATCATCACATCCGCAAATTTCAGATATTCCTCTTTCGTCCAGAACAGCATTTCCTTGTGTTCCTCGCTTCCCATTGTTCCGGCTCTCTGCGCCGGATTAGAAGGCAAATGATAATATCTTACTGCGTGATTAAAAATGGCACTGAGCTGGCTGTGAATGGTTTTAAGGTAAGTCGGGGAATACACTTCCCCATTCTCTCCCCTATAGGCAAGAAGCTCATTCTGCCAGGCAATCACATCCTTCGGCTCAATCTCCGCAATCTTACGCTCCCCGAAATACGGAAGTATCTTGGTACGGATAATATGGCTTTTGGACTCCCATGTGTTTTCCTTTACCCGTTTTTTCTTGTCAGCTTCGTAAATCTCAAAGAAGCTGGCAAAAATCATATCCAGCTTGGACTCACTTTTTAACATCACCTCCCTCTCCCATGCCTGCGCTTCTCTTTTGGTTGCAAAACCACGTTTCTGTGTCTGTTTCCGCTGGCCCTTATAATTGGTATAGCGGTAAATGACACGCCATTTGTCACCGTCTTTATATACAGCCATAACATCATCTCCTCTCTATTCGCTGTAACATAACTTCTTGCGAAAGAAGCTGGTATTCACTCTTCCGGTAACTGTCAGATAACCAAGCTTCTGCATTTCCGCATTTAGCTCTCTGACAACCTTGTAGGCATAGGACTTAGAAACATTAAGCTCTTGTGCCACTTCGTCCACCGTCATAAAGTTCTTGTTCTCCATGTGCTTTCCCCCCTTTCTTCAAAATTTTGTTTGCCGCTCTCCCTTACACCTTCCTGACAAGTTGCCTTGCGTGGTACTTTGTCGTGTTTCCATCCCTTCGTACGCTCACTTTCGGTCATCGCATATTTTTCCGGATGCTATCTGCTCGGACGGTCATTTAATTTTAACTTAACTTAATTTATTTAAGTTCTTGTTTTGTATGATACTAAACATTTTCCGTTAAGTCAAGTGGTTTGCAGAAAAATCTTAAACATTTTTATTTAAGTTCTTCTTGCTATCCTCATTAACACATGTTATACTCTACTTAAACATTTCTGTTTTACTTAGCAGATAAATGGCAACAACATGACAGGAGGCAATGCCTCTGCTCCTGCAATGGCAGTCGCATTTTCCTTCTGAAAACAAGGAGGCATAACTATGGCAATCGGACAACGAATTCGATTTTTCCGTAACAGAAAAGGCATGACACAAAAGCAGCTTGGAGAAGTCCTCGGCTTTCTTGGCAAGACTTCTGATGTCCGTATGGCACAATATGAATCAGAAGCAAGAGTACCCAAGCATGACCTCGTAAAAGAAATGGCGGATATCTTTGATATCAGCACCCATGCACTTACCGTACCGGATATAGATACCTATATCGGTCTTATGCACACCTTTTTCGCATTGGAAGATATGTATGGACTGAAAATTGACGAAATGGATGGTGAAGTAGTCTTACGTCTGGATAAGTCCGACTATTCCACCTATTCCTCAATGGAAAAAATGCTCCGTGCATGGCTCTCCGAAGCTAAAAAGCTGGAGAATGGCGAAAGCACCAAAGAGGAATATGATAACTGGCGTTACAAATATCCTGAACTGGATACACACCAAATTCGTGCTAAGGTTCCTTCACAGGAAATCAGCGATATGCTTCTCGCCGGATTAAAAGAAATGGAAAACGAAGAAAAGAAAGAAATCAAACGCAAAAAGAAAAAATAAGCATGAAAAAACCTTACCAATTTTCAGTTGTCATATCTGAAAATCAGTAAGGTTTTCTTATGCTCATAAAGTAATTTTATTCATTGAATAAGGAAAATCTGTTGCCAAATAGTTGCCAACACTTAAACAAATTCGTTTGGAAACCGCATAAATACTGGACTTTTTTGACCCTACTCCTTATTCCATCTCAATCGTTCCCGGTGGCTTAGAAGTCAAATCATAGAATACACGATTAACCCCTTTCACCTCATTAATTACTCTGCTCATTACAGTCTGAAGAACCTCAAATGGAATCTCAGCTGCCTCTGCGGTCATAAAGTCTACCGTTCTCACTGCGCGAACTGCAACCGCATAGTCGTAAGTTCTCTCATCTCCCATTACACCAACGGAGCGCATGTTCGTAAGAGCTGCAAAATACTGATTTGGCATCCAAGGTGCTTCCACGCCATGCTCTTTTTTATAAGCCTCAGCAGCCTTATCTATCTCTTCACGATAGATGGCATCTGCATCTTGAACAATACGAACCTTCTCTGCGGTAACTTCACCGATAATACGGATTCCAAGTCCTGGTCCTGGGAATGGCTGACGGAATACCAATCTCTCTGGAATTCCAAGCTCTAATCCTGCTTTACGAACCTCATCCTTGAACAAATCGCGAAGTGGCTCGATAATCTCTTTGAAATCAACGAAATCTGGAAGACCTCCCACATTGTGGTGCGATTTGATTACAGCTGACTCTCCGCCGAGCCCACTCTCTACAACATCTGGATAGATGGTTCCCTGTGCAAGGAAATCAACTGCTCCAATTTTCTTTGCTTCTTCCTCGAATACACGAATGAATTCTTCGCCGATAATTTTACGCTTTTTCTCTGGCTCTGTAACACCAGCTAATTTGCTATAGTAACGCTCCTGTGCATTCACACGAACAAAATTCAGATCAAACTGACCATTTGGTCCAAAGACCTGCTCTACCTCGTCTCCCTCATTTTTACGCAGAAGACCATGATCTACAAATACACATGTCAACTGCTTTCCAATTGCTCTTGAAAGAAGACCTGCTGCAACGGAAGAATCTACACCACCAGATAAAGCAAGTAGAACCTTTCCATCGCCAACCTTCTCGCGAATCTCACGAATGGTATTCTCAACGAACGAATCCATTCTCCATCTTCCTGAGCATCCACATACGTTGCGCACAAAATTATAGATAAACTGTGTTCCATTCTGTGTATGAAGAACCTCTGGATGGAACTGCACAGCATACAATTTCTTCTCTACATTCTGAGTTGCTGCGATCGGACAATCTGCGGTATGTGCAACGATTTCAAAACCAGGAGCTGCTTCTGAAATACGATCAAAATGACTCATCCAACAAATGGCGGTCTCTGGAAGGCCCTTGAATAACACCCCATTAGGAGCATAGTGAATCTCTGTCTTTCCATACTCACCAACTTCAGGAGTAATAACCTTACCTCCCAACTTATGCATCATAAGCTGAGCACCATAACAAATTCCCAAAACTGGAATTCCTAATTCAAATAATTCTTTTTGATATGATGGTGAATCTTCTTCATAACAGCTATTCGGGCCACCAGTAAGAATAATTCCCTTTGGATTCATTGCTTTAATCTGCTCGATATCTATCTTATAAGAATAGATTTCGCAGTAAACGTTACACTCACGCACACGACGGGCAACAAGCTGATTGTACTGCCCACCAAAGTCGATGACGATTACTTTTTCCTGATTCATGAATCGCATCCTCCTCTAATTGTAATATCAATTAACAAGAAAGCCTTGCTATTTGCACTTTTTGCTTGCCTTATATTATAAAGTGCGTTTTGGTCACAGGCAAGTGGTATTCATAAATATTTCTGCAAAGTTCTATTATATTTATTAATATTACTTATTATATGTGTTTACCGCGCCCAAAACGCAAAAGAATGTTTCATAATAATATGCCAAAATAGTATTCTACATATTATCTTATATACTTCTTAAAAAAGGCGCATTCATCGTCATTACATACATGAGCCTCTGGCCGTTTCATGTTGCAATGGAACACATGCTCAAGCGGCTCCTCCTCGGTTCCGTATACTACATACGCATGCTCCACCCCAAGTTCTACAAACTTGTCCACCATTTCAGGCGCATCTGCCTTCAGGAAATCTCCCAATGCAGTCATCACGAAAGCAGGCGGGAAATCCGCAGTTACAGAGTTCAAAGGCGTTGCCCAATTTCGTTCCTCATCCGTCCCTTTGTTTACAAAAATGTCCTTCATCAATGGCTTAAACATTTTTTCCGCATCACAAGGAATTCGTCCTGTCATATCATATTTTCCACAATTCAATGCTACTGCATTAAGCTTCACCTGTGCTGGAACGAAATCAAATGTCTTCGCATACTCTGGGTTGGTTAAAATGTTGCAATAGATTGCCAGCATCTGCCCCCCCGCAGAATCTCCCACAGCAAACAGATTCTTCGTATCTAAGCCATACATCGGCGCGTTTTCTAATATCCAGTTAAACACCGTATTGGTATCCTCAATTCCAGCCGGATAACGGTAAGCCGGCGCAAGTCGGTAGGAAAAGTTTACCACTGCAAATCCTCTCTCTGCCAGGCTCATTCCGTAATATTGATATACTTCCTTGTCGCCATACACCCAGGCTCCGCCATGTACAATCACAATAACTGGCAAATCTCCCTTTGCCTCTTCTGGGCGATAGACATCTAACACCTGATACTTTTTATTTGGTCCATAACTAATATTATCAAATCTCTTGACGCTTTTTGGCGTTTCTAACCCAGCGTCCCTCTTTTTGTCTCCTTCGCCAAACATATGACGAACTATCATACTTGCAACACTCATCTGTGCCTCCAAACTCCCCTCGACTCCCTTTTAGAAAAGGCGTAGTCTCCAAACATTCTCCCGTTTCCTTATGCTCTCCCCGTGTGGACAAGCCTCACTACATTTTAAGATCCTTCAAGCTCTCAAATAATTCTAAGTCAGACTCTGTCACCTTAAGATTGGTTGTTACAGGATCCTGCCCTGGTTTTTGCACCATAATCTCAACCACGGTACCTTCTTCAAAACCACCTGCTAACACATATTTTAGAAAAGCAATAAATTTAGGATGGTTCGCATTGAATTTCTTCTCTGCACTCATCAATTTCATCATAGTTGCTGGATTCATCATATTTTTATCCTCCTTTAAAAATGTAGCTTATTCGAACCAATCTGCATTGACTCCAATAAGCTACTATTCTCCGCGATTTCACTAATCACATCTTCTATTAAATTATTATACCACCTCAGCGTACCGTTGTTCAAATTGTGTAATTGCCATCGGTTTTGCAAAGTAATATCCCTGGAACATATCACAGCCCATGTCCGTAAGCATTTTAAGCTGATCCTCTGTCTCAACGCCCTCCGTAATAACAGGCATTCCCAATTTCTGGGATAGTGTAATCATTGAGCTTAAAATATCACGACTGCGCTCCTTATTCTCTGTTTCGCGCAAGAATCCCATATCAATTTTAAGAATATCTGCGTGAATATCCTTCAGCATATTAAGAGAAGAGTATCCACTTCCGAAATCATCAATTTCAATCTGGAATCCGTACTTTTGGAGCTTGTCTATCAAAGCAAGATTCTGTTCCAGCTCTGTCATAAGTGCAGTCTCTGTAATCTCAAGCTTCAAATACTTTGGATGCACATCATATTTCTCAACCAATGAGGTAATCGTCTTATATACGTCAAGGAAATAGAAGTCCTTCGTCGAAATATTTACTGAAATATGATACTTCTCAATTCCCTGTCGTTTCCAATCTGCAAGCTGCATTATCGCTTTTTCCCAAACATATTCATCCAATCGATGGATTAAGCCAGTTTTTTCAAAGGTATCGATGAAATATCCAGGATACAATAATCCCAATTCAGGATGTTCCCAACGAACCAGAGCCTCCGCTCCAAGTACTTCTCCTTCTGCGTCGGTCTGTGGCTGTAAATGAATGCAGAATTCTTCATTCTCAATCGCACGCTCAAACTCGTTGATCATACGTTTTTCTTTCAAGTTATTCTCCAACACCTCATTGCTGTAATATGCAATTGGGCATTGACTCTCGTCCGTAATGCTCTCCATCGCAATGGTTGCCTTATCGCACATGATGCTAGCGTTCTCTGAACGATCCTTCACATCATACACACCCACCTGAAATTGTACACGAAAAACATTGTTTGCAAAAGATTTACTTAGATAACGCATCGCTTCAATAAACATCTGCTCGTCATAATACTCACGTGGCATACATAACGCAAAGCGGTCGCTCATGAGGCGTCCATAAATGCACTTGTCGTCACAACGATCTTCCAACATGGTCGCCTGCATGCGAAGAACTTCATTTCCACGCTCTGTTCCAAACAAATCATTAATTAATTTAAAGTCCTTCACATTGGAACATAATACACAATATTCGCGCTCTGGATGCTCTTGTAAAAGGGTTTCAGCCTCCTCAAAAAAGCGTTGCCTGTTGTAGAGGCCGGTAAGCGGATCATGCGTTGCACGATAGCGTTCTCTCTCGTATTGTTCCACTTCATGTGTTTTATCAGCCAATACAAAATAACAACCAATCACATTATCTTCTTCATCATAAATATGATGAAAGCTATTCTCTAAATAGTAGTTCTTACCGTTTATGACTTTTGTTTCTTCCCAGTGATACTCCTCTGGCTCCTCACCAAAAAACTGAGTCTTCCACTTCATATAATAACGGTTAAAGCTCTCTAACTCCTCCTTTTCCGCTGCGAAAAGGCGTCGAGCCATCTCATTTGCAAAATTGCATTTTCCTTCTTCGTCAAAACAAAGAACCGCATGATTCATCTCTTCTATAATAAGAGACAGTGTATTCTCCATCAAACCATTCGGAACATATTCCAGCGAATAGAAGGCTATCATAATTCCAGCCACACCATAGAAAATTAGTGATATGTCAATTTGAAGTCCTAATCCCATTACCAAAAGATTGGCGGCATTCGCAATCACAAATCCACTAAATATTCCTGCATACTTGTGCTTGTAAAACTTAGAAGCCCAGTGGAGCTTATATAAGAAGATTCCAAACACAAACAAAATTACCGAATAAAATAAAGCCATGTGCAGGTAATAAAAGCCTGTCTTATCCACCACTCTTAAGAACACGCCGTCCTCAAGTTTAAGCTCTGGTCTTAGCTTATATGCATGGCCTGTCCAAATGTTTGCTATCATGGATCCTGAATCCAATGCCGTTATCAGGACAAACAATATCTGAAGTATTTTGCTTCTATACTTTATCCCTACGTAAACCATCGCATACGACAGCAAAAACAAAGCAATTACATTACTTAATGTGAAAAAGATTGCACGTGTAACATATGCCAACCTAGTATTCGAAGTTCCTGTATATATGGAGGCACACAATAATGCCATGGCCCCAAAAATTTCTAAAAATTTAATTATGTACGCTAACTTTCCCTTTTTACTTGCCGCTTTCATTGCAGACACAAGAAGCCCTACAATTGCGCAGTACATCGCCAACGTATATATTATCAGTGTCATAAAATATCCCACTTTCACCTAATACTACACTATGAATATAGCATAGGGGTTGTAAACATGTAAACCGAACTATTTTCCTATAGTTTCCATCCTCGATTCCCCCTAGAAAACGCCTTTTTTCTGCCCTTTTCTGTTCCATCCATTTTCGTAGCTTTTTCTTCTTGCATATTTTCTTTTCTTGTTGCCCTAATGTGCATTTATTTACCTATTTTTTGAACGAATTTAAATGAATTTACTTTTTTTCGCAAAGTGTGGTATACTTTTTTAAGCCAGATTCTTATTAGTGCTAACTATTTCTTTAATGCTTTGCAACATTTTTTTCTTTTCTTTTTGGAGTTTCGTGTGACTCTATCATATACAACTCTTTTGTTTTGTATATTTAAAAAAAGCTGTGATGCATTATAATGAATAACTGAATTTCCAATTGTCATTTTGTATTTTTGTATCGGTTGATATCTTGATAATTGGATTGGACCATAAAGACAGGCTACATGTAAAAATCGTAAGGGGATATGAAAATGAGCCGTATATTTTCAAAGGGAAATACCAGTACCTGTACCGCTGTATACTTGCAGCTAAAGGATGAAATCCTTCACCTTGAGCATACACCAGGAACACTACTTAGTGAGATTGAGACTTCAAACCAGTTCAATATTTCACGCACTCCTGTCCGTGATGCCTTCAAACGTTTAGAAACTGACGGACTGTTAGAAGTTCGTCCTCATATCGGAACCTTCGTTGCACCCATTCATTTAGACATGGTCAACGATCTTCTATACCTTCGTCTGAAAATGGACTACGTCATTTTTTCTGAATTGATGGAACACTCCAATCTAGACGAACTAGAAGAAGCTGTCGCAGATTCCTTAGCAAAACAACGGGAAATCCTTGATTCTGATATGCCAGAAGCCGATAAAAACCATGCCTTCATCCTAGAAGACAATAGTTTTCATCGCACACTTTACTCATTCGCAAATCACGATGTACTCTTTCAATTATTTGTTACCTCATGCGCAGAATACGAGAGAATGCGAAGCTTAATCAATTCTACCCTGCCACATTCAAACGAAAAGAATTATGCAGAGCATGCCAAACTTGTTGATGTTCTTCGTAGTAAGGACCAAAATGCATTAAATGAATTGATTGAACACCATCTTTGTGATGGTTTTGCCCATCTGGATGAGATTATGGAAATGCATGAAGATTATTTTGCTGCTCCAGAAGATTCACAAAGTCTTCAACTTATATAGCAAGCGTAAAACAATCTCTGTAAATTAGATATCCTAAAATAATCGACGAGTCAAACGGTAGACCTATTGCTACTGTTTGGCTCGTTTGGGCTATACAAAAACGGTTTGCTTTCGCCAAGGACTATATCACGATATTTATATAAAATTGTGATAATGCGGTGCAAGGCACTCCTAGATTCCTAATTTTCCTATTTTCCTATTTTTTTATTTTTCTATTTTTTTATCCTGTCAAAATGTGCATGAATTTAGGATTTAAATTAAAGAAAATTTATACGCAGGTATATGACGGCCATTACGGTTAGGAATGAGAAATTTCAGAATTTATACGTTATCATCCGCTCAGAAATACGGTTCATAAAGAGGAAATGTAGAGTTTATACGTAATTATATGACTGAGTTTACGGTTTAATATAGAAGAACACAAGAATTAACCGTAGTCATACGCTGGAACCTACGGTTAAATATGAGAAACAATACATTATATACGTAATCAAGCCATGCCGACTAATATAATTCGCAGAACACGGTGTGTTCTTGCTCATGTCGTTGGTCGGTCCTATGGGTGTTTGTGTGAATATGCCCGATTGTGAGCAAGCTCCCAATGTTCAATTCCCGCAAATCCTCGAATGGCTCGGTATTCGACAAGTTTAATCAGGGGTCTGTTCTGCCATAAAATATGGCCTCCTTAAGATAAATGTATTTTATCTTAGGGGACCATATCCTTACAGGTTTATATTAAATTTACAGACTTTTAACACTGACAAATTTTAAAACTTTATTCACAGGCTCTTTTAGGCTATGACAACGTATCCTCTATGCGAAGCAATCTGTTATATTTCGCAACACGTTCACTTCTGCATGGTGCTCCTGTCTTAATCTGCCCCGTTCCCAAAGCTACTGCAATATCTGCAATTGTCGTGTCTTCTGTCTCTCCAGAACGATGCGATATAATTGACTGATACCCCGCTTGTCTCGCTAGCAGAATTGCTTCTATCGTTTCGGTTAAGGTTCCGATTTGATTTGGCTTAATGAGAATCGCATTTCCACAGCCCTCTGCAATTCCTTTGCGTAAACGCGTCGTATTGGTAACAAACAAATCATCTCCCACGAGCTGCACCTTGTGCCCTAAGGTCGCAGTCAATTCCTTCCAGCCTTCCCAGTCCTCCTGATCCAACCCATCTTCAATGGAAATAAGTGGATATTCCTCCACCAGTTCCTTATAGTAAGCGATCATTTCCTGTCTGCTCCGCTTAACGCTAATCTCCTGTGTATCAGGCATTTTCACCCAATTATTCACTCCATACGTACCATGCGTCGGTCCCGCTTCCTCAATCGTATTGGCGTAGGTTTGTGTGCAATCCTTCATTTCGATTCCTTCGCATTGGCACCCTACTTCCTTAACCAGAAAACTTTCCTCCGATATTACCTTCTGGTTTTTCTTCTGTTCATTCCACCTCGTTTCGCCAGGGAAAAAATACATATCAGCCTCTTTGTTATACAATTCACTCGCAGCTGCATCCATCGCAAATTTCACATCCTTTCCAGGTACATATCCGGCTTTTTCCACGGCTTCCATAAGCAATTTTAAGGCCGACTTTGCATCTCCAATTTCTGGTGCAAATCCCCCCTCGTCGCCAACAGCCGTCGATAATCCCTTCTCTTCCAATACCTTCTTAAGGCTGTGATACACCTCTGTACCAATTCGAAGTGCTTCCTTGAATTCTCCGGAAGCAGGGATTGGTACCACCATAAATTCCTGAAAGTCCAAACAATTCTTAGCATGTGCCCCCCCATTTAATATATTCATCATCGGACGCGGCATACAAAAATTGATTTTGTGCTCTGCATCCTTCCAATATTCCTCAAATCTTTTTCCGGTAATTGCGGCATTGAGTAATGATTCATTTAAAAAGCGAAAAATCGGCTGTTTCTTTGCCTTTGCCACTGCATGCACATTCGCAATGGAAACTGCAAGAATTGCATTCGCTCCTATCGTTGCCTTATCCGAGGTTCCATCTGCCTCAATCATGGCTCGATCAATGCTCGTGTAATCCTCCGCATTCATTCCCTCAAGGACTTTGTTTAAGATGGTATTCACATGGCAGACGGCCTTCTTTACGCCTTTTCCACCATAACGAGCACCTCCATCACGCAATTCCAGAGCTTCAAAGGTTCCCGTAGACGCACCACTTGGGGATATACCTCTTCCAACAGTTCCATCCTCAAGCATTACAATGGCTTCCACAGTTGGATTTCCTCTAGAATCTAACACTTCTCTTCCGTAGACTCGCTTAATTATAAAATTCATTCTCTTTTGCCCTTTCTTCTTTTTTCGCATCACATTCACTTCCTTTTTTATCTATTGTTCCCAGAGCGCAAAAAAAAATACCATGTTCCAAACATTTGTTTTAAACATGGTATTTACTATTATCTTTTACTGCTTATGATCTTTTGCTGCTTATTATTTTTTACTACTTATTATCTTCTACTACTTATTATTTTATCACTTTACTATTATTATACTTTTTATTTCACTTTTATTTTTTATCGTCTTAACTCTATTTTGCCAAATACTATAAATCAATGGAACGAACACTTTTGATTTTAGAAATCTGCTCTACAATTTCCTGTACATCGATTCCTTCTGGCATTTGCAAGCCAAAGGTGTACGTTAACATATGATCCTTATTTCTTTTAATATGGCTAGAGCTAATCTCAATTTGAGCTTTCTCTAAGACCTTCTCCAACCGTTCTAAGGTCTTCTCGTCATCATTCATATTGACAATCAGTTTTCCTGGAATCTTTACTCCAAATCGTCCATGCGCAAACTTGCTAAAGAAGGTCTGCACGCCAAACACGATTACGGTTGCCACAATACCAACCAGGTACATTCCCGTTCCGATTGCCATTCCGATTGCTGCCATCGCCCAAATTCCAGCGGAAGTTGCCAATCCCTGAATGCGGTTTCCACGCATGAAAATGGTTCCAGCACCAAGGAATCCGACACCAGTTACAATATTACATGCCACACGGGATACGTCCACACGCAGTCCGTTTCCTATGGCATCTGTAAATCCATATTTGGAAATTATGGTAAAAAGCGCCGCTCCCACAGCCACGATAATGTATGTTCTTATGCCCGCTGCCTTCTGATGCTTGGTTCGCTCAAAGCCAACTACAAAGCCGCAAATGCATGCCAGTAAGCATCGAAGTACAAGCTCCATATCCATATTGTTTGAAATTGTGTATATCATCTTTGCTCACCCCCTACTACATTCCAATGGACTTCACGTTTCTACACTCTTTTACAAGTGTAAGCACATCTCTTGGTTGTACCCCACGCGGTAATTTCACGTCGAAGGTGTAAGTAAGTGAACCATCCTTGTGTCTTTTAATATGGCTACCATTGATAACCACTTTTTGCGCAAGTAACTGTTTTTTTAATTCTTCATATGCATCGGAGTCGTCCTCCATGCATACCACAATTTTACTGCTTTGTCTGGTTTCCATTCCACAGAAGATATCTCTGTGAAGTACCACCTGAATCACTAATATCAATGCCGAGCAAAAAATTCCCGTCACATACATTCCAGTTCCCACAGCAAGTCCTACTGCTGCAGTAACCCAAATTCCTGCTGCTGTGGTCAATCCTTGAACGGTATCTCCACGCATGAAAATAATACCTGCGCCCAAAAAGCTGACTCCCGTTACAATATTGGATGCCACACGGGCCACATCCGCCTGCATCCCATCCAAATAAACAATATCCGTGAATCCATATTTTGATATTAGGACAAAAAGCGCCGCTCCCATTGCAACAATGACATGTGTTCGCACACCTGCCCCTTTGTTTCTCTTGGTTCTTTCAATTCCAATTAGTGCCCCACAAAAGCAAGCCACTAAGAGTCGAAGCGTACACTCGATATTCATATTTTCTACTAGAATCCTTGGCATACTCTCGCCTTTCCATGCCGGATTCTCCTACATAAACCATATCTTCTGATTCGTTGCAGATAAGCCATCTACGCCTGCGTCAAAGGCTGTCAAGACATCCTTTTTGTCGCGAATTAATCCCGCCGCAATAATCGATACGTCATAACATCCCTTCATCTCAGAAAATACACGTGGTATAATTCCCGGCATTAACTCCACCGCATCGGGTTTTAATGTTTCAATTTGTTTTTTGGTTGTTTCAAGTGCTGAAGAATCAATAATGAAAGCGCGTAGAATTCCAAATCTACCCATTTCCTTCGCTTTCTTAACAAGGGCTGGCTTCGTGCTTACAATACCATCCGCACCAGTTTGCTCTAAAATAAATTCCACTGCAACTTCTTTGCTACTTAAGCCGGCAACAAGATCCGCATGCACAATTGCAATTCTCCCGCTCTGTTGCACCATTTCCACCAGCTTACTCACATTCTGCAAGGTGCTGTGAATAATAAGAACAATCTTACATTCTGACTCGAAACAAACCTTTAAATCTTCTTCATTGCTTATCGCCGCAATAATTGGCGATTCCTCTAAAATCTCTCCAAACTTCATATCCCCATAATCTCCTATTCACATATCATATAGTCTATTTCTCCTATATTTAGTTTATAGGATTTTAGTTACAGATACAAGTTTATAATTCTAAAACATGGTGATAGAAATCTGCCAGATTATCAAAAACGAAATCTGGTTGTATTTGTAATTTTTCTATATCTTCTTCCGAACTTGCTCCACCAAGTACAAGTACCGTATTGGCTCCATTTTTTACCCCAACTGCAATATCCGTTTCCAATCGGTCTCCAATAAAAGTGATTGCCTCTGGTTTGCAGCCTGTCACATGAGAAATCAAAGAAAATGCCTCCTCATTTGGCTTTCCTAAGCTCTTTGGTATCCGTCCGCTGGAACGTTCAATACTTGCACAGATTGCGCCACAATCTGGGATGTATCCACCTTCCACAGGACAATTTACATCCAAATGTGTTGCCAAAAAATCTTTTCCTTCTCTCACAAGGGCACTCGCCATATTCATCTTGTCATAGTTAAAGCTTGTGTCAAAGCTTACCAATACTGCTGCACATTCCTCCTGCGAATTATCCACAACAGAAACTCCTTGTCGCATTAGATATTCACAAAATTCCTTGGTTCCAACTACATAAATCCCTTGATTTGGAAAGTTCTTTCTTAAATAATATGCCGCCACATCCGCTGTGGTCGCCACATCATTCTCTGTTACTTCACAGCCGCTTTCCACAAACTCTTTTACATAAGTATTTGGTGCCTTCGAGGAATTATTCGTAAAAAACAAGAATCGCTTTCCCTGCTCCCTCATAAAAGAAAGGAATTCCTGTCCTTCCTCTACCACGGTCATTCCCTGGCGAAAGGTTCCATCTATGTCTATTACAAATACTTCCGTATTTGTCCACATTTCCTCTATTGTCATACCTTTTCATCCTTTCAGATGTAACACTACCCCTTTTCCTTCGCACCCTGCAGGTGCTACAACCTGTCGTACCTTGTCACAGAGCATTTCATCTGCAAATTCATGCACATGACCACACAAAAGCAGTACATTTTCAAACTGCTTCAGCTGTGCCAAAAATACGCTGGTCGTTTCATTCATAGCTACGCCTTTTCCTCCCATGGTGGTCTCAAAGCCCCATTTCTGTAAAGAAAGCTGACGCAGCGTTTCTGTTGTATAAGGAACATGCATAATCACGCAAATTGGCTGTGTTTTCTCACATTCCAACAATGCCTGTAATGCCGTTCCGCTAATTTTGTTGTCGCTGCTATCCACAATTAGAAACTGGATTCCATACCGTTCCAATCGATACCCATCCAGCGCTTGTCCAACCGCTGCCTGTAGTAATGGTTGGTGTTCTGCGCGACTTTTATCCGATAAATATTCCCAAGAATAGTTCCAATCATGATTTCCTGATGTCACAAGATATGGTATCCTTAGTTCTCGCAATTGTTGTTCCAAATAACATAGATTTTCGGCGGACGGACAATCAATGACATCCCCTCCAAAAATTACCATGTCAAATGCATTCTCTTTGATGTATGCTATAAATTCTTCAAACTGGGCTCTTGTATTGTGAATTCCATCCTTTTCAAAATAGATGCTACGATTTCTTACGTAATCCACAATATCCTGTCTGGACTCTAATGCTTCTTTGCTTTCCTTTTCCACTAGAAAAGGCGTTGCATCCTCGGATTCCATATCCATGTCCTCTGGTTCACAAATAATGTGTAAATCCGATAAAAATAGAAGTTTCTTCTCTTGCTCCTGCGCAGACTGCTCCTCTTTCGCCTTCACGCTCTGCGCCTTCGTTTTGTATGACCATGTAAGTTCTTGTATTTCTAGCATAACCAAACTCCTCTATTCCTACCAACTGCTCATTCGATCCAATTCTTATGCGACACATTTTTCTGATTCTTATACATTGCATTTTCCCGGTTTTTACGCGCTACATTTTCTCGATTCTTATGCGACGCTTTTTCTTGCCCTTATGTGATTACATCTCACAAGAAGGAATTCCTGTGAGATGCAACTATCGCATATTATGCGCCATAAACTAAATTAGGAAGACAAAGCGTAATCTGAGGTACGTAAGTTAACAGCAGAAGTGTTAACAATAATGCCACGATAAATGGAATACTCTCCTTAACAAAGTCTCCAATCTCACACTCTGTAATCGAACAGCACGTAAACATCATCGATCCAAACGGTGGTGTAAGTCCACCAATCATAATATTTACAATACAAATCAAACCAAAATGTACTAAGTCAATTCCAAACTTAGATACTACTGGGCAAAGAAGTGGAGCTACGATAATCAAAGCTGCACCACCTTCAATAAACATTCCAAGTACTAATAGGAGAATATTTACAACAAGAAGGAATACGTACTTGTTGTCAACGGTTCCAAGAATTAAAGCTGTAATCTGCTGTGGAATCATCTCCCAGTTCATATAATAACTGAATACGTTTGCTGCCACAATGATTAATACAACCGTACTTGTTCCGGTAATGGTCTCCATTACGATTGGAAGGAAATGCTCTTTGCGCAAATTCTTATAGATGAATTTTCCAACAATAAAGCAATATAATACGGCAACTGCACCAGCCTCTGAAGGTGTAAATAAACCGATTCTAAGACCAAGAATAATTCCAAATGGGAATAATAATGCCCAAATAGACTCCAATGCCTGCTTTCCAATTTCTCCAGCAGAGGCATGTTTTTCACGAGTTGGTTTGTAGCCACGCTTTTTCGAAATAATATGTACGGTAATCATCAATGCAACCGCCATTAAAATTCCTGGAATATATCCTGCTGTAAATACACGACCTACCGATACACTTGCAATCAATGCATAAATAATAAGGTTAATTCCTGGTGGAATAACTGGTGTAACAGCGGATGAAGCTGCTGTAATAGCTGCTGAGAAGGATTTATCATATCCGTTTTTCTCCATCTCAGGTACAAGCATTTTACACTGCATCGCAGCATCTGCGTTTGCTGATCCGGACACACCACCCATAAGCATACTTAAAAGTACGTTAGACTGTGCCAAACCACCTGGCAAATGTCCGATACAAACGTCTGCAAATTTTAACAATTTCGCACTAATTCCAGCATAGTTCATAATGGAACCAGCCATGATGAAGAATGGAATTGCAAGAAGCGAAAATGATGAGGTACTAGTAATAAATTTCTGGAAAATCAAATCCACAGGTGATGTGGTATCCAAAAATGTAAAGTAAAAAAGCGAAGATCCAAATAATGCATATGCAATTGGAATTCCTGAGAAATAAAGTAAAAATACTAAGATTACTGGAATATATGATTTCATTTATTTCTCCCCCTTTCCCTTAATATCGTCAATTAAGAACTTCACAGAAAAAATTGTCATGCACGCAAAGCTTACTACCAACGATACACTGATAAATGCACTTGATATATTCAATACAGCGGTTGGCTTTGTGTGTGATAAGGTTACATAAACATAGCTTTCGTATGCAATATATGCGTTCAATACAATTAATAAAATATCCAATATAATTGTAAAAATTTTCTGAACTGTCATTGGCAGCTTCTTTACAAGTACATCTACTCCAAGATGCATCTGTCTCTTATAACATGCAGCTGCTCCTAAATATACGCCCCAGACAAAACAACTGGTGCACACCTCTTCTGACCAATAGAGGCCTGTATGAAGAAAGTATCTCAAAAATACGTTAACTAAAACTAATCCTGTACAAACTAAAAAACAAGTTCCCGACGCTATTTCCAAAAGATTGCTAAATATTTTCTTGGCTGTAATATCCTTCATTGGAAACACCCCTTTCTCTTAAAACCGCGCCCCAATGGCATGAGGCGCGGACACATCCATCATTACTCTTATTTGTGTGATGCTTCAACAAGCTTCTTTAATTCATCGTATACTCCTGGAGTTGTTCCTTCCATGTTGTCATATACGCTCTTTGTTTTTGCTGCAAATGCTGCACTGTCAACTTCGTTTACTTTGATTCCCTGCTCTTTCTCAAGTCTTGCCTGAGTAGAATCGTAGTTGTTTGATACTTCAGAAATCATCTGCTGAGCACCCTTTGAGAACTCTTCCTGAACGATTGCCTGATACTCTGCTGGCATTGCATCCCAAACTTTTGTTGAAATGTATACTCCACATGTTCCAAGGAAGTGGTTGGTTAAACCGAAGTTCTTAGCAACCTCTGCACTACCATTTGAACCATATGCATCCATTGTTCCCTCAAGACCATCTACAACACCCTGCTGTACAGCTGAGATTGTCTCACCGAATGCCATTGGTGTTGCTGTACATCCAAGTGCATTGAAGGTATCGATGAATAACTGAGAACCTGGAACACGAATCTTCATTCCCTTTAAGTCATCTGGAGTTTTGATTTCTTTGTTTGTCATAAGGCTACGGAAACCGAAGATGTAATCAAGTGCTAATACTTTGATTCCTTTCTCTTCAAGCTGAGCTTCCCAGCCTTTTACTAAATCTGAGTTTACAACGTACTCATACTCATCAAATGTGTTGTACATGAATGGTCCAACCATTGCATTGAAGTCTGGTACGTAATCTCCTAAGTAAGATGGATCCTCTACAGAAATGAAGTCAGCACCTCTGACTACCTGCTCAACACCATCTTTGTATGTTGCTAACTGACCCTGTGGATACTGGTTAATTACCACATGTCCATCTGTTTTCTCTTTAATGTTGTCACAAACAATCTGAAGACTCTTTGTAAGCTGCTCTTCTGGAGCAAATACGTGGCTCATTTTGATTTCGATGTGATAATCATCTGCACTTGCAGAACCACCAGCCTGTGTATTGTTGTTTGTGTTTGCACCGGATCCCATTCCGCATCCAGCAAGAAGTGATACTCCCATTGTTGCTACTAAGATAGCTGAAATAAGTTTCTTTTTCATTCCTTAACCTCCAAAATATTTTTTTCCTCTGTTTTTATCGCTACTTTTAACGAAGCCCCTTCTCCCTTAGGATTCTTCCAACGCGATCTGGATAGTTACCGATGATTCCATCCACCCCGATGCGAATCATCTCTTCAATATCTTCTGGCTCATTGACTGTCCAGGTATTGATTCCGACGTTATTCTCTTTTAATTCTTTTACAACTTCCTCATTCAACATTCTGAATATTGGATGGAAGTTTTCAATTCCGTTTTCTTTCACATAGGCTCCTGAATTAATAATCCATGTCTCTGAAAGGAAACCACATTTTATTTCTGGATCGATGGCTTTCATTCTTTTTACGGAATAATGATTGAAGGATGAGATTACAACCCGATCTTTCAATCCGTACTCGCAAATCATGTCATACACTGCCTGCTCGATTCCTGGATACTCATATACCCCATTTTTAATCTCAATATTGGTGATAATGTCTTTATCCTTCACCAATTCACAATATTCTCGCAAGGTTGGGATTTTCTGAAATCCTACTTCCTTTGTAAATTTGTAGGAAAAATCTGCTCTACAAAGCTCTTCGTAAGTAAGATCTTTCACAAGTCCTGTCTGGTTTGATGTACGATCAATGCTTTCATCATGTATGATGACCAATTCCTTATCTTTACTAAAATGTACGTCAAACTCGATTCCCTCGCACCCTACTTCAATTGCCTTCTCAAAAGCTAACATGGTATTCTCTGGATATTTTCCACTGAATCCACGATGTGCATAATTTCTGCACTTCATATCTTTCTCCCTTCCCGCATCGCCTCTTTTTCCTTCTTCAAAAGCCCGGCCAGGTCACATTCACTTTCGTGAATATCCTCCAAAAAAGGCAAAAAAAATAGAATGTACGACAAATAAACCAAGCACTACGTGCCCATATCTATTTGCTACATTCTCTTCATCTCTAATAGCAATGCGTTATTCATTTACTACACTACCTTTATATCATCTATTTTCTATTTGCGCAAGCCTCTTTTATATATTTTGTCGCTTTTATATGTTTTTTCGTATTTTTTCTGTGCAATATACACAATCTCAGACTCATTTTTCCTTTCTCCATTCGCTCCATTCGGTACTTTTGTCTTATTTGTGTTTCAAATCATGCCTCGCTTACATTGGGATTCTTTCCATGAGTTCTTTTCCATGCATCAATTCCCAGCTTTACCACTTAAATTGATGCTTTGCTTCCCATTTTTCCTGCTCGCATACATCAATCCCCGGCATTATCTCCTAAATCGATGCTTTATTTCTCATTTTTTCTGCTCACGTACATCAATTTCTGGCTTTACCTCTTAAATCGATGCTTTGTTTCTCATTTTTTCTGCTCACGTACATCAATTTCTGGCTTTACCTCTTAAATCGATGCTTTGTTTCCCATTTTTCCATCTTTCTCGCATCAATTTCCCGCTTTTCCTCTTAAATCGATGCTTTGTTTCCCATTTTTCTCTCTTTCTCGCATCAATTTCCCGCTTTTCCTCTTAAATTGATGCTTTGTTTTCCATTTTTCCATCTTTCTCGCATCGATTTCCCGCTTTTCCCCTTAGATTGATGCTTATTTTTCTATTATCCCTGTATTTATTAAGGAGAAAATAGAAAAAGCAGAAAGTCCCAGCCCCCAAGTGCTAATTCTTTCCGCTTTCATCATGCTATAACATGGAAAGTGCATCTATAAAGAGATTTCGAAAACTCATTGTTCCACCGCCCAAGGCGCGCGTGTTTCTAGCTGCTACCTCTCCACATTCTCCAATGCATTGGGCACAGGCAATTACTGCTTGCATTGGTTGTACATTGCCACAGAGAAAAGCTGCCATCAAGGCTGACGACATGCACCCGCTTCCTGTTATCCGTGCCATCATTGGATCTCCACTCTCAACATATGTAATTGTGTCGCCATCAGTTATGATATCGGTGGCTCCCGATGCAACCAAAATGCAGCCTTTTTGTTTTGCGTACTGCATGAGCTGATCCGCAAATGTTTCCAGACTCCCGCTTGTATGGGATGCACTTTGTTTCCATAGGTCATCCACTCCTTTTCCAGTCGATGTGCCTGTCATAAGCGCTTCCATTTCAGAATAATTTCCCCGTATGCAATTTGGATGAAACTGTTCCATAAATTGAAGGCACTGTTCCCTTCGAAAGGTAGAGCCTGCAACTCCAACCGGATCCACAACAATAGGATGTCCCAGGGAAGTTGCTGTTTGCATTGCCTTTCTCATGGCTTCGTAGTCTTCCACAGCTCCCATGTTACAAACTAATGCCTGACAGTTTCTTTGTATCTCCTCCACCTCAAGTGGATGATGAGCCATCACCGGAGAAGCCCCAATGGCTAAGAGCGCATTGGCACAATCGTTTACTGACACCATGTTCGTAATGCATTGAATAATTGGTCTTGCGTTACGTATCTGTTTTATTAATTCCTGTCCTTGGCTCTGTTTCATATCCTACATTTCCTCTTCACACTTGTATTTTGTTTTCATCACACTACCTGACACTGCCCTATTCCATTCTTTATTGTATCTTCTTTTCCGTTCTTGCAGTTCCTCTCTATGTCGCTTGAAGATTTCCTCTCATTTTATCCAACAAACCAGTTTGCTGAAATACTGCTGTAACTACAACTGCAATGATAGTACCACCAGCACTACTAATTAGGAATGGAACCACAAAGGTCATAAGAGCTGCTGCTGAATTTCCCATTACAAATGCTGCAATTGGATATGCTAACATTCCACCGATTAACCCAGTTCCTAAAAGTTCCCCAATATATGCCAATGGAAGTTTTTTTGTAAAGTGATATAAAATACCTGCTAAAAGTGCGCCACACATACTTCCTGGGAAGGCAAGTAATGTGCCAAGTCCCAAAAGATTGCGAAGGACACTTGCTATCAATGCAGCTGCAAGTCCCCACCAAGGTCCAAGAATCACTGCGCACAAAATGTTTACTAGATGCTGAACAGGTGCACACTTTGATCCAAACACTGGGAATGAGAACAAGCTTCCCACTACTGCAAGTGCTGCAAAAAGCGCTGTTATGGTTAATTTCTTTATATTTGTATTTTGCATTTCTTCTTCCTCTTCTCGTGATATTCTATGTGTTTTCTTTTATCCTGTACGATTTCTCTTATCCTACATACTTCTCTAATTTTACATGCATTCTCTTATCCTGTATGATTTCTCTTATTTTACATGCATTCTTTTATCCCGAACAATTTCTTCTATTCTGCATGCCATCACTTCTCTAGAGCTCTTTCTCCCACAAATCAAGCACATATCCATGGTCCATAGGACCACTTCCCTTGCCTAGATTGAGCATCGCAGCCAGCGCTCCAGAAATATATTCCTTCGCATGTGCGACTGCTTCTTGCAAAGTATCCTCTTTCGCAAGATTTGACGCAATGGCGCTAGACAACGTACATCCGGTTCCGTGGGTATTGGTATTTGCAATTCGCTTCCCCTCAAACCACACCGGTTCCTCTCCTCTCACATAAAGATAATCATTCGCATCATTAAGCTGATGCCCGCCTTTTAATAAAACATTGCACTGATATTTTTCACTGATTTCTTTTGCTGCAAGACACATATCTTCTGCTGATGTAATCGCCCTTTCTGCAAGCACTTCTGCTTCTGGAATATTTGGTGTTATCAGTGTTGCAATCGGTAGAAGCTCTTTCTTCAATACCTCAATCGCGTCATCACTAATAAGCTTTGCGCCGCTCGTTGCCACCATCACCGGATCCACTACAATATTCTTTGCATCGTATTTCTTTAGTTTCTCCACAATTGTCGTGATTAAATCTGCATTCGATATCATTCCAATTTTTACTGCTTCTGGTGCGATATCTGTAAAGATTGCATCTAGCTGTTTCGCTAAAAATTCCGGCGTCACCTCCATAATCCCGGTCACGCCTGTCGTATTTTGCGCTGTAAGGGCAGTAATTGCTGACATTCCATATACGCCATTCGCAAGCATTGTTTTCAGGTCTGCCTGAATTCCGGCGCCTCCGCTACAGTCGCTCCCCGCAATGGTAAGTGCCGTATGCTTTCCGACCGTTGCCTTAGCGATCTGATACAAATTTTCCGTCGCCAGTCTTATGTCTTCTTGCGCAAATATACCACTGACCACAGCAAATCCACTCATTTTGCGCCCTGCCAGCTGTGCCATATTGGATGCATCGATTCCTCCGATTGCCACCACTGGAATGCATACGCTTTCACAGATTTCCTGCAAAAGCGCATGCTCCATCGGCTTTGCATCTTTCTTTGTGCTACTTCCAAATACTGCGCCACTTCCTAGATAGTCTGCGCCTGCTGCCTCTGCTTTCTTTGCCTGTTCTATGGTTTTTGCCGTCACTCCAATAATCTTATCTTCTCCAAGAATTCTTCTGGCTTCCGACATTTCCATATCATCCTGCCCGATGTGCACACCATCTGCGTCAATTTCCTTTGCCAGCTTCACATCATCATTGATAATGAATGGAACCTGGTATTCCCTGCAAAGCTGCTGTATTTTTAAGGTTTCCTCTCGTTCCTTTTCGCCTTTTTCCCGAAGCTGTATCATAGTTGCTCCGCCCTCTAAGGCCTGCTTCACCTGAGACGATAAGCTTTCTCCATGTAACCAGCTTCGGTCGGTAATTGCATAAAGCAACAGCTGTTTTCTCTTAACCTTCATCCTTCGCACTCCTTTTCTCTGCCCCCGTGAAAAAGCGCCCTGCCTCCCCGGAGACCATTTTTAAATCATAGGAACGGCATTTCTCCAAATTAAAAAAAGCAGAATTCCAACACGGAATTCTGCACCATTTCATTGTGATACCTATTTCCCTACGTTGGCATTATCCAAATCAGGTTATGGGTCGAAGTCTTCTCACTTCCTCTCAGCCGGTATCGCCAGCTCCCCGTCCATGCGATTATACGCCATTTCCTCCTTTTTTTCAATATTTGCTTTCCACACTTCCCACGTTTTTTCTCACTCCCATATCTTTGTACACTTCCCACGCCTTTTCTCACTCTTTCTTATTTCTCCGCATGCCGCGCAGCCTCTAATCTTGCATACTTCTCCTTTGTGGCAATCCCACCACGCAGGTGACGTTCCCTTTTATTATACTCAAGGACTTCTCGCACAGACGTGGATAGCACAGGGTTCACACGACTTAGTCGCTCTGTAATATCCTTATGTACCGTTGATTTCGAAATTCCATAATGCTTCGCCGCCTTACGTACCGTACAATTATTCTCGATAATGTAATTCGCGATTTCAATCGCCCTTTCCTCTATGTATTCTCTCAAAGCAAGTACCTCTACCTCCACTGTTTGTACAGTTTATGCTAGGATACCGCCCTTTAGACTTCCAATTACACAATTTTTCCCGCTCCCTCGAACCACTTTTTCTCCCAATCCCGCCCCCTTGCTCACGTAATCTTAAGCTTTGTTAAGGTAATGTTATGTTCCGCTTTATTTTATTTTTGTCTAAATACGTTATGATAGTACCCATGACAACAATATGTAAGGCACACAAAAAAATGGAGGATTACAATGTTACAGATTCAAAACATAAGTAAAGAATATCGCACAGGCGATTTAACCCAGCTTGCGCTAGACAATGTAAGCTTAAATTTCCGTGATAATGAATTTGTTGCGATCTTAGGACCAAGTGGTTCTGGTAAGACAACACTTTTAAATATCATCGGCGGACTTGACCGTTATTCGAACGGAGACTTGATTATTAATAATATCTCCACTCGCAAATATCGTGATCGCGATTGGGACTCCTATCGCAATCATACAATCGGATTTATTTTTCAGAGCTACAATTTAATTCCACATCAGACCATTCTTGCTAACGTCGAATTGGCTCTTACCATTTCTGGCATTTCTGGTTCTGAGCGGAAAAAGCGTGCGAAGGATGCTCTAATTAAGGTTGGTCTTGGTGACCATCTCCACAAACGTCCAAATCAGATGTCCGGCGGACAGATGCAGCGAGTCGCTATCGCCCGTGCCCTGGTCAATGATCCAGACATTCTGCTTGCCGACGAACCAACAGGAGCCTTAGATACCAACACGAGTATTCAGGTTATGGAGCTCTTAAAGGAAGTTGCGCAGGATAAGCTTGTTATCATGGTAACTCACAATCCAGAGCTCGCTGAGCAGTATGCAACCCGTATCGTAAAGCTTAAGGATGGCGTTATCACCCACGATAGTGCGCCTTACACGCCAGATGTTCAGCCAGATGCTGCCTTGCCAGTTCACAAAAATATGGGCAAAGCTTCTATGTCTTTCGGCACAGCATTAGCACTTAGCTTTAACAATCTTCGCACCAAGAAAGGGCGTACGTTCCTGACTTCCTTTGCTGGATCTATTGGAATTATTGGTATTGCGCTGATTCTGTCCTTGTCTACGGGAGTAAATGCTTATATTGAAACCTTACAGAAGGATACCATGACCTCATATCCGATTACGGTAGAAGAAGAGTCTGTGGATTTATCTTCTATTATGAAGGCCGGATTCGAAAGTGGAATGGCATCTGCGGAAGGCACTGCACATGAAAAAGATGCTATCTATACCGACAATTCCACCTTGCAGGAATTATCCGATGTAAACAAAAGCATCACCAAAAACAACTTAACAAAATTCAAACAGTATTTGGATGATTCTTCCAGTCCAATTCACAAATACATCGGAGAAACTGGAATCGTTTACTCTTACAACATCAAATTTGGTGTCTACACCCATGATCCAGACGGCAAGTTTGTAAACACAGATGGAAGTACACTTTCCACACAGGCAAGCAGCGCAAGCACGAATGGAGCAACCGTTTCTGTAAATGTACCGACACGCGACGCCTTTTCTCAGTTATTACCTGGCGACGATAATACGCTCATTGGCTCCGCTGTTACCGATAACTACGAAGTGGTATACGGAGATTGGCCAAAGGAATACAACGACATCGTTCTTGTACTGAATCGTAACTATGAAATTGACGCATCTTCTCTCTATGCACTTGGTTATCTTCCAACTCAGGAATATCAAGACATTCAGAAACAGATTGCCAACAAAGAGAAGCCTGACCTTGAGGTAAAGCATTGGGATTATGCAGATTTCTGTAAGAAAGATTTCACCCTTCTTCCTGCAAGTGATACCTATGTTAAGAATGCGCGTGGAACCTATGATTATCTTGGAAATCAACCAGATAAATTAGAAAAATTATTGGAAAAAGGCGTAAAGCTTCACATTTCCGGTGTTATTTGCCCGAAAGAGGATGCAACCTATACCGCAATCTCAACTCCTTTGGGATATACGAAGGCACTCACCGATTATTTGATGAACTACGCGAATGAAAGTGAAATCGTGAAAGCTCAGCTAGAAAGTAAGGAAGTAAATGTCCTCACCAATGCAAAATTTGCGCCAGCGGACGACAATGCGAAGTTGGAGGAAACCAAAAACTACATTCGCAGCCTTTCTACTTCTGACAAGGCACAGCTTTTAAAAACCTTGGTTGCTTCCTCTCCTATGTCTCAGGATTCCAATTCCTCTGACCTGTTTATGCAAATGAGTGAAGCCGATATGGCAGCCCTATTGGATCAGCAGATTGAAGATGCCAACAGCAAGGATTTCTTGCTCATGGTTTATGCAACGCAGTTATCTGGCGGAAGCTATGACACCAATTTAAGAGATTTTGGTATGGCAAGTAAGGATGCGCCTTCCTCTATCAATATTTATGCTGATGGATTTGAAGCCAAGGAACATATTTCAAAATGTATTGAGGACTACAATAAGGATGTAGAAAGTGCAGATGAAATTCACTACACAGACTATGTCGAAATGTTAATGTCCAGTGTAACAACTATCATCAATGTTATTTCTGGAGTGTTAATTGCCTTCGTGGCCGTATCACTGATTGTTTCCTCTATTATGATTGGAATCATTACTTACATTTCTGTTTTGGAGCGAACCAAAGAAATTGGTATTCTTCGTGCACTTGGTGCATCGAAGCGTAACATTTCGCAGGTATTTAATGCAGAGACCTTTATCATTGGATTGTTCTCTGGACTGATTGGAATTGGAGTAACCCTCCTATTGCATTTACCAATCAATGCGATTATCCACGCAGTCTCAAAACAAAACAACATTAATGCACAATTGCCAGTGACAAGCGCGTTGATACTGATTGCACTCAGCATTCTTCTCACCCTCATCGGTGGACTTATCCCATCGAAGAAGGCAGCCAAGAAGGACCCAGTTACAGCGCTTCGTACCGAATAAATAAAATTTCCCCCATGCACACCACACTCGGTCCCTGCATGGGGGTATTTATATATTCTCTAGGAATTACCTGCAATAGGGGGGCACTTTTTCTCGGAAGAACAAGATTTCAAATTACTAAGTGCTTGAAGTTATGACCTGTGCTTATTGTCTGTTCGTCAAAGTCTGGACATGCGCGCCATGCTGTGTGTCAAAATTGTTGGACGTAAAGCGAAACCGTGTCAGCGCTTAACAGATGTACGAAGAAAACGCCGGACGACGTCTAACTGTTTGAGCTACGAACGTAGCGAGTTTTAGACGTCGTCCGATTAAGCGTTCTGCGTGCATCTGTTTAGCGATGCTAGGGTTCGTGTCCCGTCCAACTTTGACACACAGCATGACGCGCATGTTCAGACGTTGTCGGACAGACAATAGGTCATAACTTCGTCGCACAGTAATTTGTAAATCTGTTCTACTCGAAAAAGTGCCCCCCTATTGCAGGTAATTCCCGCCAAACAGAAAAAAGCCCCATGCAGGGACCGGGTGTGGTGTGCATGGGGGAAATTTTAATTATATTTGTTGAATAAGCGCTGGAAGGCATCCAGGCTGGCGTAAATCATGCCTTCGTCGACACAGTAGGAAATGCGCACATAGCCAGGACATTCGAATCCGTTGGCAGATACAATGAGTAAGTCTTCTTCTTTGGCTTTTTCGCAAAAGGCATCCGCATCTGGCTCAAGTGCCTTTACGAACATGTAGAAGGCTCCCTGCGGCTTAAAGCAGTCATATCCAATCTTGGTAAGTCCATCGTATAAGATGTCGCGATTTCTCTTATAAATATCAATGTTACCGGTCTGTCCGATACAGCAAGCAATCACCTTTTGGAATAAGCTAGGCGCACATACAAAGCCAAGTGCTCTGCCTGCTCCACACACTGCTGCATACACATCCTTGCTGTCTTCCACCTCATCTGGAACAAGAATATATCCGATACGTTCTCCCGGAAGAGAAAGGGATTTACTGAAGGAATAGCATACAATGGTGTTGCCATAATACTTCGTTAGATAAGGAACCTTGACACCATCATACGCGATTTCACGATAAGGCTCATCTGCAATTAAATAGATGCTGTGTCCAACCTCTTCGCTTTTTCGAATGAGAAGTTCCGAAAGCTGCAATACGGTTTGTTCACTGTAAACTGCTCCGGATGGATTGTTTGGTGAGTTTACGATGATTGCCTTCGTGTTTGGCGTAATCCGCGCAAGCAGTTCTTCTAAGTCAATCTGGAAGGTTGCGGTATCTGCTGGAACTACCACAAGCTTCGCTCCTGTTGCTTCCACAAACACACGATATTCAGGGAAGAAAGGGGCAATAACAATGACTTCATCCGAAGAGGAAGTAATCAGTGCTTTCAAGGTTATGGTAAGGGATGCTGCAGCTCCACACGTCATATAGAAATTATCTGCACGAAAATCCGTTGCATAGGTGCGGTTCAAATACTCCGCAATTGCTTCTCTTGTTTCTGCATCTCCCTGTGCCGATGTGTAGCCATGAAGACTGATGGAATCTAAATCCTCCATCAACTGCGATATCGTCTCATTGACACAATCTGGTGCGGGTACCGTTGGATTTCCAATGGAGAAATCGTATACATTCTCTGGACCAACGATTGCTGAACGCATTTTTCCATATTCAAACAACTCGCGAATTGCTGAGCGCTTGCTGCCCAATTCATACATTGCCTTATTTACACTCATATTTGCCACGGTAGTAGACCTTAGCCTGCTACCTCCTCCTTTCGTTCCGTTTGCTTTCCTTTTCCACAATTATAGAACTCTTGTCCTATTTTTTCAATTTCTTTTCCATTCAATTTCATCCTTTTCCATTCAACTTCATCCTCTTATGCTTGAAAAAGCGTAGCTGCCGGAATTTTCCAGCTGCTACGCTCATAAATGCTTGTATATGGCACTTCAGTATTTCACATTACTTTTTTTCATATAACTTTTCAATCAACGAAATGATAGCTTCCCCGTCTTTTGCATCCATTCGATAGTCTGCATTATTAATCACACAGGTTTCTTTCGATATCAACGTAACTTTTGTGGAAGATGTTCCACCGGTAATATCGATACTATAGCTCCAACCTGCGCTTTCCGGTCTATGCTCTCTCTTACATGAAGTTTTGCTACACAGTTCAATCAAGTCATTCCAGTCTTCCGATGAAAGCTCTATCATATCCCCATTATTTCCGTTTGTCACCGTAACA
>JAZUHO010000191.1:0-8179 GCA_045641745.1 Agathobacter sp. | reverse complement strand
CTGCAGATACTTCTGTCTCGTTCTTCTCTGCAAGCATTTTAGCTTCTTCTGCATCGAATGGAAGATTTACATAATCATTTGCAAGCTCCAATGTGTTCTCGATATCAACCTCGTTTGCTCCATCGAATACAGGAGTCTCGATGTTGAATCCAAGTGCTTTTGCAGCAAGACTCAAGTGAATCTCAAGGACCTGACCGATATTCATACGTGAAGGTACACCCAATGGGTTAAGTACGATATCAAGAGGACGACCATTTGGAAGGAATGGCATATCTTCTACTGGTAATACACGGGAAACTACACCCTTGTTACCATGACGTCCAGCCATCTTATCACCGACAGAAATCTTACGTTTCTGTGCAATGTAAATACGAACAGACTGATTAACACCTGGAGATAACTCATCGCCATTTTCTCTTGTAAATACTTTGGCATCAACAACGATACCGTATTCTCCGTGAGGAACACGCTGAGATGTATCACGTACCTCTCTTGCCTTCTCTCCGAAGATTGCACGAAGTAATCTTTCCTCTGCAGTAAGCTCTGTTTCTCCCTTAGGAGTAACCTTACCTACTAAGATATCTCCGGCACGAACCTCTGCACCAATACGGATAATTCCGCGCTCGTCAAGGTCTTTCAATGCGTCATCACCAACACCAGGAACATCGCGAGTAATCTCTTCTGGTCCTAATTTGGTATCACGTGATTCGCACTCATATTCTTCAATATGAACAGATGTATATACATCGTTCTGTACTAATCTTTCACTTAAAAGAACAGCATCCTCGTAGTTGTAACCTTCCCATGTCATGAAACCAATTAATGGGTTCTTTCCAAGTGCTAACTCACCGTTAGAAGTTGAAGGTCCGTCTGCGATAACCTCGCCTGCTTCTACATGCTGACCTTTGAATACGATAGGTCTCTGGTTGTAGCAGTTTGACTGGTTAGAACGAGAGAATTTTGTAAGTACATACTCTCTCTTGTTTCCGCCATCCTCTTTGATGATGATGCGGTTTGACTCAGAGCTTTCAACAACACCAGCTGCTTTTGCAACTACACATACACCTGAGTCAACGGCTGCCTTTGTCTCCATACCTGTTCCTACTGCAGGAGCTTCTGTAGTAAGAAGTGGAACTGCCTGGCGCTGCATGTTTGATCCCATCAAGGCACGAGTAGGGTCATCATTCTGTAAGAATGGAATTAATGCAGTAGCCACTGAGAATACCATCTTAGGAGATACATCCATGTAATCAAATACACTCTTATCGTACTCCTGTGTCTCTTCTCTGAATCGACCAGATACTGAGTTACGTACGAAGTATCCGTTCTCATCTAACTTCTCGTTAGCCTGAGCTACATGGTAGTTGTCCTCTTCATCTGCAGTCATGTAAACAACTTCTTCTGTTACACGTGGATTCTTAGGATCTGTTTTATCAATCTTACGGTATGGTGCCTCTACGAAACCATACTCGTTAATTCTAGCATAACAAGCCAATGAGTTGATAAGACCGATGTTTGGTCCCTCTGGAGTCTCTACAGGACACATACGTCCGTAGTGACTATAGTGTACGTCTCGAACCTCGAATCCGGCACGGTCTCTTGAAAGACCACCTGGTCCTAATGCTGAAAGACGTCTCTTATGAGTCAACTCACCGAGTGGGTTGTTCTGATCCATGAACTGAGAAAGCTGTGAAGATCCAAAGAACTCTTTAACAGCAGCTGTAACAGGTTTGATGTTAATTAAGCTCTGTGGTGAAATGCCTTCTAAGTCCTGAGTTGTCATTCTCTCACGAACAACTCTCTCTAATCTAGAAAGTCCAATACGGTACTGGTTCTGTAATAACTCACCAACCGCACGAATACGTCTATTTCCTAAGTGGTCAATATCGTCCTCATGTCCGATTTCCCACTCTAAATGCATATTATAGTTGATAGATGCGAAGATATCCTCTTTTGTAATATGCTTTGGAATCAAATCTCCAATGTTCTTCTTGATAGCTTCCATACGCTCTTCAAGAGTCTCATTCTCAGCCATGATGCGCTCTAATTCTGGATAGAATACTAATTCATTAATTCCAAGCGCACGTGGATCCTCGATTTCAGGAATCCATGACTGGATGTCTACCATCATATTAGAAAGAACTTTTACATTTCTTGTCTCTGTCTGAATCCATACAAATGGAACTGCGGCATTCTGAATCTGCTCAGCAAGATCACGGTTTACAGTTGTACCAGCAGCTGCCAATACTTCTCCTGTAGAAGGATCAATTACATCCTCAGAAAGAATCTGTCCATTGATACGATTCTTAAGAGCTAATTTCTTATTGAATTTATAACGTCCAACTTTTGCGAGATCATATCTTCTTGGATCGAAGAACATAGCAGAAATTAAACTCTCTGCGCTCTCTACGGAAAGTGGCTCACCTGGACGAATCTTCTTATAAAGCTCTAATAAACCAGCCTCATAGCTTCCCTGTGGCTCACGCTCTGTAACAGATGGATCCTTAGCAAAAGAAGCAAGAATCTTAGGCTCTTCACCAAACATATCAAGAATTGCCTGGTTTGTGCCTACACCAAGTGCACGTAACAATACTGTAATAGGTACTTTACGTGTTCTATCTACTCTTACGCTGAATACGTCATTGGAGTCAGTTTCATATTCTAACCATGCACCACGGTTAGGAATTACGGTACAAGAATAAAGGGTCTTACCCACTTTATCGTGTGCAATACCATAATAAATTCCTGGAGAACGTACTAACTGGCTGACAATTGCACGCTCAGCTCCGTTAATAACGAATGTTCCAGTCTCTGTCATCAGTGGAAGATCGCCCATGAAAATCTCATGTTCGTTAATCTCATCTGTCTCTTTGTTGTGAAGTCTTACTTTCACTTTTAAAGGTGCTGCATATGTTGCATCTCTTTCTTTGCACTCTGGAATTGTATACTTCACATCATCTTCGCATAATGTAAAGTCAACAAATTCGAGACTCAAGTGACCGCTGTAATCAGCGATTGGTGAGATATCAGCAAATGCCTCTTTTAGACCCTCGTCCAAGAACCACTGATACGAATCTCTCTGGATTTCGATCAGGTTTGGCATTTCCAAAACCTCTTTTTGTCTTGAGTAACTCATACGCATGCCTTTTCCAGCTTTCACTGGACGTATTCTGTTTTTCTCCATTGACGTTTCACCTCTCGTTTTTATTTTAAAATCTACTGATATAAGCTAGATACTGTGAACAACCCCTCATATATAACTATATCTTGTGGATTCGTTCGCTTTGTGCCTTATCTTTTTTGCTACGAAGTAGCCCCTTCGAGACACCTCTTAAAAAAAGGCGCACGAATGCCTAGTCGGGCACGATAATGCAACGTATACTATACAATAAATTCCAAATATATGCAAGTGTTTTTTGATTTTTATTTGAATTAATTTGTTGCTGGCGTTTGGATTGATGCTGGCTTCCGGATTACGTTCGCCAACGGAGCGGGCTCCGGTTGGCGACTTTGGCTGGTTACGATTACTAACGGAGACTCGGAATGCTTTGCATTCCTCGTGCGCTCCGATTGGCGCGCAATTAAAATAGAAAAAAGGGCCCGCTGGAGAATAAATTCTCCGACGAACCCTTTTCTCTATTTTAACTCCGTTTGTAATCTTCCGACTATTTAAGAGTAACTTTAGCACCTTCAGCTTCAAGTTTAGCTTTGATATCATCAGCTGTAGCTTTGTCAGCCTGCTCTTTGATGATCTTTGGAGCGTTATCAACAACGTCTTTTGCTTCTTTTAGTCCAAGACCAGTAGCCTCACGAACAACTTTGATAACTTTAACTTTGTTTGGTCCAACTTCTGTTAACTCTACGTCGAACTCTGTTTTCTCTTCAGCTGCGTCTGCTGCGCCAGCCCCTGCTGCTGCAACTACAACACCTGCTGCTGCAGAAACACCAAACTCTTCTTCACAAGCTTTTACTAAATCATTTAACTCTAATACGCTTAACTCTTTGATAGCATCGATAAACTCTGCTGTTGTTAATTTTGCCATTATAATTTCCTCCATTATATTTTAATAAATTGAAATTGCCCGAAGGCGTTAATCAAACTGTTCCAATAGATTCTCTATTGTCACTTCCAACGAATAATCAAATTATTCTGCTGGAGTCTCTGTAGCTTCCTCTGCTGGAGCCTCAGCTGGGGCTTCCTCAGCAACTGGAGCTTCTACAGCTGCGTCTGCTGCTCCACCTTTCTCAGCGATCTGATTAAGAACGCGAGCGAAGTTAGCAACTGGAGACTGTAAGCTTCCAAGTAATCTTGAAATAAGTACGTCTCTTGATGGGATAGAAGCGATAGCTTTCATTCCCTCTGCATCGTAGTATGTTCCTTCAACTACACCAGCTTTGATTTCAAGCTTTGGAGCTTTCTTAGCGAACTCAGCTAAGATACGAGCTGGAGCTGTTGCATCATCTGCAGATACTGCGAATGCGCTTGGTCCTTCAAGAACATCTCTTAAACTCTCGAAATCAGTTCCTTCTACAGCACGGCTAACATAAGTATTTTTGTATACCTTGTATGAAACGCCAGCTTCTCTTAACTGTTTACGTAACTGAGTGTCTTCTGCAACAGTAAGTCCACGGTAGTCTACTACTACAACTGACTGCGCATCTTTGATTGTTTCAGAAATTTCCTGTACGATAGGCTGTTTAAGTTCTACTTTTGCCACGAATCGTGCACCTCCTTATTTTATTTTGCATAAAAGACGTGAGGTATATTGTTTCTTCAGAAACAAAGAAACCTCTCTGCCATAGACAGAGAGGTACAAGTTCATTCTCAAGATGCATAAACATCTGAATTTCCCTCGGTAGGTACTACGGTTACGGCTTACGCCACCTACTGTCTTCGGCAATATGCTTTGCTATTATATACTGTTATATTACGGATGTCAATATGTTTTCCGCAAAAACCACTTTGCTTTTTATAGGTCTTTTACTCTTCCACTACGGGAAACCTGCTTTAATTACTGAGAAATCTTAACTACGTTAAGTTTTACACCAGGTCCCATTGTAGAGGTTAATACAGCACTCTTAATGTACTGACCTTTTAAGCTAGCAGGTTTTGCTTTGTTAATTGCACCCATAAGAGACTGGAAGTTGTCGCTTAATTGTTCTTCTGTGAAAGAAGCTTTTCCAACTGGCACATGGATAATGTTTGTTTTATCTAAACGATACTCGATCTTACCAGCTTTGATGTCGTTAACAGCTTTGGTAACGTCCATTGTAACAGTTCCAGCTTTTGGGTTTGGCATTAATCCCTTAGGTCCGAGTACACGTCCTAAACGACCAACAACACCCATCATGTCAGGTGTAGCAACTACTACGTCGAAGTCTAACCATCCATCGTTCTGGATCTTAGGAATTAATTCCTCTCCTCCTACGAAGTCAGCTCCTGCTGCCTGAGCCTCATCAGCTTTCACACCTTTAGCGAAAACTAATACTTTAACTGTTTTACCAGTTCCGTGTGGAAGTACAACTGCACCACGGATCTGCTGTTCTGCATGACGACCATCACAACCGGTTCTTACATGAAGTTCGACTGTCTCGTCAAATTTAGCTGTTGCATTCTTTTTAACTAAAGCGATAGCCTCAGCAACGTCGTACTGTGCTGCCTTATCGAATGCTTTCACAGCGTCTTGATATTTCTTTCCTCTTTTCATTGAAAATAACCTCCTGGTGGTATTATCGGGAGAGGACCCTCCCACTTGCTACGCCTTTTCGAAAAAGCGAAGCCAATTTATATGCTACATTTGTATCTCATAACATCCAAAGGACTGCACTATGTGATACTTACTTGGTTGATTCTAAATTAGTCAACAACCTCAACACCCATTGAACGAGCTGTACCAGCGATCATGCTCATAGCTGCCTCAAGAGATGCTGCATTTAAATCAGGCATTTTAAGCTCTGCGATTTCCTGAACCTGTGCTTTTGTGATCTTAGCAACTTTTGTCTTGTTAGGAACACCTGAACCAGATTTGATACCACAAGCTTTTTTGATTAATACTGGAGCAGGAGGAGTCTTAGTTACGAAACTAAAGCTTCTATCTGCGTATACAGTAATAACTACAGGGATAATTAAGTCGCCCTGATCGGCTGTCTTTGCATTAAACTGCTTTGTAAACTCAACGATGTTTACACCATGCTGTCCAAGAGCTGGTCCAACTGGAGGAGCTGGAGTTGCCTTTCCAGCAGGAATCTGCAATTTAATATATCCTTCAACTTTTTTTGCCATTTGGAATTGCCTCCTTAATTTGTTTTCTTAACATCTGCGAAACTTACTTCAACCGGTGTTTCGCGACCGAACAGCTCAACATTGATTGTAACTGTCTCTTTGTGATGATTCATAGAAGTAATCACTCCGCAGGTATCTTTCCATACACCACCGAGTACAACGATTTCATCGCCCTCTTCGAAATCAACCACAACTGTTTCAGCCTTGATACCTAAAGGTCTCATCTCAGCCTCAGTGAGTGGTACAGGCTTGCTTCCTGGACCAACGAATCCAGTTACACCTCTGGTATTTCTTACAACGTACCAAGTGTCATCATTCATATACATATGAATCAATACATAACCTGGAAACATTTTCTTGGAAACCTGTTTCTTAACACCGTTCTTCACTTCGGTAACTTCCTCCAAAGGAACGCGTACTTCTAAGATCTGATCTTCAAGATGTCTGTTTTCAATTGTTTTATCAATGTTAGCTTTGACTTTGTTCTCATAACCTGAATAGGTATGAACTACATACCAGTTTGCCTCTGCCATATCACTTTGCCTCCGTTACTTATTAAAGTGTAAAGTTTACTAAGAAATTCACGCCATACTGAATTAATGTATCCAATAAAGCAATGATAAGACCAACTACGACTGAAGATACAACAACCGCTGTTGTCTGTCTTGCAAGTGATTGTTTGTCAGGCCAAATAATTTTCTTAAATTCAGCCTTGAGACCGGTAAACCAGCTCGTTTTTGGAGCACTCTTTGTATTTTCGGTTTGTCCCATGTTCTCACTCCTTCACTCAATTCTCAGACTATTTTGTTTCCTTGTGCATTGTATGAGTCTTGCAGAATCTACAATACTTCTTTGTTTCCATTCTGTCCGGATGAGTTTTTTTGTCTTTTGTCATGTTGTAGTTACGACGCTGACATTCTGTACATGCTAATGTAATTCTTGTGCGCACGACTTCCACCTCCGTTTAATAATTCGTTAATTTTGTTTCATTTCTTCATGTCCTAAAAAAGGGCATAAAAAAAAGACCTATTAAAAGCCTTTAAACTATAGCACAATCCTCTCTGCTCGTCAATCACTTTTTCAATTCTTGTGTGCAGGAATTATCTTACCACCAAATACAGTGTTTGACAAGAGCTCTCCTTCAATTTCTACTTCAACACTTTCTTCTTCAACATTTTCTATTTCAACAATTTCTTCTTCAACATTTAATATGTAGAAAAGGCGTTCCTTCCTCTCCTTCTTTTCCATTATTTATTTTTATTTTTCTTTCTAAAAATCTCCCGCCATTCTCGCATTCTTTTTCTTTCAATTGCATATACAAAACAAACAATTCCCATTTTGTAACACTTTCGTACCATAATTTATTAAAATTTAAGACTTTTTCCCACCATTTACCTATTGTATTCCTTAAATTATCAGACTATAATATTGGTATAAAAAGGCACACTGCGCCATTTTCACAGAAAGGAGGAGTAGTTCTTATGCCAAAGATAGACAGTGCCTATGCTTACTATATTATGACATATGGCAATAAAGAAGTGTCACGTTATGATTCGCATAAAAAGAGTGAACTTCGCAGCATTTACAATCGCATCGTAAAAACAAATAAGGAATCTCCTCTGTACAAGTTGAAGGAGCCGGAAGAGGCTAAACGCTATGCCATCGACATCAAGGAGAATGCCAAAGCCATTCAGAATGTAGTCGCATCCCTATCCGATCAAGAAGACGGTATCGAGAATGCATTCCAGAAGAAGGTGGCAGTCTCAAGTGAAGATTCCATTGTAAGTGCCAAATATATCGGAGACGGAAACGAATCCAACGAGACAGAACAATTTGATATTGAAGTACTGAGTTTAGCTGGTCCGCAGATTAACACCGGAAGATATCTTGACAGCA
>JAZUHO010000190.1:0-4540 GCA_045641745.1 Agathobacter sp. | reverse complement strand
GGACACAGTGCCAACGGAAGACAGCTGGGTTGCAATCTATATGGAAGATATGCTATGGATTGTGCCGCGAGAAGAAGACTTTAAGTTCCCGATTTATGGGGAGATTGCCGAGGATATTGAGAGGGTACAGTATTTGCTGACACTGGATGGACATGCGTTGTTCTGGGGGAGATTGAAGTCGGAAAAGGCGGCGATGTACAAGCAGAAGTTGCAAGGCGTGGAGCGTCGCTTTTTTCGCAATCATGGAACGAAGGAGATGCGTTTTCTTGCGATTACGGCAATGCATTTATTAGGCTGGTATGTAAGAAATCAATATTGTGGAGCCTGTGGCGAGGCGCTGATACGCGATAAGGTGGAGCGAATGCTTCGCTGTCCTGCTTGTGGAAATGTGATTTACCCGCGCATTAATCCAGCTGTTATTGTGGCTATCATTGATACGAAGCGCGACCGTATTCTGTTTACCAAATATAATGGAAGAGAGTATACGAAGTATGCGCTTGTAGCCGGCTTTGTGGAAATTGGCGAAAGCTTTGAACAGACAGTGGCGCGCGAAGTGATGGAAGAGGTGGGATTGAAGGTTAAAAATATTCGATACTATGGATCGCAACCTTGGGGAATCTCTGATAATATCCTTGCGGGATATGTTTGTGAGCTGGATGGAGAGGATACCATTTGTATGGACGAGCAGGAGTTGTCCGTGGCGGAGTGGATTCCAAGAGCAAAAGTGCAGGTAGAAATGGAAGACATGAGTTTGACCAATGATATGATGGTGGCATTTAAGGAAGGAAGAATCTAGCAAATACAAGTGGTTGACAATTTCAAAATCTATGTATAGTATTCTAGTAGGATATGTAGTAAAGCATAGGAGGTACATACATGAAGATTTCTACAAAAGGAAGATATGCCCTTCGATTAATGATAGACTTGGCACAGAATGCATCCGAGCGTCCAATCAGTTTAAAGGATGTTGCACAGCGACAAAATATTTCAGATAAGTATTTGGAACAGATTATTTCCATGTTAAATAAAGGGGGCTATGTAAGAAGCGTGCGTGGCGCTCAGGGCGGTTACTTGCTTCGAAAATTGCCGGAAGAGATTACCGTGGGAAATATTCTCCGACTCACAGAGGGAAGCTTAGCGCCGGTGTCTTGCATTGAGGAAGATGAGCTGGTATGTGACCGTGCAGAGTCTTGTGTGACAGCGATTGTGTATAAGAAAATAAATGATGCAGTAAATGGAGTGGTTGACAATATTACCTTGCAGGATTTATTGGATTGGCAGAATGAAAAAAATGGGCAGTATATTATATAAAGAGGCGATAAAATATCGTTGAAAGCGAAAGCGTAGCAGTTTTTAGAGGAACGGCTACGCTATTTTTTTACATAAATATAAGATTGAATAGAAAAAAAATATAATTCCTACCTTGACAGTAGGAGAAGTCTTGCTATAATAAAACCTAGTGAATGACTATGAATTATGAACTATGAACTAGGAACGACCAATTACATGGAAAGGATTCAGATATGAGCAAATATATTTATTTAGATAATGCGGCCACAACAAAGGTGGCACCAGAAGTATTGAACGAAATGCTTCCATATTTTTCAGAGGAGTATGGAAATCCATCTTCCATCTACAGCTTTGCGGGTAAGGCGAAAGCAGCAGTAGACCAGGCAAGAGATGAAATTGCAAAGTTTATCAACGCAAAACCAGAAGAGATTTATTTTACCGGTGGAGGAAGTGAGTCGGATAACTGGGCACTGAAAGCAACTGCGGAAGCTTATGCGTCGAAGGGAAAACACATTATTACCTCAGCGATTGAGCACCATGCCATTCTTCATACCTGCGATTGGCTGGAAAAGCAGGGATATGAAATCACACGTGTGGGCGTAGATGAGAACGGAACCATTAATCTTGCGGAGCTAGAGGCTGCGATTCGACCAGATACCATCTTGATTTCGGTAATGGCTGCGAACAATGAAATTGGAACCATTCAGCCAATCAAAGAGATTGGTGAGATTGCGAAGAAACATGATGTACTCTTCCACACAGATGCAGTACAGGCATATGCACATATTCCACTAGATGTTGAGGACATGCATATTGATATGTTGAGTGCAAGCGGCCACAAAATTCATGGTCCTAAAGGAATTGGAATCATGTATATTCGAAAAGGCGTAAAAATACGCTCTTTCATCCATGGCGGTTCACAGGAAAGACAAAGAAGAGCAGGAACCCATAATGTTCCAGGAATCGTGGGAGTGGGAAAGGCTACACAGCTTGCAGCAGCAAATATGAAGGAACATATGGAGCAAATCAGCGAGCTGCGCGATTATTTGATTTCACGTGTGATGAAAGAGATTCCACACACCAAATTGAATGGTGATGTTACGAACCGACTTCCAAATAATGCGAATTTCTGTTTCCGCTTTATAGAAGGAGAATCTCTTCTTATTTTATTGGATCAAAAAGGAATATGTGGAAGTAGTGGTTCTGCATGTACTTCTGGATCTTTGGATCCAAGTCATGTGCTTCTTGCAATTGGCTTACCACATGAGATTGCGCATGGTTCTTTGCGATTGTCTCTTTCTGAAGAAACAACCAAGGAAGATATCGATGTAACCGTGGATGCATTGAAGGAAATTATTACGCGACTTCGCGCAATGTCGCCATTGTATGAAGATTTTCTGGCATCCGAAAAGAAAGCAAGCAATTAGAATTTAATAATTAGGTATAATACCCTTTACAGAAAGGAAACAAATCATGTATAGTGAAAAAGTAATGGACCATTTTAGTAATCCTAGAAATGTTGGAGAGATGGAGAACCCAAGTGGCGTTGGAACTGTTGGAAATGCCAAGTGTGGAGATATCATGAGAATCTATCTCGATATTGATGAGAATCAAATTATACAGAAAGCAACGTTTAAAACCTTTGGATGCGGAGCAGCAGTTGCAACTAGCAGTATGGCAACAGAGCTTGTCAAAGGTAAAACCGTACAGGAAGCACTTGAGGTAACAAACAAAGCAGTTATGGAGGCCCTTGATGGACTTCCACCAGTGAAAGTACATTGTTCGCTTCTTGCTGAGGAAGCGATTCACGCAGCATTATGGGATTATGCAGAAAAGAATGGTATCGAAATTGAGGGCTTGAAAAAGCCGGTGAATGATATCAGCGAAAACGAAGAAGAAGAGGAATATTAATCCTATATGAAGGAAAAAGTTGTAGTCGGAATGTCTGGCGGTGTGGATTCATCCGTAGCGGCATATTTACTAAAAGAACAAGGTTATGATGTGATTGGTGTGACCATGCAAATCTGGCAAGAGGAGGATGCTTGTTCAGTGTCAGAGAATGGTGGTTGTTGTGGACTCTCAGCCGTAGAGGATGCGCGTAGAGTCGCAAATATGTTGGGAATTCCTTATTATGTCATGAATTTCCGTTCGGATTTTCAAAAGAATGTAATTGACTATTTTGTTTCGGAATATGAAAATGGTCGAACCCCAAATCCATGTAATGCATGTAACCGATATGTAAAATGGGAATCGTTATTGCAACGTTCGTTAGAAATTGGTGCAGATTATATTGCAACGGGGCATTATGCACGTGTGGAGAAACTGCCAAATGGACGTTACGCCATACGAAATTCTGTGACTGCAGCGAAGGATCAGACGTATGCCTTGTACAATTTGACACAGGATCAGCTTTCAAAAACGTTAATGCCAGTTGGCGATTATGAGAAGCCTGAAATTCGTAAAATCGCGGAGGAAATTGGTCTTCCAGTGGCAAGCAAAAGTGATAGTCAAGACATTTGCTTTGTACCAGATCACGATTATGCAGCGTTTATTGAGAGAGAAACCGGTCGAAGAAGTATGCCGGGTAATTTTGTCGATGTGCAAGGGAACATTATGGGTACCCATAAAGGAATGATACATTATACGATAGGACAGCGAAAAGGCCTTGGAATCACAAGCGATGCGCCTCTTTTTGTAAAGGAGCTTCGACCAAGTACGAATGAAGTTGTTCTTTGCCGCTCAAATGAGCTGTTCACCAACACTTGCTATGTAGACCGCGTGAACTTCATGGGATTAGCAAGAGAAGATTTGACAGACAAGGGCTTGGAAGTGATGGGAAAGGTTCGTTATTCACACAAGGGACAGAAAGCGATGATTTTTCCAACTGCAGATGGAGGGCTTCGATGTGAATTCGAGGAACCGGTACGTGCAATCACACCGGGACAGGCGGCTGTGTTCTATCTTGGCGAGCACGTAGCATGCGGGGGAACACTAAGATAGAAGTAGATAAGAGAGACAGATAAGAAATAGATAGATAAGTTGAATCGTAAAAGGAGCTGTAAAAAGTCCTGTAAGTTGAGCCACTTGTCCACATTTGTGGGCAGGTGTCTCTTTTTTTTGCTCCTGTCTTACAATATTGTAAGATTCCTTAAGGGAAACGTAAGGTAAATCGATGGTAGACTTTAGGATTTGTTGTTAGAATTTCAATGTAAGCTACAGAGCTACTTATGGGAAATGCAAGTGGGATATG
>JAZUHO010000189.1:0-6377 GCA_045641745.1 Agathobacter sp. | reverse complement strand
AAGAGCAGAGCAAGACTTTCAACAGGTGGAGATATAACTCTAAAGGATGTAGCAGGTCTTCAGGAGGAAAAAGAGGATTTAGAGGAAATCGTAGATTTCTTAAAGGATCCTGCAAAATATACAAGAGTAGGTGCACGTATTCCAAAGGGTGTTTTATTGGAGGGTGCTCCTGGTACAGGTAAAACCTTACTCGCAAAAGCAATTGCTGGAGAAGCCAAGGTTCCGTTTTTCTCAATTTCCGGTTCGGATTTTGTTGAAATGTTTGTAGGTGTAGGTGCATCCAGAGTTAGAGATTTGTTTGCTGATGCAAAGAAGAATTCACCATGTATTGTTTTTATTGATGAGATTGATGCCGTAGCAAGACGTAGAGGTACTGGTATGGGCGGTGGCCATGATGAAAGAGAGCAAACTCTAAATCAGATGCTTGTAGAGATGGATGGTTTCGGAGTAAATGAAGGTATTATTGTCATGGCAGCAACGAACCGTGTAGATATTTTGGACCCAGCGATTATGCGTCCAGGACGTTTTGATCGTAAGATTCATGTGGGAAGACCAGATGTTGGCGGAAGAGAAGAAATCTTGGAAGTTCATGCAAAGAATAAGCCACTTAGTGATAATGTGGATTTAAAACAGGTGGCTCAAACGACGGCAGGATTTACTGGAGCTGATTTGGAGAATCTTTTGAATGAGGCGGCAATTCGCGCGGCTCATGAAGAAAGAGCGTTTATTACAATGGAAGATATTAAGAAATCCTTTGTAAAAGTAGGAATTGGTGCGGAGAAGAGAAGTCGTGTAATCTTAGAAAAGGAAAAGAGAATTACAGCTTACCATGAAGCTGGTCACGCAATTCTGTTCCATGTACTTCCAGATGTTGGACCGGTATATTCAGTTTCTATTATTCCAACAGGCGCAGGAGCTGCTGGCTATACAATGCCTCTTCCAGAAGAAGATGAAATGTTTAACTCTAAAGGTCGTATGCTACAGGAGATTATAGTAGACCTTGGCGGACGTGTGGCAGAGGAGCTTATCTTTGATGATATTACAACCGGTGCTTCACAGGACATTAAGCAGGCAACCAAGATGGCGCGTGCCATGGTAAAACGCTATGGTATGTCCGATAACATCGGTTTGATTTGCTATGATGACGATGATGATGAAGTATTTATTGGCCGTGATTTGGCGCATACGAGAGCGTATAGCGAGGGAATCGCAACTGCAATTGATGCAGAAGTGAAGAAAATCATCGATGACTCTTATGCAAAGGCAAAACAGATTATACAGGAACATAATGATGTGCTAGAGGCCTGCGCACAGTTGCTCCTGCAGAAAGAAAAAATTTCTCGCGAGGAATTTGAAGAACTATTTGAGAATCGCGCGTAGAGAATAAAACAAGAAAAGGAAGCATCACCGCTATTAGATTTGGCGGTGGTGCTTTTTTGAAAAAGCAAAGAAACTAGTTCTAACGTACTAGTTTCCAAAAACTGGTGGAAAAATATGTCCTTTATTGTCGAAAATTTTCGGATGAAACTAGACATAATGAACTATCTTGTATACAAGGTGCACAAAACAAACTGCCACTTTTTGGTATCTTTGTGCACACTTCAATTTGAGGAGATGCTATTATAATGCCTGTAAAAACCCCCCAATACATTATATATAGTTTTTACTATACCCCATAGTAAAAATACCTTCTCCTAAAAAGACAGCATTTTCGCTGTCTTTTTTACTTTGTGAATAAGTACTTGTATTCGTAAAAGCACTATGCTATAATTTCTTCTTGTCAGGGCAGATTCCCGAGTGGCCAAAGGGGACAGACTGTAAATCTGCTGCAAATTGCTTCGGTGGTTCGAATCCACCTCTGCCCATTATGACATGCCGGCGTGGCGGAACTGGCAGACGCGCAGGACTTAAAATCCTGTTGTAGCGATACAGTACCGGTTCGATTCCGGTCGCCGGCATTAGAAAAAAGGTTATCACATGGAATGTGTGATAACCTTTTTTGTATGCATAGTAGTGTGCGTTTTAAGAAGAATAAGGTCCCTCTATAAAACGGTATAGATGATTAGGCTACGAAAAGGGGGGCACCTTACTGGTCCGTGAGAATAGACTCCCATGGCAATTCTTCCGGCCAGTTAGTAGTGTCAAAGCAAGCACGAATGCAGGCACTGTAATAGGCTAACTTTTGTGAGAATACGGACCCTTCTGTAAAGTAGGTATCATCCTGCGAGCCGGTGAGAACCTGACTCATGGCGGTTCCGAATATTTCTGCACGATCTTCTGTGGCAAAGGTGATACCATAAGAATCAATAAAGTAATCCTTCTGAAAACGCTTTGCGTGTTCGTAGTTCGTATAGCTCTCCAGGTAAGAAAATCCATCTGGATTTAAGGCGTTCCAGGCATTTTCGGAAAAAATAGCATCGGGCTGACAGGTTTTCCAGAAGGTCAGCTTTCGGTCTATAAGATGACTGAGCTCGTGACTGACCGTGTATTCTAAATTCCAGTTGTAGCTGCAATCGAGAACCATTATCAAATGATTGTTGATGTGGTTTACAAAACCTGCAGCTGCCGAAATGGTATCTTCACTTCCGGAGAGCTCGCCAGAAAGATAGATGCGAAGCTTCTGTAATTCTCCGTATTGGAGCCCTGTTAAGAAATCGGGTGGATAGCTTGCAAATAGAGTGTCGAGCTGTTCAAGGGTACTTTGAATGTACTCTGGAGAAGTCTCTTGCTTTGCGTAAAAGATATCCACTCTGGATGGAACCTGTTCCCCTAAATAAATTTCTACTTGATACTTCTCCTCTAACTGATCGGCGTAGGCACGCTGCGGAGTCAATTGTCCCCAATCGTAATATTCGCTTTCAGAAAGCGCGTTTACCGTGTTTCCATAGATACTTCCGTCGTCGAGTACGATAGTGGGCGGTGCTTTATGAAGCGCATCCTCACTTTGCGTATGCAGTGAAAGGAAAGGCGCTTGTTCAGATTTTGTCATAACCCAAACAAGAAAACGAGAATGACAGGCGGTGTCATATTCCAAAAGAAAAATGCAATTCGCATCTGGCAAATAGACACTGTTTACAGAGAGGTATTGTTCTTCCTGCTCTTCTTTGGAAATGGTGTAGCTTGCGGAAGCTAAACAATTGCCCGTGGCGTCATAATTTCCAAATTGAATTGTGTCACAACTAGCATCTGTGTAGGTTAGCAAACTCATGCAACTCTCAGGAGAAAAGTGCACAGAGTGAAAATTCGAACATGGAAAATATAGCGGGCTCTCATTTTGCGGATAAAAGGCCCAGGTATCATAAATATAATCTGTTTCCATTGCGGCAGAGCCGTATTCGGCACCTCCGTAAAAATAGCCGGGCGATGGAAAATCAGTAACAATTTCTTGCGTATCCGGATTGAAGGAAACAGATACATATTTCAAGGTCTTGGCATCGATGGCATGAAATATTAGCGTGTGTGATGAGGTGTCTACACTACGCAATTCGATGTTATAGTAGGGTAATGCAAGGGGAACGATTTGATAACTATCCTCGGATGGAGTTATTTTAAGAAGTTGACCATCTGTTGAAGTTGTATAAAAGTTCTCGTCGCTATTAAAACCAAAGAACTGCATATTGCTGGATGCTTCCAAAAGGTTGGTGTCCCAATCTGCGATGAAGGTGAGTCGATCGTTACATACGGTTAGCACATGCTGTGTGGAATCCAATAAAAGAAGACGATCGCCTGCAATCTGATAGCTGTCGCAATGAATTTCATTTGGCAAGAGGGTTGCCATAATGGAATTTACCCATGGGGAGTACACGTCAAATTGATATTGAAAGTTTTGTCGCGCATCGAGTGAAATGTCCTGATGGGTAGAACTAGAATCAGCGGAATCCGGATTCAAATTCCCAAAAGGAGCTTCTTCTACAAATTCATCAAGAAATTCTTCTCCGAGGGTTTCTTCTCCCTGATAGCTCTCACCTATCAAAAGAATGTTATCGCCAAAACGCACAATGTTGTTGTAAGGCTTTCCAGAAAAAGCGAGCGGTGAAAAAGAATAAATACTTGTATGCGAATCCACGAGCTCAGCATCACGCAAAAAGAGTGGATGACTATGAAAGTAATCGATGAGTAAATTTGATTTTAAAACAATATCAGAATTCTGATAGAGGTATATTCCGCCACTTAACAGGCAGACAAGAAGAATCAAGCCTGCTATCTTGCGGCGGAAGCTACGCCTTTTATCCCCCATAAAAACCTCCTAGATTAGAAACGTGCTTCTGTTGATACACGTGTGGTAGATTCTCGCTCCATAAGTTTAGGTCGAAGAAGTGTTTTGCTGATTGCAATGTGGTGTATCAGAGAATTTAAAATAACATATGCACATTTTCCAAGTTCATTCCGATCTTGGCGAATGGTTGTAAGTGGTGGTTCCAAAGTGGGAGCCACAGGTATGTCATCAAATCCTACAACGCTAATGTCTTCAGGAACACGGAAACCACGGGATTTGCACTCTGCGATAACACCTGAAGCAATTAAATCGTTACCACAGACAATGGCCGTAGCGCCAGCGCTTAAAAAGTCAGGCACATAGTATTTTGCAGTATCGGCAACGTAATATCCATAGGCCATGAGCTTTTCCTGTACCTCAAGGCCCAGAGAAACCATAGTTGTTTCAAAAGCTTCTTGGCGCTGCTCTGTCACCATGGAGTGTAAAGAACCATTTAAAAAGGCAATATTCTTGTGCCCGAGGGTATATAAATGTGTAACAGCCATATTAATACCTTCGTAGCTGTCGGTGCCGATGCAGCACACGTTTGGATTGTTTGGAATGAAATTGTCCAATAGAACGGTAGGCATGGTTGTGTTGGAAAGCTGAGCCATCCACTCATCATGAAGTGCAAAACCGCATAAGAACGCACCACAGTAACCATTCTTTAGTAAATAGGTATCGTATTTCTCCTGCATTTGGAGCGCGGGAGTGACTGGAACAACTGTTACATCCCAATTGTGACGGAACGCATTTTGCTTAAAGCCGAGCACAATATCATATCCGAACTGATCTAATTTCTCATAATCCATATTTTCAATCAAAAGGCAAAGCTTGCGATTGCCTTCTTTTCGTGAGCGCTTGGTGGAGTATCCCATCTCAACCGCGGTGTCAAGTACCATCTGGCGAAGCTCTTCACTGATGTCACTAGCACCGTTTAGTCCTTTGGATACGGTGCTGACAGAGATTCCCAGACGATTTGCTATATCTCGAATTGTAGCCATTTTGTTATCCTCTCTTGTATGTAAGAAATTACTTATGAAAATATTATACGTTACTTGAAAATGGGAATCAATTCTGCACAAGAAAATTTTCGAAACTTTCTTGCGAGTTCATGGGTAATGTTCACAAAAATACTATATTAAAAACGTAAAATACGTCAAAAATGGGTGCATTTGCACAGAATTCATTGACAAAAGCTTCGTAAAAAACTAAAATAACCTCAGATACGAAAACTTGCGAAACAAATTTATGGAGAAATTCAATTAAATGAAAAGGGGACCTTGGGAGTGAAAGAGATAACAAGGGGATCAGGAATTTTGCTGGCTATACCAAGTTTACCATCTGCATATGGAATAGGAACCTTGGGGAATGCAGCATATCGATTCGTTGATCTACTCGTGGATTTAAAACAAAAATATTGGCAAGTGCTACCAATCGGTCCTACAAGTTATGGCGATAGTCCGTATCAGGCGGTGTCTGCATTTGCAGGTAATCCATACTTGATTGATTTGGATGCTTTAGTTGAGGATGGGCTTTTGAAAGCAGACGAGATTAGAAGCTTTGGCTGGGGCACAGATGAGAATGGAATAGATTACGCCGTTATTTATGAAAACCGTTTCAAAATACTGAAACTCGCATTTTCTAGATTTGATTTGGACAGTGAGGCATTTCTTACGTTCAAACAGGAAAATGAAGACTGGCTTTCAGAATATGCTTTATTTATGGCGATTAAAGTAGCGCATAATAATGAAAGCTGGGATAAGTGGGAACAAAGTATTAGAGAAAAACAACCGGTTGCGCTTGCAAAATACCGAAAAGAGCTGTATAATGACATTAGTTTTTGGGAGTTTTGCCAATATAAATTCTATGAACAATGGAAAAAACTCAGAGAATATGCGGGATACAGAGGAATTCAACTGATTGGTGATGTTTCATTTTATGTCGGGTATGATAGCGCAGATGTGTGGGCAAATCAATCGGAATTCTTGATTGACGCAAACGGTAAACCAGTTGTGGTTGCGGGAGCCGTGCCGGACAAATTCTCAGAAGAAGGACAGGTTTGGGGAAATCCAATCTTTAACTGGAAAGAAATGGAAGCAAACGGGTTTACATGGTGGAA
>JAZUHO010000188.1:0-57668 GCA_045641745.1 Agathobacter sp. | reverse complement strand
TTTCCCTTTTGTCCTTCTTTTCGATGTTTAAATTCCGAGATTCTCGCATTTCACGCATCAATTTCCCCTTTTATCCTTCTTTTCGATGATTAAATTCCGAGATTCTCGATTTTCTCGCATCAATTTTCCCTTTTGTCCTTCTTTTCGATGTTTAAATTCCGAGATTCTCGCATTTCACGCATCAATTTCCCCTTTTATCCTTCTTTTCGATGATTAAATTCCAGGATTCTCGCATTTCACGCATCAATTTCCCCTTTTGTCCTTCTTTTCGATGATTGATTTCCGAGATTCTCGCATTTCTCGCATCAATTTCCCCTTTTATCCTTCTTTTCGATGATTAAATTCCGAGATTCTCGCTTTTCACGCATCAATTTTTCCTTTTCCTTCTTCTTTCGATGTTTGATTTCCAGAATTTACCACGTTTCGAACTACAAAATATGGTCCTATCCTGTGAAAGGGGACTGAAACGGACCATATATGACAGATTTGAACCATTCAATAGGAATTTTTAACCGTGAGTGCTGACTTTTTCTGCTTTCTCTCCATCCGTTTCCAATTTTTAAAACCATATAAATCATTTGCAAAAAAAGCGACGAAGCATACCATCACAGACATATAGGAAGTGTCGGTCATGGATGCCCACGCCCACAAGACAATCAAAATAATGTCATTGGATGCGTATGCAATCGCATAATAAGGGCTTCTTCGGAATGTTAAGTATACTGCTACAAAGCTTGTGGTTACCGACAGCGTACTTGGAATGATATTCGCTGTATGAAAATAGGAAAGGATAAAATAAAATCCCACGGTCACAGCAATTGTCAGTATTGGTAGTAGCACATACTCACCTTTTCGAATGCGATTCACTTCCACCTGGGCATGATTCCCCTGAAAAGGGTTACGAAGCCAGGAAATCAAAGCGAAAATTGCCATTGGCATGGTCATTCCCAAATAGGTCACCATCTCTCCATAATAATGAAAAGAATAGGAAATCATGCCATATAACAAGCTGAATATCACCATCAAAAGCTGCCCAATTGGATTTCCCTTTGCACTGAAAATCAAAGAGGTAACTCCAATAAGTGAGGCAATTAATGTAAGATAATTTCCTCTATCAAATATGAGAAACGATGTTAGCACGCCACATACCGACGCCACCCAGAGCATCCATTCCTGCTTTGTAAAATAATGTTTCATTCTTTCTCCTCGTTGCAAGCCTATCTTGCGCCTTGTGTTACTTTTTTACGCTTAGGCAGAACGCAACGCCTTGCGTCACTTTTCACTCTTAAGCATAACGCAGAGCCTTGTGTCACTCTTTCACTGTTAAGCGCAGCGCAGCTCCTTTTTTGCCTGCATCCGATTTTACTTGTTTTTCATAAAGGTGTCAAACACAGATAATATCTCTCGTTTTAGTTTAGATGTCCATAATTTTTCAAAATCTTCAAATTATTAATAATAACATCTGAACGCCACCAATTTTTTGAAATACTCCATTGCTCCAAATAATCTGTCCAATCCCACGTAATATTCCATGTTCCATCAGCGTTCTGACATTCCGTTATAAACTTACACTCATAATCGCAAATATCTTTATTTGCCTCATAAAAACTGCTAGAGCTGCTTTTAATAAATAATGAAGGTTTGCAAATATATTCTTTGTTCCACTTACTTGTGTCTTTTGTTATAGAGTAATTTATTTGTTGTTCCAAACTTAACCTAAACGCTGCCATATCAACAACATCTTCGATTTCCCCAGATTTCAAATACTCATATAATTCAACAAAACAAGCGGCTTCATGCATAGATTCTATTGGAGCATTTTGGGTAAAAAGCTCTACCGCTTTTTGAACAATATTAGCCGCAAACATATATGCATCAGAGTCCTTCTCCGCATATTTCAACAGAAACCCTGCTAAGCTCGCTGTCGGATTGTATGAATCAGACGCGTTCTCGTCATAAGACCACCATATTGCATGAGGATAATTATTGTTGCTCTTTACACCATTCAAGCCTTTCCAATATCCATTGCTAAATTCATTTCCTGAACATAAGTATTTGATAATTCCTTGAACCAATTCAGAATCTTTATCAATAGATCCGATTTCTTCTATAATTCTTGTTGCCACCCAGGTCTGTAATGGTGTTGACTTTTCATTCCAACAATCCGGCTCCAGAGCATATGCAAATCCACCATCAGAATTCTGATATTCTTTCAAAGCCTCAACAACATTTTCCTTTGAGCCATTTTCAAATAAAAATTGGAACCGGAATAAATCTATTGGTCTTGCATTTCTATATATAAACCTTCTTGCCTTATCAAACATTTCCATTGCAACGTTCTCCTCTGTCTTACTTACATAAATCAGGAAAAAAGAAGCTATCATCGCTACAACTTCTATTTTCCTATATCAAATTATTATTTTGTTCGCTTTTTACAATTTTCCTAAGGAATTTTAACCGTAATCTTATTTTCACAATTACCTTTTATGCTACATGCCTGTCCGCTTTCTTGGCCAGCTTTGCCACCACCCAATAACACAGACCCGCGAATATGCTATAGCAGACTGTCACGATAAGAAGCACCAATTTTACATCCATATACAATCCCAGCACAACGGTTCCAACCATTAGAAGCATGGTAATAATCATATTTGGAAATAGGTAGATGGCAACGGCTGCTCCCTGCTTCACCACCTCAATCTCATTTTCCCAGTCAAATTTTGCATGCTTAATTCCAGTTATCATTCCCAGACAAGTAGAAAAGGCGCACAATGCAATACTAAGCAAAATGTATAGGATGTATTCCACCAAGTCAATGCGGAAGGCAACTCCAAGTCCCAATGCTCCAATTAACATACAAGGAAGCATTAAATACATGTTAAAAAGCATCTTACCCTTGTACAAATCCATCTTCTTCATTGGCATACTCTGCACAATCCAGTAGTTCTTTCCTTCCAGGGAAAGCGAGCAACAGGTGGTTGGCATCATCCCTACAAAGAAATATACAAACATAGGCACTGCTGGCACCAGCATTTCTGGTTCCATTGGTGCTCCCTGTGTTATGACTGCAATGATTTTCTCCGCATTCACAAAGAGCGCAACGATACCAAGAATTACGGCAAAGAGCTCTCCAAAGCAAGCATTTGTCGCATACACCGTCGAGCCAGTCAAGCGTCTCCACTCTTTTTGAACAATACTCTGTGGAATGCTGTGCTTCCGCTGCGCTGTCATCTTAAAATTCTTGTGCGCAGCCCCTGTAGAAAGCTTCGAGTTCATTTTGCGATAAGATTTACTTACCACTGCAAAGAAGATGGCAAAAAGCGCTATTGTCAACACAATAATTCCAAGTCCTAACAGCCAATTTCCCTCATTGATGGTAGCTCCGAACCATTTTGCCGGGAAATAGTATCCGCTAATATTCTTGGTTACCTCAGATACATTCTGCATTACTTGCGTTTCTTCGCCTTTTCTAAAAATCGCTTCCACGATGAATCTCGAACAAACGCACAGGAAGATGAATGCAAAGGTTAATATCATTTGAACGGCTTTCTTATGTTTGAAGGAAATTCCAATTCGAACAATAAGTGCTCCAATTGCAGATGCAATCACCGATGGAATAATCGGAATAATAAGCGATAACAGTAGCCATGCCACCACGGTAACAATCGATGCATCCGCATACATCATATATCCCACAAGCATTGCAATAGATACCGGTATATACCAGATTAGGTTCTTTATGTACATGTATAAAAATTTACAGGCAACAATGCTTCGAATCTCAAATGGCATCGAAACCAGCATATCATATTCCTTGAAGCCAAAGAGATACCCGTTCGATTTCAGTAACGTAAACAGAAAGGCTACTGTCGACAAACCAAGTGCACATAATTCAGGAATTGCCTCTGCCATTCCTATGATGCCAAGTCCTACGGAATTTGCCCCTGTAAAGAACATCAGCAAGAGAAATAGGATGACAAACCCTACTGCATTTCCGATGACTTGATTTCTTCGTTTCTTATCCTTGCTATAGCGCAATACATTCCATCCGCTTGTGGAGGTAAGCATTGTGCGAAGTAATAGACTTGTCTTATTTTTCTTCATCCTTCACCCCCAAGAATACCTCTTCCAGTGTTTGATTTCCGATAACCTCTTCTGTTAATCCAGATTCAATAATCTTGCCCGCTTTGATAATTGCAATCTTATTACAAAGCTTCTCTGCCACCTCCAACACATGCGTAGAAAAGAATACGGCTGTTCCCTTCTCACACATCTCATGCATAATCTGCTTTAATGTGAAGGAAGCCTTTGGATCAAGACCTACAAATGGCTCATCCAAAACCAAAAGCTTTGGTTCATGAATCAGCGCTGAGATGATAGCCACCTTTTGCTTCATTCCATGTGAATAGGAAGAAATCTGGTCTCCCAGTGCTGCAGTAATTTCAAATGCATTAGCATATTTCTCGATTCTTGCATTTCGATCCGCTTCGCTGACATCATATACATCTGCAACAAAATTCAAATATTGAATTCCAGTTAGATTGTCATACAAATCTGGATTATCAGGAATGTACGCGGTCACCTGTTTACAAGCCATTGGCTCCGTCTTTACTGAGTGTCCATCAATGGTAATTTCTCCCTCTGTGAAATCAAGAACACCTACCACTGCACGAATGGTAGTACTTTTTCCAGCACCATTGTGTCCGATAAATCCAAAGATATCTCCTGCCTCAACCTTCAAATTCACATGGTCGCAAGCCAACTTATCCCCACCATAATTCTTTGTATAGTCTCTGATTTCTAACATTGTACCCTCCTCTATCATTCCTCTATATGAGTCAATTGTTTTCTATCTTCTATTTTCCTATTATACTTCATCTTTTTTTCTTCGTACGGAATCTAAGAAAAACTTAAGAAAAAAAGCGATAACAACAATAAATGCACAGTGGAAATGTATCAAATACGAACCACTGTGCATTTTCTAAAGCCTTTCTTCCTTCTATTTTCTTCTATTTCCTTTCTGCTTTTGCTCATTGTCAGAGGTCTCTTCTTTCCAAGGTCGCTTCCCCTCAGGATGTTCCGTAACCTTCCAATAATTAGGATGTCGCTTACTAATCTTAACGTACAATCTCGTCCGTAGCACAACGGCTAGAATCATAAGCAGTAATCCTCCGGCAAAAAAGAAAACGGTCTTATTCGTTCCCGTATCTGGAAGATAGTATCCTTCATAATTCAGCCAGAGAATGTCTGCTGCAAGGTCCCCTTCCATGAATGTCACATCGTTCCAGTCATCCTCATTAATAATGAGGTACACCTGTGAAATGGTGTATCCCGTTGGAAATGCCGACTCCATAATCAGATATTTTTGAAATGGTCGAAGTCCTCCTATTGCAGCTTCTCCGCGCGCGTTTGATACGACCGTTTCTATCATGACATACAAATCTTCTTCCGTACCATATGCATTAGGGACCGTATAGAACACGCCATCCTGATAATTCGCCTCTAACCTTTTGATTTCATCTTCCTCTGTTCCGTCCAATTTCACCGTTGCAACATAGGAAAAAAGCGCCAACTCCACAGCTTCCAACCGTTTGTTGTATTTCAAAATATATTCCAAGGAAGAGGGGTCTAGTTCTGTCTCCGTTGCAGCGTCTTCCGTTGAGATGTCAACTGGTTCTCCTGTAGAATAATCGCCAATATCTCCATCTACCACATAAAAGAACAAACCATAGGAACTAATTCTTCCACTTCCTGTGACGTTACTCCAAGCCGTCTGGTCTACGGGACTGGTTGCATAATAGCAAGTGGTAGTCAAATCGTAATGTCCTGACGAATTCCCCTCCGAATTCTTTTGCGCCACCAATTCCAGTTCTGCCTTCTGGTAAGTAAATTCCTTTTCCAAGGTTAACATATTCACATAAGTGTATTCCACTGACTGCAGATCTTCTTCCTGTATTCCCTCATCATTTTGATTTTCCGTGCTTTGTTCTTCTGCATTTTGGTCTTCTGCGCTTTGATTTCCTGCACTTTGATTCGCCTGCAATTCTAGCTTTGTGTTGCGATTGTATGCATCGATTGCTGCTTGTAGCTCTCCAGTTGCCAATGTTGAGCCATCCATATTCAAGAATGTCTTATCCTCTTTCTCAAGAAAAAGCATACGATTGTCTATTTTCTTTACATAAGCAGTGCATTTTCCAATGACATTCTGTTTAACCGTTTCCGAACCGATTTCAACTTCTGTTCTATTTTCCTCTTCTATTCCGTATATTTTCAAAGAATCTTGGTATGCAATTCCCTTTGGAAGCATAACGAGAAGCCGTCGACATGCCTGTTCACCCACATACGCCTTCCCATGATTCGGAAGTGAAACCCTCGCCGTATAGACAAGTTCATCCCCTTTTATCAATAGGGGATAGCCACTTTCATCTGTGCCAAGCCTTTCATCTTCGCCACGGCTGTCATTGGTACGATTGCTAACAGAAGCCTCTATTTCTGGAATGGAATAATCCTTCTCCTCAAAGGAAACCGAAATGCGTCCCCCAGGATTTACCTTCAAGATACGGGTTCGATATACTCTTGCTGCACCTTTTGGAAGAACAGCATAATATCCAGGCATAAGCTCCATATCATAGGTTGTCGCAAAGTGATCCGGCGTAATCTTTTGTACTTCCATGGTGGTATCTTGCAACAATCTTGCCAATAGTTCATCACAGTATAAGTCGGCGTCCTCCTCCGATAGCTGGTTAAATTCCTCGATATCCATAATCGGATTCTCTGCGGTCGCAAGCTTCTCTACTTCTTTGGTCCATTTCTGTTTGGCCTCCTCCGTATACTCTGCAAGTGGATACAATTCCAATGGATCCGTTGCTAGCAATCCTGTGAAATGAACTGCCACCTCCGTTGCCGCCTCCGCTTTCATTTTACTTACTCCACCAAATACTCCCACTACCAGAAAAAAGGAAAGTAACATGGGAATTATTCGATTCATTAAAATTGATTTCTTTCTTCCCATGCCACTTTCCTTTCTTGTATCTTGTACTATTTGTAATTCTTAATTCTGTATTTACAACTCTTCTTATTCCAATTCTTTTTATTCCAGCTCCTCTTACAACAATTTAATTCCGAAAGCTGGTAGTATTACGAGAATGATAAGGATAACGGTAACAATTGCGGAAATAATGGAACAGATGAAAGCTGACGTAATCCGATTCTTACTCTTACCAATTCTTCCATCCATTCGCACGAGTAGCTTATTCTGCTTCGCATTTTCTTCCACAATAACAGCCTGAACATTACGGTACACCTTGATGCAATCGGTATGTGTCTTTTCATATAATTCATCCAGTTTCTCCGGAATTCCTATGGTAAGCTCGCGTTCTATCAAATCCTCTAGAACCGTAAGTCGATTATCCATAGAATGGAGACGTTCCTCTAGATCTTTGAATTGCTTCTCATCCATCTCGTGGACGACTTTGCGCGGTTTGTTATTTTCACTATCCATCCATTCCTGCTGTAGCTCCAACATCTGCGCAACATGATTAATATCCTTGCCGTACTCTTTTACTTGCTGTCTTAGAATCTGGATTTCCTGTTCCTGCTCTCTAATATAGGCGGCCATTTTATCTTCTGTGCCGGCGTTTTTCAAGTCTTTCTCATCGAAACGTCCCATAGCATACCCATCCTTTTCCTATACTATAATGCTCCTGCCTTCCTTTCCTACCGTAATCTCCTTATATCATATCCATCTTTTTTCCTATATTTTAATTATATCGAATTCGTGCTTGAACTCAACAGCTTTTTACCTTCTTATGTTTTCTCGCATTCTCTTTTTTCTCATTTTCCACAGCTTGCTCATAAGGATCTTTCTCTAGGCTTGGTTTCGGTCCCGGCTTATCAAAGTCAATATAATTTACAGCATCCCGGTAGGTAGGAACCGATATCTGTCCCCAATTTTGTGTTACTTTTTCCAGAATATTTTTATCCCAAACCTTCTCTTTCCTTTGTTCTTCGCGCTTTCCATTTGCACTCTTGTAAGCAGTCTTTGCTTGCTCTGTGTTTTTCACATGCTTGTCCTCGTACCAGTACTCATCATACTCTCTTGCCCCCTCAAATTTATCAAAGAAGGAATACGTCCTGTTGTATCGTTCCTCCGTAATATCCAGTTCCGGGGACATGCTTTCAAAGATCTGTGCCTCACTATCACTTACTGTACTTTCCGGATTCATCCTATGATCAAACGGATTCTTCTTGGTTAAATCCGTATTCTCAAACTCTTTGTCCGTCAAAGTACTGCCTGTTAGAATTTTCTCATCCCAGCGTCTCAAATTTGCAAGCCAGTCTGCCTCTTCTGCCACATAATGCACTTCCCAGTTTTCCCGCGTCGCATTGTCGGCAATCAAAATTGCTCCATTAATCACATCCAAGAACCCTTCATCCCAAGGTCGAATTCCTTTCCTAACAATTTGCGCAGGAATCAGGAACAGCAACAATCCACAAAATACAACTCCAAATGCCGCAGCGATGGCGGATACAATATTTTCCCTTGTCCATCCCAGCTTCGCATTTTCCGCATTCTCAATTGCAGGGTCCTTTGGATCCAGTACGCGTTTTCCACGAACCAACAATCGATGGGAATTCACACCATACGGCGTACATGTAATCAACGTAACGTAATCCTCGTTTGGGTCAATTGCAAGTTCTGAAGTATCGCCTGGAAGAACTACCGCAATCTGGTCGATGACATAATGCAATTCCTTTCCAAGAATATGAACCGTAAAGACGTCGCCCTCTTCTAGTTTCTCAAGATTTGAGAATAGAACCGCCGACGGAAGCCCCGTATGTGCCGACAAAGCTGCATGCGTTCCAAGGCCTCCCACAGGAAGTGAGGTTCCTTCCACATGCCCCACAGCATTCTGTAGCACCGACTCATCGGTTGTATGATAAATAGGTACCTTTAAATCCAATTTGCCCACTTCGAGCACTCCCATCATCCCTTTTCCGTCAATGTTCAGCTCTTTCATATACTGCTCATGTCGCTCCTCCGACACGGAGAAACGCCCTGCATCGGAACGCAATCCTTCATTATATTCCTCCGCTGATTGATAGATTGCTTCCCGCTCCTTCTCATTCACCTCGTTTAGCTCTTCGTCATACGTGGCGATTGCTTTCGAACTATTCTTTCGATTAAAATAGTCACTAATGTTTGGATAAAGAAGAATGCCCATCCCAATCAGAAAGATGACAATCAATATGAAATTAATGAAATTCACCTTTCTGCTTTTTTGAACCATTCTTTTCCCTCTATACGAACTCCCAAAGCTGGCAGAGACCCCGCTTTTTCATTCTGGTTTCCGACATCCACATTTTTACTCCCACTCATAGATTCGCTACTTAAGGAGTGCGTTCTTATGAATGGAAAAAGGCGGAAAATCCGCCTTCTTCCTCACTCTAATTATGAAATCTGATTAGAATTAAAATTCCGGCTCTTCTTCTCTTCTACGACTGATTAGGATAATCATTACAATTACCAGTAACATAACGGAGATACCAAGAATCGTAAAGAGTATGGTACCGATTCCACCCGTTGATGGAAGTACGGTTCCGGAGTAGTTCGCTACTTCAATTGGATAAATACCTGTGGTATAGAAGGTACCGTCATCACTCTTGAAGGTTGCATGTGTTGTATTTTGTGCTGTAATTTCCTCACCTGTTAAATCATTGATATCGAAGATGATTGCTTCATTCAAAAGGTTATAATCTTTTGGTGCCAATGTTTCTTTTAACACGTAAGTTGCAGGCTCTAATCCTTCTACTGTAAATCCAACCAAGTCTCCTGCTGGTTCAATTTTGTCATTAATCAGCGTACACGCCCAAATATGATAATGCTCATCGGTTCTTCCACATACTCCACATGGCGATTCCGCACTTGAGGTAACCTTTACCTTACGGTAGAAAGTATCCGCCGTCTTAATATCTACCGGATCACTGGTAGCATTGGTAACAACCTTTGATACCAAATTCAAAGTTGTAAGTTCCTCTACAGCATTTGCTGTTGAAGTATAACCCTTTGGAGCAGTTGTAGTCTCCGGCGTCTTACTATAGATATCGGTGTAGAATGTATAGCTTGCATAATCGGAATCATCCGTTCCTGGTGCATCCCCATCTGCCGATGTTGGAACATAGAGATACTTCGCTTCATAAAGAGAGAATTTTGCTCCGCCAAGTCCTTTCTTGGTCTCGCTTTCTCCATCCAACTTAACAAGGTTCATACCATAGGTATACGCATAAACCGTGGAAGGCTTTGGTTCAATGGTTCCACCTGCATCTTTCTGGTAGTAAAGGCTTGCTGTATTGGTGTTATTCTGTGTTCCCACCTCAATATCCGATGTAATCTTAGCCGTGTAAGACAACCGAACATGAGTAGCCTCTAGGGTATCTCGCAAGTAATCATAATCGAAGGTCGCATTATATACTGGCTTCCAGGTCGAAGTATTGCTTTTTCCAAAGCTAGCAACATTAGTTTTAAACAATTTATTATAATTGTCCAAAACTGTGTCGTTTGAGATTGCACTTACCGTATTAAAGTTACCATTCAATACTGCTGCGTTTAGCTTAACAAGCTGTTTGGAAGCATCATCTAATGCATAACAATCATATCCACTTGGTGTTACATTGACATAAATTTTTTCTGTACCACTGGTGTAGATACCCATACCGTATGAAGTTGGTGTTGTTCCTGTAGCTGCTGGAACCATCAATAGGGTATAACCGGTGGTCAACTCCTGCCAGGTAGCTTTGCCGTCTGTTGAATAATACAACTTCGCATCCTTGTTATACTCGAAGGCCTTCGACATCACATCATCGATGCTATATGGATATTTCGAAGTATCAGACGCATCCTTTGCCGGATAATCTGGAACCTCTGCAACAATATCAAAAGAAACATCATCCCCCACCTTAACAGTTGCATAACTGCCTTCGTTGATTGTCTTCTCAATGCCTACCGTCTCGAACTTCAAGGTTGCCGTAATGCTATTGCTCAAGAAGTAATGTCCATAAGGTCCTGACTGTGTCGGAATGACATCAACGGAAAGTGGCTGGTATGTCTTCGTGCCATTGCTACCTGTAATCAAGTAAATTCCAAAATGAACATCACTTACTAGATAAGAAGTATTCTCCCCATCTATGTTTTTTGTAACAAACTCGTCCTTGAGTTTGTCGGAGCTTTCCAAGTTGTTCAAATTTGTCTTTGCATCTTCTAGCAACGCATTCCAGAATGCCGTCTGTTCCGCCGTTGTAGCAGCTCCAAGTTCTTCTGGGGTTGCATATTTCGCATATGCCGAGCCACTTGTTGACTTAAACCATTGGGTAACGGTGTATACCCACTGCAAATCATCGTATGTATTACGGTCATCATTCCAGTTCATCTCCGCAACTTTATAGACAGAAATGACGTCTTCCTTGTCCTTTACAGAAACCGTGAAATTCGTCGTTGGATTGCCTGTCACCTGTCGTCCATTTGACTCATTTACCGTCACAGAAGTAACCGCATAGGCTGTCGAGCTTCCTGCAAAAACAGCCGTGAAAAGAAGTGCAAATGCCAGGATAAAGCTAATCGTTTCTGTTTTCTTTCGGTTCTTAACAATGACGATAATCATAGCCAATAGCATCAACAAGATACCAAGGATAATGAAGATTGTGGTACCAATTCCACCTGTTGATGGAAGAACGGTTCCTTTATAGTTCAAAACCGTAATTGGATAATTTCCATCGGTGTGAACGTTACTACCGCCATCCACGAATGCGGCAAGACTACCTGCATAGTTTGTTGCAATTTCCGTGTCTGACAGCTGACTGATGTCAAACAAAACATCCTCTGCAAGCCAGTTATACTCTGCGCTTGGTAAACCAGTTTCCTGTAGCACATAACGTCCAGAATCCAACCCCGACAATTTTACACCCTCTGAATCCGCCACAGATTGGATGACACCCTCGAAGTATTTCTTTTTTGCATCGGTGCTCATCATATATAAGAGGAAAACAGAAGTCGTTCCGTCCTCGTTCTCCACCGTATAGTACCGAGTCTTTTCCGAGGTTAATTTTGCACCATACGCCTCTAATTGGGTTTCCCCACCAGTTGGCGTATAATCCGCTTCCACCAATTCCTTGAACTGATGATCTCCAAATTTTCCACTTGGAATGGTAACGCTTTCATCAACTGTATCTTTATCCGCAAGTCCATCGTAATTGCCATCTGCATCAAAGATATATGCCTCTTTAAATAAATCAAAAGTTGCATTTGACAGTGGTTTTTGCGTATCACCATCCAACTTAATCAGCTGAAGGGAATAACTATAGGCATTTACCGTATCCTCGATTGTGGAAAAAAGCGTTCCTGCGGAATTTGCTTCATATTTCATCACCGCGCGGTTCAGGTTAGCTTCTGACCCAACACGAATGTCTGCTGTTACTTCTGAGTTATAAACGATTCTTACCTTTGGCGTACTCCTTACAAAGTCATCCATTGTAAGAAGCTTGTCATAATCGAAGGTTACGTTAAAAATATTCGACTCAAAATCTTTCTGATAATAGGTCTTATACCAGTTCGTAAATGGCTGATTTGCACTTGTTGCATACTCTGACCATCCATGGTTAACAGCATCTCCTGTTGCATTACTATAGATTGCACGAACCATGTATCCTGCAGAATAAGTGGTATCCGCAGCTAATCGATATTTACTAGGTGTTGGTGCTGCATATATTTTAGTTGAACTTCCTGCCAGCTGTGAAATATAGGAACACTTATAGCTTCCATTTAACGAAGAGTTGGAATTGCTTAATGTGTATGCACTCGAGCCAGAATTCGTCAGAAGATGATATGCACCATTTCGATAGTAGTAATAGTAATACCATACTTCGTATTTGCCCGTTTCCTCATTATAGTGACTTACTGCATTCTCATAAATGGCATAGTCCTTCAAATGACCTGTACTACATCCCCATACGGAAAGTCCACCGTTGGTAAGGGCTCCTGTGGTCGCATTTACGGAAGGAATCAACCCGGTAGACGCCTTCGCACTTGCAATAATGGAGCTATAATACTCATTTCCAAGCGTTGTCCATGGACCATCCGCAGAAGTGCGGTACTGTATGCTCACAGATGTCGGATCCAATAAGAACGCTTTGGAATCCAAATAATCATCAAAGGATAAGGTATAAGCTGCCACATTGTTCTTAGACGTATCACGTGCCTGATAGATTGGAAGTGTAAATTCAATCTCGAATTCTACGGTTTCGCCAGCTCTTACTTCATCTGCCGGTTTTCCATTGATTAACTTATTCATGGTAACCTTTGCAGCTTTCATGGCATAAGTTAATTCGTCTTTTAAGTACCAGTTACCATTGGCTCCATCACGTTCTGGAACTACGGAAGCGGTAAGCGGCGCATAAGAACCTCCCGTATAACTACCCAATACCATGTACATACCCAGTGGAATATTGGTTACACGGATGGTACCTTCCTTAGCCTGTTGGAATAACTCACCCTCTTGATACTCCATATGTCCAGATTTGGTCGTTTCGTCGGTTGCATTGGTATCACAATAGATTGTGATTGGTGTAAGTCCCGCATTGTCACCTTCAATAACCGTAACACTATTTCCGGACGGATTGGTGTAGGTCTCACCTACTGCATAAGTATTAACGCCATCTGTATAGCGAATCACCTTCGTGATGCCTGAAAAACTTGTGTAATTCTCACTTGTAATATAGACAGGATCGGATGGTGGCAATGCCTCAATATTTCCGGCTGCTACCTTCGTAAGATTCGAGGTATCAATTGGATCATGCGCACTGTCTTCTTTCGAAATGAACATATCCTTTAAGACATCTGTTTGAATCGAAGAAGCTGCGGCAGCAAGTGCCTGCGGCGTATTGTAGCTTGCATATCCATTGTATTCCAGCCAGGTCTTTACTGCAGGTACCCAAGCCACCTCCTCATAGGTCGACTCGGTCCATTTCATTTGCGCAATCTGATAGATTTCAACCGTATCAGATGCATCTCGCATTACGATATCAAAGTGTCCTGGAGTGCCCTCACCACTAACCTGTGTGTATTTTCCACTTGTTTCATCCAAGGTTTCCGTTGTAATTGCTAACGTATGCTCTATCGGAGACATCCCTATGATCAAAGCCCCTGCAGCCAGGAGTGCTAAGATTTTCTTATTCATTTTCTTCATATCTTTGTCCTCCTTGCCTATTGTTCAAATTCACCCTTTTTTCGTCTGGCAACCATTACTAAGATTGTCATTACCAGTAACATAATACCGATACCAACGACGGTGAAGATTAGGGTACCAATTCCACCGGTTGATGGGAGAATCGTTCCTTTAAAGTTCAATACCTTAATCGGGTAGATACCATCGATACGGTTCTCTCTGTCATCTCCAATGAAGCCTTTATACGTTCCTCCTGCTGCTTCTGCCTGGGCTTCTGTATACTGATTAATTTCAAACCATACCCCCTCGCTTAAAGGATTAAATTCTTCCGAAGGTGGATTAGTCTCAATCAAGATGTAGGAATCTGGATCCAAGCCTTTTACAAGCACACCTTCTTCGTCTTCCACCGATTTGATATTGGTTCGAATTCTCTTAAACACCTGAATATGCTTATGTGGTTCTGGACAGGCATCCGGTTCTGCATCCACCACGTGGAAGAATACCTCCCCGGTTACCTGATCTAATTTCTCTGGCATCCCTGCGGCTTCGTAGGTTGCAAATCCATCGTGGTTACTAATCCATGTATAATTTACATAATCCGTATCCTCTGTTCCGGTAGAAGCCGATCCACTACAGTACTCATCCGTCATACGATATAAATCAAACAACGCATTCTTTAAATAATCGATTTTCTGCGGTGTTCCCGAACCATCCACAAGTGGGGTTCCATCCAGATTCACGGTCTCACCATCAATCTTGATAATCTGTGCTGCATAGGTCCATGCCACCACATCATCCTCTACATATCCAATGGTTCCTGTTGAATCCTTCACATAATAGAAATCAATCACGTTGGTATTATTGTCCGTTCCGATTTCCATGTTTTCATTCACAACTGCGGTATATCCAAGTCTCAAATTCGTAATCTGTCCAACCGAATCCATCAGCTGATCGTAGAAGAAATCTGCATTAATCACGGATTTTGTATATGGGCGGATACCCAGCGTTCCCTGCGTCGTATCCTTTGTATCAACCGTTCCTGATACCTTCTTATCCGCTGCCATCTGGTTATTGTAGGCATTCATAATCGCCTTAATCGCATCTGCATCGGTTCCATAGAAACCAAGCTGTGTCGCTTTACCATCCTTCAAATAGTAGGTGGTGTAGTTGCCTGTCGACTCCGTATTCTCATTTGCAATAGAAAAGGCGAATTCTACGGTTTTATTGTCTTTATCCTTTGCATAAAAGATATTGGCATTACTTGCAATAATCAATTTGTAATTTTTAGGATCTACATGCGCCCAAGTAAGTCCATCATCTTTGGAATATTGAAGGTATGCAGAAGCCACATTCAATGTAAAGCCTGCTGCCATGATATCGTTTGCATACATGGCTTTATTCGCTGTCTCTTTTGGATACTGAGGTACTTGCACCTCGATATAGAAATTCACGGCTTCATCTGCTCTCACAATATCGTAATCGTAAAGATCTGTTTCATTTACCGGTGTCGTTACCAAAGCACTTAAGGTCTGTTCTCCTTTATAAATTTTCTTCCTAATATTCAAATCCTGATATTTCAAAGAAGCGGAAATGGTTTCTCCATAATACCAGTTACCAGAAGGCCCCGTCTGATCTGGTGACAAATCCACTAACAATGGCTGATAGGTTCTCTGTGAAACCGTATTGGAAGGATCCACCATATATAAACCAAACGCTAGACCTGAAATTGCATATTCCTTGGTAAAGGTTGCAGGTTCTCCTTCTTCTGCTGGACTTACACTAGCGGTAAAGCTTTTGTCCTGTTTTTGACCATCTGCATCCACATTCTCAAGTGTCCAAGTCTTCTCATCAATTCCCTCGGTATGTGTAGCACCAGTTTTCACAGCAACCAAGTAGCTTTCCATATCCGTTTTAAATGCGGCGTCATTCTCTAATGCCCTCTGGATCGCACTCATGAAGGTTACCGCCGCTGCACTATCCTTCTCTCCTTCTTTACCTAGCAAAGCTGGCGTTGTATAGGCACTGAAATCAATATGCTCTGCATACTTAGCATCGTTTGCAATCCAATCCTTAAGCGGTGCAACCCAGGTTGCATTCTCAAAGGAACCTTTCTTCGCAAGCAAAGTACTGTTCCAAATCATCTCTGCTAGCTGATAGATGACAAACTCATCATCCTCTCGATAAACTTCCAGCTTGAACGCAACCGTAGAATCAAAATCTACCACTTTTCCTGGCTGAGTTGGCCTCTGAAGAAGTGTTGTTCCATCACCTTCCGTTGCTGCTGATACGCTAATCACACCTCCAAGAAGCATTGTAATTGCAATAATTAACGCAACGATTCTTGTACTTCTTATCTTCATAATCTGTCTCCTTCCGTAATTCTATATTCGGATTTGTTGCTTGGCACTTTCTACTGAAATCGGCCAATCAAGATTATTTTTGTATTTTTTTGCTCCTGCTCCGTCATGGATAATATAAACAGGTAATCCTTTTTTGTTCATCTCCAAGTACTCCACCATCTCGGCAGTGTCTTCGCCAAAACCTTCGCTTACAAACACGGCATCAATGGTATTCTCCATAATGAATTCGGCCGCTCTGTTCAGCTGGCGATATTCAAATAATGTACATCCTGGAAATGATTTTGCCAGCACTCCGGTCAGCGCTCTCAGTCGCCTACCGTCCTGATCAACTGCAACAAAAGTCACACGGCCTCACTCCTTTCTTGTTACTATAGTACCATCATCCTATTCAATAAAGTGTCACAGTCTCCCGAAAAAATCCATCTTTTTTAGAACTTTTTACCAATTTCTAGGAAAATTGCACTATTCTTTAACATCTGCACATTTTCCACTATATCTTGTGGTAATGCCAACACCTCATGAATAAACGAAAGCAAAAAAACACACAAATTCATACTGTGAATTTGTGTGTTTTCCATTTCATTTTTCCATTTTTCACAAAAGTGTCACTCTTTTAGCTCTATTTCTCCTTCAAGATATTTGCACCTGTCACCTCGCTCCAACTATATTGCGACATATATTCTCCATTGTAAGCATGAATCCCGGCAGGAAGTCCTGCCTTCCAATCATAATAATCACAAGAGAGCTTCGATGTCTTAATCGCCATCTTTCCCCAACTGCTCTCTACAATGTCCTGACACCCCAAAGACTCTAAAGTATCATTCAAATCCTTCTTTAGATTGGACAGATATGATTTATGATCATCATCCTCCCACAACGCTACCATGATTTCTCGATTTGTACATCCAGAACCCTCTCGATCAACGAGGTAGGCTAGAAGTTCTTTTGTCTTATCATACTTGAAGTTCACAATCTGTCCGTCCACGAACAGCTCAAAATTTCCAAAGCACTTTACCACAACCCGCTGCGTTCTTTGTATCTCGACGGGATAACGCAAATTATCCAACTGCTCTCTCACCGCTTCCTCGGTGATTGGTTTCATCAAATATCCACTGGCATTCAGCTTATATGACTCCAACGCATATTCCGAATATCCGGTTGTAAATACAATATTAAGCGTAGGGCTCATGGTCTTAAGCCTTTTTGCTAATTCAATTCCCGTAATGCCCGGCATATTAATATCCATAAACACGATATCTACGGGATTCATCTCCACATAATCCATTACCGCACTCGGCTTCTGAAAAACCGTAATATTAGCATCGGGCAATACGCTCTTTACAATGTCACGCATACGTTCCAGAGCGATTAATTCATCATCAATTATTAAGACCCTCATTCATTCCTCTCCTTTGGAAGGTATATCTTGCAAATTGTTCCAACACCAACTGTGCTGCTACAATGAATGCTGCCTTCACACATCAGTTTCAATCTCTCTCGCACATTCTTCAATCCAACATGCTTCTTATCTCCTGCTTCTATTGCATCCTCATCGTACCCTACACCATCATCTGACACGGTAATCACATAATCGGAAGCAGTCTCTCTGGTCTCGATAATAATATTTCCGCCTTCTTCTCTCTGGCAGATTCCATGCTTAATCGCATTTTCAACAATCGGTTGAAGTGTCAGCGCCGGAATACGGAACTCTTCCACTTCAATATTATAGGTAACCGTCACACGGTTTCCAAACCGAAGCTGTTCCAGCCATATGTAGGTTTGCGTATGTCCAATTTCCTCTTTGAAGGGAATTAGCTTCTCCTCATCAATTGCTTGCAAATTATTGCGCAGATATTGTGAGAAGCAATCCGTCGCCTTCCTCGCCATCTCTGGCTCCTTCGTACACAAATACCCAATCGTATTCAACGTATTATAGATAAAATGTGGTTGTATCTGCGAAATAATAATTCGCGTTCTCTGCTCCATCAGCTTCATCTCAATTTTAGCAAGCTCATCTGCCCTCTGCACATGAATGGACGTATAAATCAGTAATGTTGAGATTAACTCGCCCACCATAACAATGTTCGTTGTAGAATTGTACAGTTCAATGCCCATGCATACGATTGGAAAAAGCGGAAAGGACACCGTCAGCCACTTCATATATCGCTTGGTTTTGGAAGAAATAATTAGCCAAACCAGCATAATCAAAACAATCGTCGGAACCACATATACCGTAGGTAGCCAAGCGGTATAGATTGCATTCCCCCTTTTGTCCGTGTAATACAAATGATGAAACAAAGGATTTAACGCAATATACACAAAATCCAATACAATCAAAAGCTGAACCACGGTCGTTAGCTTCCGCCATAATTTCTTGCGCATACGAAGAAGCTCAACCATATAGCACCAGAATACCACCAGCAATATCGGAGATGACAAGTATAGAAATAAGTCTGAAATTTCTAGGTAATCACTAAATTCGTTGTATCTTCCAAGACTTGTCGCGGTAAGCTGCAAAAACATCTTGAAATGCATGACAAACACAATCAAGGTAAGCAGCATGTCCTCATTCGTCCTCTTACCTCGCTCCATCAACTTACTGACGATAAGAATGGTCGTAATCAATATGCCCAGCAAATTCATTGCGGAAGATATCACATCATCCGTTGGCATATCATCAAAGCCAAAACGTACCACCACAGAATATGCAACTGCCGACATTACCAACATTAATACAAATATCACAATCTCGACATTTTCACAGTTGTTCTCTAAAAACGCTTTTCGCCTTTGTTCCATATTCTCCCCCACGCGCTATCGTTACTTCCTCCCATCGTGAATCCCCACGCGGATTACGTCTCAACGTTCCTTATTTAAAAGAATTTCATCAGAATCAGCATTCCCATTATAGCAACGCTCGCTATCAAATTTCCAATTCCTAGCATTGTAAGCGTAGCATTCTTCTTCATGATTTTGTCAATGGTGTTCTTGTCGGCAAGCTTAGAAAGTGCCTGCTCATTTTGCTTCACCATTTCCTCATCGGTTGTACGGATTTCTCCTAATAACGCCTTGGTTTCCTCCTTCAGCCGAGCATCCATCCCCTTCTCCATCTGTTGGATTTTATCTGAAGTCTGAATCAAAGAATCCATCACCTGCTGATCCGATTCCGTCACATTATTGTAAATATTCTCTCCCACCAAATCCAAGCTATTGGCAAGATTTACTTCGAGTTCACTCATGCGATCATCGATTGCTTTCACAAAAAGCTCCAGTTTACGATCAAGCATGTCTTCCTCACTACACTCTGGCACCTCATTTCGCATCCGACGTGATTCCTCAATTCTACTATCTAACGCCGCCTGCAAATACTCCGCCTGAATGCGCAAGTCCTCCACCGCATTCCATATAGCATTCTCTGTCCCTCTTGGCTCCACGAGCTCCTGCCTGGCCTCCTGTCTGAACTCTGGTCTTATCTCCGACCTTAGCTCCGGTCTTAGTTCCGATCTTAACTCCTGTCGAAACTCCTCCCGCTTATCGTGTCTTACTTCCGACCTAGGCGAAGAAATCGTCTTCTCAAATTGATTGGTCTCTTCCGGCACCTGATGATAGGATACCTGTCGTCTTCGATCCGCCTCACTCATATTCGATGCGGTAATTCTTCTCTTCAATCTCCCGTTCCCCAACGGAATCTTCTTATATGCTCTCTTCTCATTTAACTTTGAATATTCCATACCCTCACCTCTGAAAAATCGTCCCATTACACTATTATTCTAGCATTTCACCTATGTGTTGTAAATTGATTTTAGTACGATTTTCCCACCTATACATAGTCTGAAGTCCCTGATAAAAGTTATCTGAAATACTTGAATTGCAAAAAAGCACAGTCGTCCTATTTGAAACTGAGATATCCCTCAAATAACAATGACAACTGTGCCTTCGCTTATTCTTTTTCTGTTTTATGTACGCAAGTCCCTTTTTATCTTTCAAATTTGAAAAATACCTTGATTGCGCCTTCTACTCTATGAATCCATACGGCAGAATCCTCTTCAGAATCCGCAAAATTTGTAATTTCATAGCGACCATATTCGTGTCCTGGTCTAGATGCCTTCCCATGCTCTGCTGCATTTCCAAAGTCGCTCTTTTGAAACCGCTCAACAGCTTCTATTATTTTCTGTTCTTCCACTTCATTTTCCAAAAAGATTGCTTTAATTCCTCGTGAAAGATACACCATGTCTCCATTTACAGATGTAAATTCAGACGATCCATAGCCCTTCTCTTTTACGTAGTCCATCAATTCCTTGAAATCAGTCATAAAAACACCCCCATGCTTTTTTTCTATTATACCATATCTCGCTTCTTTGGGAGTATTCGTTTTTACTATGACACAGGAATCTCGATTACTTTCTCCACGTGGTCAAGCGAGCGGGCAACATAGATTTGATACGTTCCTGGTTCTACAACAAACGCCTTTTCCTTTACGTCATAATAAGTGAACGCATCCTTTGACAGAGAAATTGATACTTTCTTTTCTTCTCCTGGCTGTAAGAATACCTTTTTAAACCCCTTCAGTTCTTTTACAGGTCGATCCACATTGCTTTCCTTTTTCCCAACGTAAACCTGCGCAGTTTCCATTCCTGCTACTGTCCCCACATTTTTTATGCTAAACGTAACTGCCAAAGCGTTCCCCACTTCTTTTGTAACTGAGACGTCTCCATACGTAAATGCCGTATAGCTAAGACCATGTCCAAAACAAAATTGTACTGGAACCTGGTACTTTTCATAATAGCGATATCCCACGTAGATTCCATCCTTGTATTCCACGGTTGTATGTGCATCCATTCTCTGTTTCTCTTCCTCCGTGAGTGCTCTTCCCGGGAATTCTCCAAGTTGAATGGCTCCACAATCTTCCATGCAATAAGGAATGGTTTCTGGAAGCTTTCCGGATGGGTTAACTTTACCAAATAGAATTCCGGCTAAAACATTTCCTGCCTCCATTCCACTGTAATACTCCCATACGATGGCTTTCGCCTTATCCTTCCATTTTCCCATTGATACTGGATTGCCCGCGCGCATAACCACAACAGCGTTTGGTGCCACCTTAAGCACCTCCTCAATAAGCAAATCTTGCTCATAGGGAAGTTCCATGGTATCTCTGTCATATCCTTCTACATCGTAATCATGATTTAGTCCCGCAATAATAATTACGTTTTCGCAATTTTGAGCAAGATTAACGGCTTCTTCCCTTAGCGCCTTTCTTTTTTCCATGAGTTCCGCTGACACTTGCTCACGTTCTTCCTTCAGCTTTGTCATCGCACCTTCTTCTGTGCTTGTTTCTTGCCAATTTACTTCCGCTTCTTCCTTTGGTGATACGCAGTAGCCTCTTGCAAACGTAACCTTTGTATTTCCCCCAAGCTGGCTTTTTATTCCCATGAGTGGAGATATCTCGTACAGTGCCTTAATTTCAGCACTTCCACCACCTAATGCGTGAAGTCTCTCCGCATTGTCTCCAATAATAAGAAGTTCCTTCGTCTGCTCTGGCTGAAGTGGCAGGATGTCTTCCTCATTTTTTAACAGAATAATAGCTTCTTCGGCTACCTTGCGAACCTTTTCTCTGTGCTCTGGGGTATTGTAGCACCCCGCCTTTCTTCCTGCTGCCTCTAGCATCTTAGGGCGAATCATCATGCGGAGAATATTCGCAACCTTTTCATCAATGCAAGCCTCGTCCACTTCGCCTTTTCTCACGGCTTCTAGCAATGGTCTTGCCATCTTGTAATCGTCAAAATCGTATGTTACTGACATCTCGATATCAAGTGGACTTTCCGCAGCCGCTTTCGTATGGTGAACCGCACTCCAATCCGATACAATAACGCCATCAAACTTCCATTCTTTACGCAGAATTTCTCCAAGAAGTTCCTGATTCTCGCAACAGTGCACACCTCGCATAAGATTGTATGCTCCCATGATTGCATGCGCATTTCCCTTTTTTACTGCTGCTTCAAATCCAGGAAGATAGATTTCTCGTAAGGCACGCTCATCAATTTCAACGTTCACCCAAAGTCTTTCGGTCTCCTGATTATTCAAAGCAAAATGTTTCACACAGGCAGCTACATCAGATTCTTGAATTCCCTCAATCAGAGGAACAACCAACTCCGAAATCAGGTGCGGATCCTCACTCATATATTCAAAATTTCTACCATTTGCTGGTACTCGCTTAATATTGATTCCAGGTCCTAGAATCATATCTTTTCCACGCCCTCTTGTCTCTTCGCCAAGAACCTGTCCTACCTTATATGCAAGCTCCGGATTCCAAGTTGCAGCGATTGCGCTATTGCTAGGACAATACGTAACATAATCATCAGAATTTCCTACTGGAATCCAACTTGCTCTAGGGAATTCGCATCGAACTCCCATAGGGCCATCTGACATGTGAACAGCAGGAATATGTAACCTTTCCACATCACCAGAATAAAAAAGCGCATCACCATGTATCATCCGGACTTTTTCTTCCAAGGTTAACTGTCCTACGATTTCTCTAATTCTTTCATTCATTTCCGTTTTGTTCATGATAATTTTACCAAATTCCTTTTCCTTATCCTGTGGTTACTCTTCGATTGTCACGGTTATCGTGCTCTCACATGCGCGCAGGATGGTAGAATTTCCTTCGTAATCCATCTGGGCACCCTGTGCTTCTTTCACACGCAAATTCACAAGTTCAATCGTAAATGCATTGTCTGCATCCACAGAAATCTTGATTTCATTTCCTTCCTTAACCGCTGTCATGCAAAGAGCAAGTTGCCCATCCATTCCGTATATGGTTGTCTTCGCTTCCTTCTTCTCCGCAAGCGCATATACCTTTAACGTTACATCCTTTGCGTAATCGTACTCTGGGCCATCTTCGCAAGCACCGACTGCGACAATGGAGCCTGGTTTCACATATAGAGGAATGTCACAATATCCCACTTTTTCTGTATACCATTTTCCACCACATTTCTCTTCTCCTGTAAAGAAATTGGTCCACATGCCAGTCTCTTCTGGAAGATAAAATTCGCCTTTGCTCTCTGCATTGAAAACTGGCGCAACAAGGAGATTGTCTCCTAACATGTACTGTCGCTCTAAGTATGCACAGTTTCTATCCTCAGTATATTCTAATGCCATACTTCTCATGGATGGAATTCCAAATGTATGCGCCTGTATTGCAGTTCTATAAATATAAGGCATAAGCTTCGCCTTTAATCGCGTGAAGAATCTTACTACCTCCACTGCCTCCTCATCATATGCCCAAGGAACTCGATAAGAAGTACTTCCATGTAATCTGCTATGTGACGATAAGAGTCCGAATGCACACCATCTCTTATATACATCCGGAGTTGATGTATTCTCGAATCCGCCGATATCATGACTCCAATATCCAAATCCTGACATTTGAAGTGATAAACCTCCTCGGATGCTCTCTCCCATGGATTCATAATTTGACCAGCAGTCTCCTCCCCAATGTACTGGGAACTTCTGTCCTCCAACCGTAGCTGATCTTGCAAATAACACGGCTTCGCCTTTGCCCTTCTTTCTTTCTAGGAGATCAAATACGGTCTTATTGTATAAATAGGTGTAGTAATTATGCATTTTCTTTGGATCCATTCCATTGTAGTACACACAATCCGTTGGAATTCGCTCTCCAAAATCTGTTTTAAAGCAATCTACTCCCATATCCACTAATATTTCTAGCTTATCCTGGTACCATTTGCATGCCTCTGGATTGGTAAAATCTACGATTGCCATTCCCGGCTGCCACATATCCCACTGCCATACTGAGCCATCTGGTCGCTTGAGGAAATAGCCCTTTTCCTTTCCCTCCAAAAACAATGGGGATTCCTGTGCGATGTAGGAATTAATCCATACGCATATTTTGATTCCTTTCGCCTTAATACGCTCTAGCATTCCCTTTGGATCCGGAAATACTCTAGAATCCCAAGTAAAGTCACACCAATTGAAATCCTTCATCCAGAAGCAGTCAAAATGAAATACTTTCATCGGAATTCCTCTATCTAGCATTCCGTCAATAAATTTCATAACGGTTTGTTCATCATAATTTGTTGTAAATGATGTAGATAACCAGAGTCCAAATGTCCAAGGAGCAGGGAGGGAAGGCTTTCCTGTGATATCTGTGTATCGAACCAGTACGTCCTTCATCCTTGGACCATTGATAAAGAAATAATCTAGACTCTCGCCTGCTACGGAGAATTCTGCTTTGCTAACCGACTCTGTTGCAATCTCAAACGATACCTTATCCGAGTGATTTACAAAGATACCGTAGCCTCTATTTGACAAATAAAATGGTATATTCTTATAGGATTGATCGGTTGAAGTTCCTCCATCTTCATTCCAGATATCGATGGATTGTCCATTCTTAACGAGGGGACCAAACTGTTCCCCTGTTCCATAAATAAGTTCTCCAACACCGAGAGAAAGCTGCTGTCTCATATAGGCATCCGTGTCATAGCTTGACACATAAGCCTCCCCCTTCCAATTGGTTTTCATATAGGCAAGGTCTCTCCAGCCACTACTACAAAGCTTTTCTTCTCCATTGTAGTAAGTCATCGACCAGTTTTCCTTCGTGATGACAAGTCTTGCATTCCCACTTTTCACAATGAGTTCTTGCTCATTATCTTCCACATCTACTTTTGCATTTTCATCGATTGTAAGATCAAACTGTGGGCTATCCTCTTTCACACCCAAGTAGTGTGAAGTTTTCACACGAATCACCTCAGCCATTGGCGTTGTAATCTCAATCGTCAAATTTACCCCACCAAGGGTATCTCCTCTATGCGAAATCTTATGTGTAGGTGCACACAGTGTAACTTTATTTTCTTCTATTTTTGTAAAATATACTTCGGCAGGAGAAAAACACGCAGTTCCTTCCTTTTGAAGCCAACATCCATTGCTAAATTTCATAGTATCTCCTTTTCATAATCTTTTCTTCTATTGCGAAGTATACAATGCTTCCCCTCGCATTTGTACCATCACAATTCCACACACGATACCTGCTTTTTTAGATACTCAATTTGCTCTATATAACTTTTCTCACCTGTGTTGTCTAAATATCTAATCTTTCATGTAAAAAAAATACAGTATATAGGGTAAATAATTTCTGTTATAATACCAATGCAAGAATATTACCCTATTAATGGAGCATTTCGAATGAAGAAACTACACACTGTTTTTAAATTCACACACATAAAAAAACAGATTAATATGATATTTCTTTTGTCTTCTATCATACCGGTATGTCTATTTGGTCTATTTGCCATTGTAAATGCCAGGCGACAAATGCTTTGGCAATATGAAAAGCAAGTCCAAACGGAAGCCTTGCGAATCAATTCTACGTTATTCGATTTGACCACTTCGATTCGTACTATGACAATGGGCATCTGCAATTCTGAAGACTGCAGAAATTTGTTTAGTTCTGATACCTTTGTTTCACAGCAAGCAAACTATGAACACCTAAATAGCCAATTAAAGCAGCTTCATGCAAGCAACGCAGCCATCTCATCTATCCGGTTCTATACCGATAACCCAGCAATTGAAGACAGTCAGAATATCACAGTTCTTCCTGACGGTTTCGAAGACGAGGACTGGTTTCAGGCAACCCAAGGTAACAGTAGCTATAATATTTGGACCTATACCAAGGATGACAGTGGAAGCTCGCCTTCCACAGACACCGTATGCTATACCCTAGTGGAAAGAATTTTTCATGAGGGGTTCAAGTATAATGCCTTTCTTGTTACGAAGCTGGATAATAATTACATGCGCAATCGCCTACTCACCAATGACAGTATTGTAATGGCTTCCATTGCTGATAGTCCCGTTGGCTTTTGTTCCAATCGTAATCTCGTTGGAAAAAATATGCCACAGGCAAAAGCCTTTGAAAATAAGCACTACAATCATACTGGTCTCCTGCAAATTGAAGATCGCCGACTACTTACCTCTACGGTGTCATTTATTCCTTACCAGTCGGACAATTTTTTCTATATTCTTGTAGGAGATGTTCACGCATACCGGAATATCAACCAAATTACAATCACTTACCTTGTTATTCTCATGTTTGTCACTTTGGTACCGACCATGATTATTCTCGCCTTTTCCACTTACTTTAGCCGCCGAATTCATATCTTAGAAAAGGCGATGCATCAAGCAAGCGTAGGCGACTATAATATCATCGATACCTTCTCTGGCGACGATGAGCTTGCAGGTACCTTTCAGGATTTGAAAAAAACCGTAACCTTAATTCATGAAAAGGAAGCACAGTATTACCGCGCACAGATAACCGAACAACAGCTGATTAATAACCAGCAGCAAATGGAATTTAAAATGCTTGCAAGTCAGATTAATCCGCACTTTTTATACAATACATTGGAAACAATCCGCATGCAGGCACTATCTGCCGGAAATCGTGATGTATCCGATTCCATTCATCTTTTGGGAAAGACCATGCACTATGTGCTGGAAAATACTGGAACCGATTCCACAACGATTGCCAAAGAATTAGAGCACATTCTGACCTATTTACAAATACAGAAGCTACGCTTCCATGATCGAGTGAACTACTCCATTTCGGTTCCTCCTTATCTGGATTTAACGCAATTTCATATTTTGCCGCTTCTTCTACAGCCAATTGTTGAAAACGCAATTGTTCATGGACTAGAGGGTGTCCTTGAAAAGGGAATGATTGACATTCAGTTTATCTTGGAAGAGCCCAATTTATACATTACGATATCCGATAATGGAGATGGAATGGATGAGGAAACTCTAACAGAATTGCGAAATCATATCGCACAGCCTCATGTTGGTTCCGCTGATTCTATCGGACTTAGAAATATTAATCAAAGAATCAAGCTTCTGTATGGAGAGGAATATGGACTTACAATTCAAAGCAATAAAAATAAAGGAACTACGCTTACGCTTTCATTCCCATTGGAGCAAATCATTGAGAGCTCCGCACTAGAGAATCTCTTCTCAAAGCGAGAGCAATATTGGTCACACCAGTTTGAGGATGAAACGTAAATTGGATATTATAAAATAAAAGTATTATCTACTAGGGAGAATTAGATAGGGAGAATTGGATATGGAAAATATGTTAATCAATACACTAATCGTCGATGACGAGCGTATTGTTCGAGAGGGTATCAAACATCTGATTGATTGGGAGAACCTTGGATTTTGCATTTGTGGGGAAGCTTCTAATGGAGAAGAAGCTTATGAAAAGATTATGTCCTACCAGCCAGGATTAGTTCTTTTGGATATCCGTATGCCTAAGATGAGTGGAACCGATCTCATCATGAAGTGCCGTGAAAGTGGTTTTGCTGGTGATTTCATCATCCTAAGCGGCTTTTCTGACTTTAAGTACGCGCAAACAGCGCTTCACTATGGAGCATCCTTTTATCTTACAAAGCCCATTGATGAAGAGGAATTAATTGCTGCTGTTACAGAAGTACGAACGAAAATTCAAAAGCAGCTCTATCAATCAACCTCTATGAACCAGTATCTGAAGAAGGCCAAACACGCGGTTCTTCACGATTTGCTTGTGAATAATGAATTTAACGATTCGATTAATTACCGGGAGCTCGGTTTATCTGCTCCTATTTATCAGCTTGTTATGTATGAAGACTATTCACCATTTTATCAATCCTACGATTTTGCTAAAATTCTTCGTGTAACAAATGATGACAATAATTCCTTCGAACAAATTCATTACAATAAATACAATATTATCCTTCTTAAGGGAACTTTTGCATTGGAACGCTTTACCTCCTGCTTAAAGCACTATGCCAGCGGAACTGAAAAAGGCTCTCCACTTGACACCATTTTTTTGAGCTACAGTCCTGTAGCTTCTAGCCTGTCGCAGTTGCATGAATCCTATAAGATTTGTGAGGATCTTATGAATCGGCGCTTTTTCTGTGAAGAGAATCAGCATGTTCTATCCTATCAGTCTCTTCCAGCCTTTTCGGAGCTCACATTTAGTCTGAATCCAGTGATAGCCAGCCAGCATAGTCGTAATTTAATGAATTATATTCAGACTTTCAATAAACGCCTCGTACTTGATGAACTAGAACTTATAAAGGATGAACTACTCCACTGTCCCGAAGATATTATTAGCATCAAACACTTTTTGGCCGATATTTTCCTGCAAATAAAGCAGGAATGCCTACATCTTTTTCCCAATGCAGACATTCCTTTTGCGCATAATTCTACCATTATCGAGCTAATAGAGAACAAATACTATTTGTATGAAATACTCTCGTATTTCTCGAATCAGTTTCACATGATTATCCGCGCTATTGGAAACAATTCCACAGATAGCGTTTTCGATGACATCTTGTTCTACATAAACAATAATTACCATACGCCATTAAAGTTAGAGACGATTGCTCCACTTTTTGGGTACAACAGTTCCTACCTCGGTAAGCTTTTTACGCAGAAAACAGGTTGCACCTTTAATTCTTACCTGGATAATATCCGCGTAGAAAAAGCGTCTGCCCTCCTACTGGATACGGATTTAAAGGTTTATGAAATTGCAGCCCAAATTGGATATAAAAATGTGGACTATTTCCATCAGAAGTTTCGAAAGCTAAAAGGCATTAGTCCAGCGGAATATAGACGAACCGCTGCACCAATCTAACCTTTTACAACAACTTTATTCCTCAACAAAACGAAGAATTGCCACGCCTTTTGGTTCTAGGCTAATCTCTTCCTTTGCATACGTCCTATTGGAAATAATATCTGTGCATGTGCCTGTCACATGCACTTTTTGCATCGTATCGTTATGATTCATTAGAAATAGAAAACGTCCGTGGGCGTTGGTCCTGCTTGTTGCTTCCACTTTAGAATCTATCTCCGTGGCTACCACTGGTTCAATTCCACACTCCGTACAAACCTTCTTTAAAAAGGCTTGATAAAACGCATCCTCCGATGCAGTTGCAACATAATAAGCCTTACCATCTCCGTATGCATTACAAGTAATGACCGGAAATCCTGCATAGAAATCTGTTTCATACCAGGCTTGTGCGCTGGCTCCTTCTTCGTGAAGAATATCACACAAAATTCGCGCTGGATACCTTACGCCCTCATAGACAAAGCTGTTCTCTGTCTCTGCCGGAAGTGCATCTGTTTCTTCCACCCATATTCCAAGCAGATTCCGCAATTTTCCTGGATATCCTCCAGTTGTAACCAAATCGTTTTCCTGCACAATTCCACTGAAGAATGTAGATATAAAGGTTCCACCCTTAGCAACAAATGCTTTGATTTTTTCATCATTTGTTCCCTTTACCATATACATAAGTGGGGCAATTACAAGTGCATAGGAATCTAATTCATCTTCAACGCTAATCATATCAATATCATAATTCACTCTGCGAAGCGCTTCATAATAGCGTTTCACTTCATCCAGATAATGTAAGTCACAGCTTGGTCCTGCGGAATATTCCAAAGCCCACCAGTTATCCCAGTCAAACAGGATAGCAATCTTCGCTTCCGTGCGTCCACCAAGTGTCTGTTCACCTATGCCTTCTAGTTCTTTTCCTAATTCTGCGATTTCGCGAAATACTCTCGTATTCTCGTGACCCACATGATCAATCACCGCACCATGATACTTCTCGCATGCCCCTATGCTCCTTCTCATTTGGAAGAACATTACGGTATCTGCTCCATGGGCTACCGCTTGATAACTCCACAATCGCATAACGCCCGGACGCTTCAACGCGTTATATGCAAGCCAATTAGTCACGCTCGGAGTCTGCTCCATCAATGCAAATGGCTTTCCTTGTTTCAAACCGCGCATCAAATCATGAGACATTGCAGTTCTACAATAGGAATCCTCATTCGATGGATAATTGTCCCAAGATACGAAATCCATGTATTTTCCCCATTTTTGATAATCCAATGGCTTATACAGTCCCATTAAATTTGTTGTCACTGGAATGTCTGGTGTAATCTTTTTAAGAGCTTCATACTCCGCCCGATAGCACGAAAGCATAGCATCCGACATAAATCTGCGATAGTCCAAAGAAATTCCCTGGAACATCGTTCTATCTGGCGCAAAATGCTCACTTCGCATATCTGGAACCACAATTTCATCCCAGTCATAGAAGGTATGCCCCCAAAAGTTCGTATTCCAGGCCCTATTTACCGCCTCTAATGTCTGGTATTTTTCTTTTAACCACCCCCGAAAGGCTTTCTCACAGTTTTCGCAGTAACACTCGCCTCCAAATTCATTGGAAACATGCCAAGCTACAATATTATCATAGTCCTTATATCTCTCTGCCAATTTTTGTGCGAGTCGGACAGAATACTTCTGATATGTCTCGCTACTTGGACAAGAATTATGTCTTCCACCAAATTTGCGACGCATTCCATTAAATTCTGTTCTTAAAATATCCGGATGCTTTTTTGCCATCCAAGCTGGGTGCGCTCCTGTAGAAGTTGCAAGGCAAATATACAAACCATTTTCTTTTACCAGCTGCATAACCTTATCTAGCATGGAAAAGTCATAGACCTCATCGTCTCTCTGCAGCATTGCCCAGTTAAACACGTTTAGTGTAACAATATCAATTCCTGCAAGCTTAAACATGCGCATGTCCTCTTGCCATACGTCCTCTGTCCACTGTTCCGGATTGTAATCTCCTCCATAAACCATTTTCTTTATTTTTTTATTTTCAATCATGTTTCTCTCCTGCTTATTCTTTGACAAAAGGCGCCGAATATTCTCGACGCCTTTTTATTATCTTGCCTCTCTATTATAGATTTCACAAGCTATTATTTTTTTGCACTGTTGATAGATTCCTGCATTGCTTTAAACTGTTCCTGTGCATTTGCCTTATCTACCTCATATACGCTGTCATATCCAAGACCTTTACAGGTATCCTGCATTTCTTTTAATAAAGCGTTGAACTCTTTTTCGTCAGCAGCAAATGCCATCTTCCAAGATTTCTCGATGATTACCTGCTTACACTGCTCCTTAATGGTAGAAATGTCTGTTGCATAATCTGGCACTGCATAATTGCTACCTGGCTCTGTAAGTGATTTTCCAATGCTGTCAAGGTAGCTAATTGCTGTGGTTGTCTCTGGAATATTAAAGTGGTCTGCCCAATCTTTCTTCAATGGAGAAAGTGTTCTTGCATTGTAATCGTCCCAAGTCTGGTAATTGTAGCAATAATCTTTCTCTGTATTTCTTGCTGTGATTCCTGTTGCCTTATAGTTAAGTGCGGAGATACCATCTTTCCATGTACCGGTTCCCCATTCTTCTGGAACCTGAAGATTTTCCTCAATATCTACGAATGCCCTTACACCGAAATCTGTAAGTTTTGGCTTTCCATCTTCGCCAAACTCCCAAGTAAGACCTTCTGGTCCAGCATTTCCACCAGTCTGTGTAGCACTCATTGCAATTCCTTCTGGGCTGTATAACCAGTCAATGAAATCTGCGAGTCTCTGTGGATCCTGTGCTTTACTTCCAATCATAATTGCATTTGACATTTTTCCAAGTGGACTTCCGCCGTATCCAAGACATTTCATATCATCGATAACTGCAGTCTGGAAACCTTTTCCCTGTGCAATATTCTCTGATGTGTTATAGTATCCAGCTCCTAACCATGGCCACAAAGCATATAATACCTGTCCCTCTGTATATTTGCTTGCAAGTGTATCATAATTCTGTGTTGTTGACTCAGGATCTACAAGTCCTTTTTGATTTGCTTCATATATGAATTTCAGTGCTCTTACGTATACTGAATTGTCGTCGATTGCACTCTGAATATCCGTTCCGTCGCTCTTTGCAAATGCGTAGCCCACTGGTCTGTATCCATATAATGCGGTAAGTGCACTTGCATTCTGCATCGTTTCTCCATCCCAGTCCTTAAACCATGAGAACATATAAGTTTGTTTACCAGAAGCGCTCTTTGGTTCCGCTTTCTCCATGCTTTCTCCGACTGCTAAGAGGTCTTCTAAGGTTTTCATCTGTGGATATCCAACTGCCTTATATACATCCCATCTAAGCGATGGCGCATTGGTAGGATCGGATGCCTCTGCTGGCTTCGTAGGATCCCCTTCTGTAATTTCGCTAGGTACAGCCCACATTCCGTCCTCTTTTGCAAGCGCGCTACATGCAACAATTGCATCGTTATATTTCTGTAAGTACTGGCACTCTCCAATCAGACTTGTCATATCGTAAATAAGTCCAGCCTGCACCATATCGCTTAATCTATTATTGTCTACATTTGCAATGATTAAGTCACCTAAATTGCCGTTTGCAGAACGTGTCTGATAAAGAGTATCTCCACCACCTGCAACGTTAGGAGCAATAATGTTCAGCTCCATATTGAATTTGTCTTTTACCACCTTAGCAAACCATCCAGATTGAATTCCCTGGAAATTTGCCTGCGAATCAAATACATCAATTGTAATGAAATCCTCGTAAGGACCACCATGCTTTGATTCTTTTACGGAACTAGATGCTTTACCACTTCCGCATCCAGCAAGCATTGAAGTTACCATTGCTGCGCACAATGCAACTCCTGTCACTTTTTTCACCATTTTCTGTTTCATATAACCCTCCTATTTTCTATAAATATTTAACCCTTAACTGATCCAATCATTATTCCTTTTACAAAATATTTCTGGAACATCGGGTAAATAAACAATACTGGCAAAACAACAATTACTGAAATTGTCATTCGAATGGATGTTGGTGTCTGCATGGTTGCTATATTGGCAACGGATGCGGCATTTCCTGTAGATTTTACTAAGGATGCCAGCGAGCTTGCCTGATTAATATACGTATAAAGCAGATACTGTAACGAGTATAATTTTTGATTTGTAATATAAATCAATGTGTCATTAAATGCATTCCACTGTCCTACTGCTGCCCAAATTGCTATGGTCGCAAGAATTGGCTTTGAAGTTGGAAGAATAATCTTAAAGAAAATTGTAAGAATTCCTGCGCCATCAATTTCTGCTGCTTCCTGCAGAGAAGGTGGAATCGATTCCACATATGTTTTTACCATAATCACATTGAATGGTTGCACAATTGCCGGTATGATGTATACCCAAAATGTATTTGTTAGCCCCAAGGTTTTCATTGTCATAAACATTGGAATAATTCCTGCGTTGAAATACATCGTAACAACCAGAAGACGATACCACAATTTTCTATGCCACATCTTCTGTTGTGTAAACATAAATCCTAAGAACGCAGAGGCTAACACTGTGGCTGCTGTTCCGATTACGGTTCTTGCCACAGAAACAAGTGCTGCTGTTCCAATTCCACTCATTTTAAGTACATCTATATAATTACTAAAGTGTATTTTTCGTGGAATAAGATTGATCATTCCTGCATTACTTAAATCGTTTGCACTAATTGAATTTATAATCAAATAGTAAAATGGGTAGGCACATATAATTGTAAATATTGTAAAGAACATATAAATAAATATATTGCCTATGTGTTCGCTTTTGCTAATTTTAATTTTGTTCGCTTTTAATCCGCTTGCTTCCATCATCACGTTTCCTCCTTAAATAATTGTCTCACCACGAGTCTTCTTGGAGGTCACGTTGACAAGCCAAAGAAGTGTCACACTTACTGCACTTTTTAGAATTCCAATAGCAGTTGCGAGTGATAGACTCTTTCCCGTCATTCCAATATTGTAAACGTACAAATCCAATACCTGAATTGACTGTTTGTTAAAGGAATTTTGGAATACATAATACTGATCCATACCATTATTTAAGAAGTTTGCCACAGATAACATAAGCATTACGAAATATGTAGGCATGAGCGATGGCAATGTGATATTTTTAATAATTTGCCATCTGTTTGCACCATCCACCTTCGCAGCTTCAAACATTTCCTGATCAATTCCTGCAATCGCTGCAAGGTACATAATTGCGCCCCATCCAAGGCCTTTCCAGGTTCCCCATAAGAGCATAGACAGCCAAACATGATCCTTACTATCCAAAAACTTAATTGGCTCGGCAATAATTCCTAACTGCTGCAATACACTATTTGCCATTCCTGTTGTTGAAAACAAGCTGAACGCAACTGCATATACCAGTGTCCAACTGATAAAGTTTGGAAGTGTTGTAAGTGTCTGCACAAGATTCTTAAACCATTTGCATTTAATTTCATTTAGAAATACTGCGAAAAGAACTGGAAGAAAGGACGTTGCAATTCCGAGCAAGCTCATTGCAAACGTGTTCTTCATTACCTGTATAAGCTGTGACACCTGCGTAGGATTGCCAAATAGTGTTTGAAACCACTTCAGTCCTACAAACTCACACTGTGATAATTTTAGCGGTGCTCTATAATCGAAAAATGCATAAATCCATCCATGCAATGGAAAATAAGAAAAAAGAAACGATAATATCAAAAATGGCAAAACCATCAGAAAAAGTTTAAACCCTTCTTTGTCCCTTTTCCTTGTTGCTTTGGCTGCAGTTCCAGCCGTCGGCGACGTTACATCCTTCATACGATCTCTCCTTATCTCAAAATCATTTCCTCGTTCGTAGAAAATCTGTTTTCCTTTTTGCTATCGAAAAAGTGTTTTCTTAAGAACAAGTAAATACTATCATTTTGTTTTTTAAGGAGATACCTTTAAAATTTCATATAGTCTTATCTAAAAATTAGATTTTTTGCAGTACTTCTTCCCATTTCTATAAATTCTAATGTATTACTGCTTTAATTTTTCATGTAATACTCTAGACATCGTTTGCTTATTGAATCTCATATTGGACTTTCCACTCTGTATCGTTGTCCCATCGAATACGGATTGTCTTCCCATTTTGTAATCGCAGTCCCTCTACTTCCCCCTTGGTCCATTGTTTTGGTATCGCAGGAAGTACATGAACTTTCCCTTCTGTTTCCTGTACAAACATGTTTGCCATGGCTGTAATTCCAGCAAAGTTCGCATCAATTTGAAAAGGCGGATGACTTGTCCACATATTTTTATAAATGGATCGGGTTAATAAGGTGCGCATATATTCGTATGCCTTCTCTCCATCGCCAAGCTGTGCAAAAAGGTTTGCAATCCATGCGCAGCTCCAGCCCGTATGTCCGCCTCCTTTTTGTATTCTATATTCGATTGTTTTCCGACAAGCTTCTCGCAATTTTTCATTGGTTCGAAATTCTTCTCCAGGAAATAATCCATATGCATGCGAAATATGTCTATGCCCTGGTTCACTTTCTTCAAAGGGCTCTATCCATTCCAATAATCTTCCATCTTCGCCAACTTGATATGGAACAAGCTTTTCTCTGATTTCGCACATTCTCTCATAAATTGGTGCATCTTTTTGTGTAATCTCGGTGTATCCAAGATGTTGTAATTGCAAATACGCCTTTTCAAAATCTGCCATGTTCTCCCGAACAATGGTCATATCTATCGTCGTTCCCATGCTAACTGGCGAATTTCCTTTTTCCGTAACGAACTGATTCTCTGGAGACGTCGACGGACAGGTTAGATACATGCCCTTATATGGCACTAGCCAGTCTAGCACAAATTTTATAGACTCCCGGAGTATTGGATATGCCTTCTCACGCAGAAAATTGTCATCCTTGTTATACGCATATGCCTTCCATAATTCCTGACACATCCACTGACCTGATAACATAAAAAAGCTATACAGTGAACTTCCTTTTGTGGCTTCCTTTTTTTGAAATGGCACACCTACCGGATTCGTTCCTCTCCAGTAGTCTGTGTTATGTCCTACGCAGAATCCTTCGCATCCAAAGTGAATTTTTGCAGTCTTTTTACCATTTTCAACTAGTTCTTCCAACAAGCGAAAATAGGGTTCCATGCACTCACTTAGATTGCAGATTTGCGCTGGCCAGTAGTTCATTTCCACATTAATGTTCGTTGTGTAATTCGAGCTCCATGGTGCACGCATTTCCCAATTCCAAATTCCCTGTAAGTTGGCTGGCTCCGTCCCTTCTCTTGACGATGCAATCAGCAAATATCTTCCATATTGAAAAAATAATGCATATAGCCCTTCATCCTCACGCCCTTCTTTCAGCGCTTTTAGACGAATATCGGTTGGCTCTTCTCTATATTTTTCTTCTCCAAGGGAAATTCTGACTTTGTTATACAGACTCTGGTAGTCCTGCTCGTGTCGCTTTTTCAACTCTTTGTATCCGTTCTCTTCATCTAGAGCTTCCTCTGTGAAAACCTTTGACGAAAAGCTTCTAATCCTCTTAGGATTCTCTCTGTCGCCACTTGCGGCACTGAGTGCAAATTCACAAAACGTCATGTTCTCTATAACCAACTCTTCTCTTTCATATGTGAGAACTCCATCCGTATCCAGGATTCTAAGTATGCACTTAAAATGAATTCCATTTTCTCCCCAGAGGATTGGCTGCTCACTTTCCAGATAAGAAGGTTCCACATGCTCGGGACATTTTCCACATAACACGAAGTCTCTTTCTCCTTTTTCCACATGAGTCATTAGTTCACTTGTGAATCCAAAGTGCAAAGATATGCTCTCATCCACCGTAAATCTTCCCGCAATCAAGTTGTCCGGGTAGCTTGCAAAATATTCCCTGTTATAACATGCTTCGCCTTTTTTGTATTGTACGCTTACAATCCCTTCCTCTAAATCAAGTTCCCTCTTGTATGCCTGCGCCTTTTGACGACTATTTAGAGAATCTACCCTAATCTGAAGCATGCCCATTGGAAGATAGCTCTCTGTATATTCTCCCAGCATGTATTTTTCGATATCCGCAGCTGCTTCTACATAGTTTCCTGCAAATATTTTTTCTCGCACATCCTCTAGATGCTCTATCGCTTTGTAATTATTCCGATCACGTTTTGTTCCAGACCAAAGAGTGTCTAGGTTAATCCCCAGACACTCTTCTTCCATTCCGCCCCATACCATTGCGCCAAGGCTTCCATTCCCAATCGGATGGACTTCCTCCCACGCATTTGCTGGCATACGGAACCATATTTTATTTTCCATCTCTTATCTCCCCTGCGAAGTATAGTAAGCAAGCCAATTTTTCACCAGTGGTAGCCAGCTACTACACTGTTTCTGCACACCATAGCCTCCACGATCCACAGCTAATTCATTGCAGGTGGAAAGTCCATGCCCGCCCACTGGATACATGTGAAATTCTACCGGAATTTCATACTTCTTCATTGCCTGAATCAGGAAAAGGGAATTCTCAACTGGCACACAATCATCTGTATAGGTATGCCAGATGAAGGCAGGTGGTGTATCACTATTTACCTGTTTCTCCAATGACGTAAGTTCTAGCATTTCTTCCGTATACTGATTCTTAAGAAGCGCTTCAAAGGAGCCTCTATGCGCGAATTCTCCCGATGTTATTACCGGATAACACAGAATCATTCCTGCTGGCTTTAACTGTAGCGAATTACATTGAAGTTCCTTTGCAATCCAATCCTTCTTCCAAAATACGCCTAAGCTTGCCGCCAAATGTCCTCCTGCGGAAGCCCCCATAACAAATATTTTGTCTGTGTCTATTCGCCAACCTTCCTTATTCTCGTGTAAAGTTTTCATCGCTGTCGCCAGTTCAAGAAGCGCAACTGGATACTCCGCTGGCTCCACCGAATATCTAAGGATTGCTACATGATATCCCATTGCCCAAAACTGTGATGCCAAAGGATCTGCTTCACGATCCGATGTCATAACATATCCTCCACCTGGGCAAATTAGAATCAATGGTCTCTCCACTGCTGCCAATTCCGGTGATTCCTCCCACAGATAAACACGCATTCTAGCATCCTGCATAGCCCCCTTCACTTGAATTGGAAGTTCCTTTATAATCATAATTTTTTCCTCCTGCTATCTCATTTACATCTGATGATAGCATTATGACCGGCATAAGGATACAAGAATTATTAGATTTCTTTATCATTCATTTTTCAAGTTGTGTGCATTTCCCACTTTTGCTGCACGCAGGTAAAGCATGCCTCCAATTGCCAATGCAATAATTCCCAATCCCACGATGACAAAGGAAATGATATTCACCGAATACGGAATTGCCGTCATAATTGCCGTTGCAAATGGCATACAAACAATTGCCACAGTAAATATGGAACTAAATACTCTTCCTAGCATATGATTCGGCACCTTTTTTTGAACCATAGAAAAGAAGTGAATATTAAAGGTTGTTAGGAAGAATTCAAATATAAGATTTCCAGAGACTATCACAATCACTGGTAACTGTAAGAAAGCCAATCCCCCCATCAACACCAATCCAGCTCCGCACAATCCCAACGAAACCAGAAGGCTCCCGTAAGAATTCGGAAAGATTCTATTTGCACCAAGTGCGCCTAAGATAGCGCCCACTGCCCCCATTGTTAAAAGCATTGCATAGCTTGACGCGTCGCCAAATAACTGATTGGAAAATGGGGCTAGATAATTGTATCCTGCAATAAAGAAATTTACGAAAGAAGCCATTATCAGCAGAAAGAAAATTTCCTTTTCTTTTACCACAAAAAGCAAGCCTTCCTTGATATCTGCCAAAATTGTTTTCACATTCGTCGCTTTCTCATTTATCGCAACATGTTCCTCCTCCGCACGAATAAAAAACAGGCAAAGAAAGGACGCAAAAAACGAAGCGCCGTCTATTACAAGCGTTACCTTTAGTCCAAAACGATCCACAACAAGAAAGGCTAGAAGTGGCGATGATATGCTCACAATCTGCGAAATCACTTCGAGACGAGCATTAAATTTCACAAGTCGATCCGCATCCACCACCGTCACAACATACGATTTAAAGGATGTTCCGGAAAAAGCGTGCATCATTGCAAGAATTGCGTTTACCGCAATCAGTCCATAGAGCATCATCTGGTTGTTTCCGATTAGTGCTAGTAGCATGCACATTACCCCACCGATAAAATCGGTTGTAAGAAGTATTCTTCTTCTTCGAAAGCGATCAGCAACTGCCCCTCCGATGGGATTCAAGATAAGGGAAATCACATTTTCCGCCAACTGATAGTATCCTAAATATTTCTGTCCGATTATTCCTTGTGCTGCAATCCATGTAGAGTTTCCATAGTCATACATCACATTTCCAATTTTATTTACTGCTCTGCTCTCCAAGAGCATTCTTTCATTCTTCTTACTCATAAAAAACCTCCACTTGAAATTATAGGTATTGTACCGAACTCCAATTAGAGGTTTTAAAAATTTGCATATATTCAATTTTTTGCATATTTTCAGCTTTTAGCATATTTTAAGTTCTTAGCAAACAAAGCGTGTTAGATCATTTCTGTAATTATTCGCCAAATTATCGCATCCGGTCCATTCAAAAATCGAAATTGCCCGCTTCATTTCTTCAATTCCCTCGAGAATGGAACCTTCCTTGTAATGCTCCAAGCCCGATAAGAATAGGTAGATGGTTCTCTTATACAATTCTGTCTCATCCTCCAACAGGGGCTTTATCTGCTCGCGGTAAAAGGCGGCATAGGTGAGCGCATCTCTATGTATACATGTTTCCCATATATTAAGTAGAGTAATGATAACCACATTCTTCTGCGTTCCGATTTCATAATAGTAATCCTTCCGTCGAAGAATTTCCTGTCCCATTTTGTGTAAAAGCGGAATTTCAAAAAATAAATACAAATTGCCGATTAAAACCAATTCGTACATGTTCCACTCCTCTGTCGTGAACAAATAATCGGTAATCTGCTCCACATATTCTTTCGGAAACGCAATCGTCTCATCGCATTTACAAATAAAGCCTTGTAGCATTATCATATTCAAGTAATAACGGTATACCTCTGGATGCTCCTTGAATTTTTTCTCCTCTTCCTGTTTCATTTTCTGAAAACCAGAAACATCACGCTTATATTCAAGTGCCACCAGTGCTCTCATAAAACGAATCTGTTCGGTATTCTGATAGTTATTGACGGCATCCATGAATTCTCTAACCTCAATATTCATGTTGTCCAATGCCACCAAAAACTTTCCGATTGATAGCTCGGATTCGCCTCTTTCAAATCGCGATATTTGCGAGACGGAGACTTCCTCATTTGCTATCTGCTTTAACGATATATGACGATTGGTTCTTAAATTTTTAAATACTTCCCCAAGGTTACTGTACTTTTGCATATATAATCCTTTGCCCTTCATATCCTAACAATATCATAGCAAATTTTCCCATATATGCAAATATCTTCTACATATGCTTAGTCATATAAAATGCTAATTCCAATGCCTTGCTATGCGAATCCTTTCCAAAATTTCTTGCGTCATAGTTTTCCACATTGGCAAGCGAATCTGCAGTAAACAAGAATTGACCAAATTTTGCGCCACGCTTTTTCGCACAGGCAGCTAAAGCAGCGCACTCCATTTCAACTACAGCGCATCCCTCAGCCACTCGATGCTGCACCATATCCTGTGTCTCTCGAAAGAAGCCATCTGTGGTCCAAGTCGTACATTTCTGATATGGTAACTGCATTTCTTCCAATGTCTTTGCAATGGAGTCTATCATATCCGCGTCCAAATCAATAAATCTGCTCGCTTCTAAATAATGATAGGAGGTTCCTTCTGCCCGAAGCGCCTTAACCGGAATTACAAATGCGTTTTCCTCCAGTTCTTCTAATACGCCACAGGAGCCTGTAGCTATAATCTTCTTGCACCCCAATGCAATCAGATTATCGAGCATGGCAGTTGCAGCTGGCGCACCAATCGGCACCTGAACCATACAAATATCCTCATCTTCGTATTTCACCACATAGATTGGAAAGGTTTTAGATACGGTCTCATACTCTTCCACAATCCTTCCCTCATGCTCCTTTGCATAATTCTCAACCACATCACCCAAAAAGGCGAACACACACTTTTCTGGCAGGAAGGCTTCCATTCCGTGATTTGGCGCAATAATTTCCGCTGAAGTTGTATCGTATTCCAAAATTGGAATCTGATTATTTAGCAACATGTTTTTTTTCCTTTCTTGCAACATATACTGCAGATGCAAAGGTTCTGCTTCCATCTTGCTTGGTATAACTTGCGTCGTGATCATAAACCATGCCAAGCTTTTGGAGTACCCTTGCGCTTGCTACATTTTCCTTTGCGCATTCTCCCATGAAATCACATGGGCCATGTTCTTTTTCCACATAATTCATTAGGGCTTTGGCTGCTTCTGTCGCGCAATTCTTTCCCCACTCATCATAACGAATGGAATAGGATACCTCCCAGGCTTCATGCTCTGCCTTATATACTACTGCAATTGTGCCAATTGCACGGTTATCTTCTTTTGCTCGCACAAGCATGACATAATGAGTTTTCGAGCTTGGATCATTTCTTCGCAAAAAGCTCATGGCATCCTCTGGTTGTTTGACTGGATTTCCCAACAAGTAGGTATACACTCGCTCATCCTGAAGCCATGCTGCCATATCATAACAATCATAAGGCATCGCTCTCTTCAATAGGAATCGTTCTGATTCAACAGTTTCCTCATAAAGATTAATCCAATATCTCTGTTCTGTCTCTCCCTCGTCTTCCACTTCTGACTCTAAGACGCCTCCGTTATTCATAATTGATTTTGCCGAGCCTATGTTGTCCTTCGCACAAGTCATGAGTACTTTGTTAATTCCAAGCTTTTTGCATTCTTCTAATGCTGCCCCTATCATTGCTGTCGCATAGCCTTTTCTTCGCTCACTCGGACGAATTCCATCTCCGATGTGTCCGCCTGTTAGATAGGTATTTTCATTCAGATAATGTCTAATGTTTATCGCTCCAACAAGTCGATTACGATCTGTGTCTAAGCAAAAAAACGTAGAATCCGGAACAAGCTTATCCGTTCCTTCCTTAAGCTCTAAATGTTCCAGGTAGTAATCAAAATCTTCCACATCGTTCTTAAATATGGCCCATGGAGAATGGTTGGTATGATTCACTTCTTGATCATGCTTCCATTCTCGAATCATCTCTGTTATTTCTGCCTGATATTCATAAGAGGCTTTTATCAGTTTCACATGCATCCTTTATTTCCTCCATCCCATGTATTATAAGTTCCTAGTTTAATCAAAATCCCAATACTTTTCAAACTTTCCACTTATTTTAAGGTTTTTCGCAGAGGAATCCACAAGATATACGCAATCACTCCACCAAGTAATGCCGTTACCAGCTGAACAATTGAGAACTGCATCTGAAGTGGTGCAAGTTTTGGAAGTAGTTTCTCTGGCAAATATGTTGGCAATAACCATAGGGAAATGGTAATTCCCATTACCACTGCCTTCAAAATACTTCCACACGCAACACCTACAGGTAAACTGATTTGCATCGTTTTATGTTTTAAAATCATGTTTCTGAATATTTGCACGCTTATAACAAGAACTGCATTTCCTAACATAACCATAGGTATCATCATCGGAATAGCTGCCATAATTGGACTTCCGGTTATAAGGAAAGCGGTTACTGGTGTGATTACTGCTAAAATTAATCCACATACTAATCCGCAAAACGCCACTGCAAGTATGAGGCACGCATTAATAATAGGACCTGTTATAAATACACTTGTGTTCTTCATAAACTGACTCACAATGCTGATTGCAAGCAATATTCCTGTAAGTGCAATTTGTTTTGTTGATAATTTCAATTCTTTTCCTCCTTTATCATCTATTTCCCCATAGCCAAGATTTTACAATACTTCTGAACATTTCCGGCTGTTCAATCTGAAGGTTGTGCCCAGCAGCATTTATTGCACAATAAGTGGCATTTGGAAATTTATTCAGAAGCGCAAACTGATCTTTGTATCCAACTTCCGTATCCTGCTTTCCCGTTATAAAAAGGCAAGGCAGCTGGCATGGTTCCTCAAGGTCATCAACATCAAAAGAAAAACTTCCATTCAGTACGTTATTAAGATAATCCCAGTTTTGAATTGCAAGTGCACTCATGATGTCAGTCTTGTATCGAGCAAAAACATCTTTTGTAAGAACAACATTCATGTACGTAAAGCTGTCATATTCCTCCTTTGAAAGTGAGCCAAGAAATTCTTCATCCCTCTCCATTACTGTAAGTGGCTCATAACATCCTTTGCGCGAACCCGAAAAAACAAGAGGGCACAGGAAAATGAATCCTGAAATCATCTCAGGATGTTTCTTGTAAAACCCCCGCGCAAGATATCCCCCGTAAGACTCGCCAGCAATGATGAAACTATCACCGACAACATCTTTTGCAAAATTGTAAATCACATCCAGCATCTGGTCTGAATTAACCACATGTCCTGCCTTTGAAACTCCCATTCCTGGAAGGTCAAAATATATGCGTCGGTAATCATTTCCGTTTTCAAACAGCGGTTCAAAACTGTTTCTCATAATTCTTTTGTCCATGCTCCATCCATGAAGAAAGAGAATGCTTCTTCCGTTTCCATAAATTTCATAATCAATTTCTGAATCCTTATAGTTGTACTTTGCCATGTTATTAATCCTTTATCCTTTCTATCGTTTATTCATATTTATCTGTCGCCTTTTCTTAGCAATGGCCTTCATATTCTTGCTTCTCTTGCTTTCCTGATGCAGGTCTCTGTACAGCATATAGCGTTCTTCCAAAAGAGTTCCATTCTCTAGCGCCTGTTTTATAGCGCATCCAGGCTCACTCTCATGTTTACAATTTCGAAAGCGGCATTGCATCTCCAACTCTGCAATATCGGAAAAAGTTTCATCAATTCCACCATCCACATCACACATTCCAATTTCTCGCATCCCAGGTGTATCAATTAGAAATGCTCCATTCGGCAAACAAATCATCTGTCGATGAGTGGTTGTATGACGTCCCTTGGAATCTTCTTCACGAATTTCAGATGTCTTCATAAGGTCTGTTCCAATGATAGCGTTCACCAATGTCGATTTTCCAACTCCTGAAGAACCTGCAAGAACGATAGTCATTCCTGGTTGCACATAGCATGCAAGTTCATCAAGACCAATCCCATATAGGGCGCTTATAGCATGTACTCTGACACTGTCAGACAACGCTTCAATCTCCCTGATATAGCGCCCTGAATTACTACACATATCCATTTTTGTCAGAATTACAACTGGGATACCGCCCCCCTGCAAGGTCATCGAGATATACCTTGCAATACGATTGTAATTATAATTGTTATTTAAGGAAACTACGATGAATACATAGTCAAAATTTGCAACCATCACTTGTTCCTGCATCGTTTTCACATAAGAAATCGCATGGCCTGACTGGTCTGGACGCTTTAACACGCTTTTTCTCTCACATACGCTTGTAATCATAGAATCACCAAATGGATTGTATTCAAAAGTCACATAATCTCCAACAACTGGTAGTTCTAATCCTTCCTTGAGGAAGATTCCCTTCAATTTCCCTGAAAGCTCCTCATCTTCAAATCGAATCATATAAGTATTCTTCTGAATTTCACAGATTCGTCCTATTTTGTGCCTGTTATTTTCATCAATTATTATATTTTTCAATATTCTATCCTCGCATATTCATTCAATTTCGTTTTCTTGTTTCGCCTGTGCTGAATATGCAGGATACCGGTAATTCTTTACATTTTGGAAATAATTTAAGAAATAGAAAAACCGTGACAAAAATGCCACGGTTAAAATACATAGATATTAATACATAAGAACCGAGGTAATCACAACATATTCAGTTTTAGTAATTTGTCTCTCAAATTTTGTCATAATGCACTACCTCTCTTTCTTTTCGATTTATTTGTACTCTAGCAGATATTGGTTGGAATGTCAAATGTTGAAATTTTTGTTATCGCCTATAATGCAAAAACTATTCTTCCATTAGTAAGCTGACAGGCTCTATTTTTCTAATCCTCAAAGAAACGAGCAATGAAGCCAAAAATGCAATCACAGTTAATATCAGGAAGGTTACAAGCATCCAGTAAAATGGCATTGGCAAATCCATTTTGGAGATGCCACAGATTGCCATGCAGCTAGAGGCTATATCGCTACCGAACAATTTTGTAATCGTAATTCCAAGAATACTTCCGGCCATTACGACTGGTATGTTAAAGAATGCCGTTTGAAGCATCAGCTGTGCGGATGTATATCCTAAGGCTTTCTGAATTCCTAAACTTTTCTTTTCGCGAATGATTTTTGAACGAATCAAAAGCACTTCCACGAATACCACTACAAGCACAACAATCACAAGGAAAATAATACAAATCAAAAAGATTGTCTGTGAAATGGTATACATGGTTTCCAGCATAATCTGCTTATAATTTGCAACTTCAACATCGCTGTATTTCTTTTGAATGTCTTCTTGGAATTCTTCGTATTCATATCCCTCTGCAAGGTTTACACAAAGCTGGGTAATGTTTGCCCCGCCGTTTATGCGCTCTGCCGCCTTCGTGCTTAGCGTTGCTTTTTTCCCTAAGTAATTTATTTTTTCATCAATTCCTACCACAACAAATTCAAAACTTCCTTTTGCGCCATCTATCATTACAACATCGCCAAGCTCAACCCCTAATAGTTCCGCTGCTTTGATGGATAGCATTACTTCATTATCGTAGGAAGGTGCTCGCCCCTCTATGATTAAGTCATTTTCCAGCGCGGAAGGATTATCCCAGATATCTGCCTGTATACTTGCTTCCGTTGAATTGCTTGTAAAGTTAAAGGCTCCATCTGCATGATACAACACTTTTTCTACCTGATTCCATTGTTCAAGGTCTTTCCCTAGGCTCTTTACATCTGCACTAGACAACGCAGCATCCGTAACCTCGATTCCAACCAAATCAATGAGCGCCTTGCTATTGGCTGCAAAATTCTCAAACAGGGTGCAGGTAATACACATTACCACTGCAAGCACTGCGGTAATGACAAGGACCGAAATCTGTTTCTTTTTTTCTCCAAAGATGTCTTTTAAGGATAATACCACAGGCAAATGTAATTTGCTTTTTTCTATCGGAAATACATTTTTCTTGAAATTGTGTCCACGGATTCCTGTGCGAAGCAAATCCAATACGGCATACCTTTTCAACTGACTGCTCGTCAAAAAAGCGACCATCTCGATGGAAAAAAGCAAGAATGTGACCACAAGGATTGCAACCTTGACATTGATTGGCTGATTCCACCGAAGCCCTAACAACATGGCTACGATTTTACCGATTACATTCTGTCCAACACAACCTAATACAACGCCCAAAACTGCTGCTGAGAATGAAATTATTCCCATTTCTAACATGGTACTTATACGAAGCTCCTTTATGGTATATCCCTGCGCCTCTAAGATGCCAATGTTTTTGATATTACTCTCTAAAAAGTTTCTGATGCTATAGCGAACAATAACAAGAACTACGATAATCAGCATCGTGGAGAACAACAGAATAATTGCCATTCCTATATATGCCATCATACAACCACCGACACTCATATCCTTCCAGTTTGTTACAACTCCTGCTGCATCAATATTCGCTTTTTCCTGCAGTGCAAGGCGCATCGTATTTTCAAATTCCGCACTATCCATTCCAGCTTCTAATTTCGTTGAAATTCTGGTGACAAGCTGTGCTTTTAGGCTTTCCTCCTCTGCAGTCACCTGCTCAAAGCGATTCTCTGAAATATAGATTTCATACACGGTACAGTTTAGTGGGGTTGCCATCATCGGATCCTCATAAAAATCCCCTACAATAAATTTGTACTCTGTTTCCCCTAACGTAATGTAGAAGGTATCTCCGATTTCATACGTGCTGTGCATATAATACGGAAGTAGCACGGAATCCGCAGAGAGGTTTTTCAAATCAACATCCATAATTTTGCTGATGCTTCGCTCTTTCTCAAAGTTACCAACATAAAAGGTATATTCACTTGCTTCATCCTCTAAAGCTTTGCGGAACTTCGTTACCGTTATGATAAAGGGCTCCTTTTCTTTCTTTACGACGCCCTCCTGCTCCTGCAAGGTTTCCCAGACAATATTCTCATCCTCTGCACTTGCGTAGTAAAAATAGTCTGCGGTATTGCAGTGCTCATACGCTGCCTGCATAACTCTTGTTGCTCCCACCAGAATGGAAATACTAGCGAAAATCAAAAGTGCTGCAAGCGCAATCAATACCATAAGCACCGAAACATCGCCTTTTTTCTTCTTTATATTATTTTTGGCAATCATACATAGTGCGTTCATTTCTTTCCCCTTTCTCTTACCAACCCATCTCCTGCAAAAATGCAGTCAATTTCTGATGTCTTTCTTGGTCGCTGCCCTGATACTTCGGAAGGGAAAGCTCGCTCTCAATCACACCGTCTCTCAAATATAAAATACGGTTCCCGCGCTCTGCTGATTTAATATCATGTGTTACCATAACAATGCTCTGTCCATTGTTATTATATTCTGTCAAAATGTCCAAGACGTTTTTTCCGCTGGCTGAATTCAGTGCTCCCGTTGGTTCATCTGCAAACAAAATCTCTGGCTGATTGATAATGCCTCGCACCAATGCAACACGTTGCTGCTCTCCACCAGATAACTGTGTTGGATATTTGTTCCAGGATGCTTCTGCGATTCCAACCTTCGCTAACAGCTCTTTTGCCGTTTTTGCCACTTCCTTACGATTTTTATTTACAAGAAGTCCACTAATCATAATGTTGTCCAACACACTCATGGTGTCATTCAAGTAGTTATGCTGGAATACAAAGCCACAGTGTTTTCTTCGAAAAAGCGCCAGCTTATCATTGGAATACTTTGAAATATCCTCATCCCCGTATATAATACTTCCTAACGTTGGACGGTCCATTCCCGACAATGCATATAGTAATGTACTTTTTCCTGATCCAGAGTTTCCCATAATAACCGTAAAATCCCCTTGCTCTACAGCAACGTTTAAATTCTTCAATACATGCTGCTGTACGCTCTCATTTGAAAATGTTTTACATAAATCTTTTGCTCTTAATACTTCTCTCAACTTATCTACCCTCTTCTTTCCAAATTCTAAGAAACAAGATAAAAAAAGGATTGTTTCTTGATTACGTTCCCTATTCTAGCAATCTCTGCCAGGAAAGTCTTAAAACAACCCTTATACAATCCTTAATTGATTCTTAAATCTATTTTTTGAAGAAAGAATTCTTTGCATTCTTTACGCGCTGATGCGCACAAGCCTTGGCTTACAATATTCTTCTGCCCTTGAGGGACAGCCTATACCTTTCTTACAAATAATCGCACCACAAAGCCATTCGCATTCATACACTCCATCGCTCCATGCATTTGTTCCATAAAGTAACTCGCTAAATATAAGCCTAATCCTGAGCCGTTCTTACCTTCGCAATTACTTCCGCGATAAAACTTCTCTGTCACAAGTGCAAGCTCCTCTTCTGGTACCCCTGAGCCGAAATCGCGAATTTCAAAAAGAACACCACCCTCTTTTTCTTCCATGGTTATGTCAATTGGAGTTCCTGCATACTTCATGGAATTATTTAAAATATTATCTACCACCTGTTCAAAGCGCAGACAATCCATTTCCAATAAACACTCTGGCATCGTACCTGTTACTGTCACAATTCCATAGAGTCTGGCTTTCTCTAGAATCTCTTCCACTCTCTTTGAGCTTACCTCAGCCGGCTCCACCTTGAGGACCTCAAGCTCTTCTAAGGTTGCATGGAACAGATTCTCCACAAGCTGATGAATTACTTCGCTCTTTCTATGGATGATTTTGATTTTCTCTAAAATTGCTTGTTCCTTCTCCTTAAGCTCAATCACTTCACAGGTCGCCTGAATACTTGCAATCGGGGTCTTAATATCATGCGATAACTCGGCAACCAATTCTTTCTTGCTCATGTTGGCAAGATATTCATTCTCCCTCGCCCTCTTTAATTCTCCACGCATCATATCAAAGCTTTCGGTATAGGAACGAAAGATATTGCCCTTATGAATCGGAAGTGGAATATCGAAATTGCCCTTCGCAATCTCACTCGTATACAAATTCAGCTCTTTAAATGGGGCAAAAACGCGCAAATTCAAGTATAAAATCACAAGATAGCCAAGTATTGTTATAACAATAAAAAGCCCAAGCAATTGTTTACAAATATGGCTCCGTCCCGCCTCATAATAATCTCTTTTATCATGAAATACGATTTTACCAATCATCTGATTTTCTGCCATCAAATCCATCACAAGATAATCTGCTTGATAGCTTTCATTCAAGCGGATGCTATAATTCTCGTCGTCACAAAGTAGGATCTCATAATTCCTCTCCGTGCTTCCGCTTGCAATATTTTCTTTTTCTTCTCCACTACTAAGCAGAGCTTCTACTTCTCTTTTGGTATCATAAAAGGGAACCATATCACGTTTTTCGTAACCGGTTCCCGACAAAATCAATATACCCAAAAAGAAAATAGCAAGCATACCTACCGTGTAACCCAAACAAATATGTCTTAGTTTCATCGATTTCCTCTCCACATTCTGCAGTAACTGTATTTCATCCACTTACTTTAATTCTAGCATATACCCCGTTCCCCAGATTGTCTTAATATACTCTGGTTCATTTGGATTTTTCTCTATTTTCTCACGTAGCTTGCGAATATGCACATTTAAGGTGCCATCGCTGTAAAAGGAATCGCCCCAAACCTCGTCAAAAAGCGCCTCCTTTGACACTATGGTATTTTTTCTTTGATACAAGCACTCCAAAAGCATAAATTCCTTCGCCTTCAAAGTGATTTTCTGATTCCTAACATAGACACTAAAGGTCTCTTTTTCCAATCGAAATGCTGCATTTTCCTGTTCAGCATCTTTCGCCTTTTCTGCTGTCCGATTGACTTCTCGTTTTAGCACAACCTTTACCTTAGCAAGAAGCACACTGAGGCTGTACGGCTTCTTAATATAGTCATCTCCACCAATATTTAATGCAATGAGCACGTCATCATCACTTTGCCTTGCACTGATAAAAAGAATTGGCATTTCATAGTCCTGTCTGATTTTCTTACACAAGTCAAATCCGCTCTCATTTGCCAAATTAATATCAAGCAAAATAAGATCCACTTCCTGCTTATGTAGGAATTCGAATGCATCCTTCGAGCAGGACGCATATGCACAGCTAACCTCAAAGGTATTAAAGTATTCACAGGTTGCCTGTGCCAATTCAATTTCATCGTCAATAATCAAACAGTTATAATGCATATTCGCCTCTTATTCTTGGTGTTATCAAGTCTTTTCCATTCATATAATATCAGTATTCACAGAAAAAATAAATATGCACCTAAAAAAAGCCCCGATTACCAAATAGTAATCAGGGCCATCTTGCAACTTATTTACAGTTTTTTAAAGTTCTCTGTCTCTTCTATCAGAGTATTCATGTTGCTAGTATTGTCATTACTTTCCCGTTTAATTGTAGAAATAACTTCTACTAATCGTTCTGTACTAACTGCAACATCATTGATTTCATCTCCACACTCACCAATATTTCCTGTTATATCAGTTACTCCCTGAGTAACACTCTGCATTGCGTTTCGTACTTCATTGGCAGATGTAAGGAATCTATTCAATATGTCTTTCACATGCTCTGCATCATCATAATAGGAGGTTCCCATATCTGCAAATTTAGTATAATCTTCGATAATCATATTCTCCATAGCATTGAGAAGCTCTTTGGATGCATTTGCCAGATTATCAACAGACTGGATTACCTTTGTACTAATCTCTGTAATAGAATCCGCTGTGGTTCTACTATTATCAGCGAGTACACGGATTTCTTCCGCGACAACGGAGAAGCCTTTTCCAACCTCTCCAGCTCTTGCTGCTTCAATAGATGCATTTAATGCAAGAAGATTTGTCTGGCTTGCAATACTCAAAATATCATCTGCAAGATCATTAATCTTACGCACTGCCAAGGTCTCTTCTATTGCATTATTCAGTACTTCCTTCTTCTCCTCTAGAAGGTCTTTTGCCTGGTCAGATTTTTTATTCGCTAATTTATTAACTTCATTTGCTCTATCCTTCATGGTAAATACAAAATCATTCCCATGCTCAGACTCTGCTATGAGTTTCTCGGCACTTGCAAGCACTTCCTCACTAGTTGAAGAAATCGTAGTCGCTGAATCAACCACTACCATCATCGATGCACTTAATTTCTCTGTAATTTCAGAAATATTCCTGGCATCTTCATTGGATATCGTAATATTAGAATTAATTGTATCAGAAGCACTCATAATATTCTCTGATACGTCCTTAATCTTCTTAATCATAACCTGGAGAGTTTCAATAAAAGAGTTAATATCTGCGCCAACTTCACCGATTTCATCGTTTGTCGGAACCTCCACTCTCATGGTAAGATCTCCATCACTATCCTTGATTTTATCTGTAATCGTCTTAAGTCTTTCGCTTAATTTCTGTACTGGTTTCACAATGAAAAAAGATATAATAATTGATGCAATCACAGCGACAACCAAACAAGCGAAAAAACTTGCTAATATTTTATTTTGTATATTCTTTTCCTGTTTATCATAATAAACAGACGGAGATACATAAAAAATGGACCAACCTGTAAGTTCACTGATTCCTTCTGTTATATAGCACTTGGTTCCATCGAAATCAACGAATTCAGAATCATCAGCAATTGGTGTACTATAGTCAACACCACAAGTATGCATGTTTATAAAGGTATCGTCATCCTTTGGCATATAATCCTTATTTTTATGAGAAATAATGTCGCCATCTGATGATGCAATAATCAAATAATCTCCAGCATTACCATAGGTTTCCATCAGTGAATTCAAACCTTCAAAAAGAGCATCAATATAAATGTCTACAGCTGCAACACCTTCGTTGTTCCGTGCAGATATAGTCTTTGAAAGAGTAATACATATATCTTTTGTTTCTGAATCCACATATGGCAAGCTCACTACAGTTTTCCCTGGATTCGCTTTCGCAGCTGTATACCATGGTCTCTCTGTACAAATCCAAGATTCTTCCGGAATCCAGTGTGTACTATCAACATACGTCCTATCATCAAATCCGGTATACATGGATATGATATTACTATCATCAACCTGAATGCCCTCAATAGTATTTTCAAATACTTGAAGAACATGGGAATCTGTTGTATCGATTCCCTTCAGCAACCCTGCCATATCATCAACCTTTGTTGCATAGGTGTTAAGATATTTATCAAATTCACTAACGTAAAATCTGGATTCCGAATAATAATTCATATCAAGAAGGGTTGAAACACTATCATTCGAAATATTAATTGATATAACACCTAGACCGGACATTACAAGAATTACTAATAATGTAACGATTCCTGTAACCTTAAGCTTCAAACTAAAATATCTTTGCTTTTTCATTGGCTTGCCCTCCAAATTCTTTTCTTTGGTTCACATATTTAGGCATTAGTCTTAAGATGAAAACAGTGAATATTAAAGAAACCATATCACAAAAACCTATATGTTGTAAATATATTTACGCAAATTTTATAGGGCAAAAGCACTATTTTTATTATGCTTACTTCAAATACAATACTCGAAGAGACATCTCTTAGAGAAAGCTCTCCTCTTGTTGCAGATAACTTTCCCTTCCGAACAGACTGTGCAAACATTCAAGAAATTGCCAGAAACAATCTTTACGCACACTGATGATAAGTTAATTCCAAATTCGCAATTAACTCATCCAAATCGTAATCCAAGCCATCCAAATCGCTTTTCACTTCCTCATAAAGAAAGCTCATAAACTGGTTTACTCCAGAAATCGTTGCCTCTGAAAGCGGAGCCTCTTCCTTCTCCATCTTATGAAGTGCTTTCATACGCTCAATGACAAAATATACTTCCTTCTCAGCCGCATGCAAAATCAATTCCCCCGCATCTACATTGCCAAGCTTTTTCACAAAATTAAGGGTATTACGTTGTCCTTCAAAGCTCGTCGTAACATTATTAATGAAATTTGCAATTTCATCATTTTCAATTCCATTCTTTTTCTTGGCCATACTACCCCCCAGCTACTATATTCTAATACCTTCTGTCTCTATCTTAACTCATTGAAGCCGTTCTGTTAGCCCTATTATAAACAATTTTTTACCTATAAAAAAGCTTTTCCACGCCTTCTAGTTACTGTAAACATTTCGATTTTTCAACTATATTTACCTCTTGTCCTTCCTCTAAAGCACTATCAGAATAACAAACAATCCAATCCTTTCCCGCTAGTCCTGAAAGCACCACATAATAGCCATCATATTCTTCTCCTATAACAAGACTTGCTGCGCGTATATATGTTCGCTCCTCACCATTCTAGGCCTTCCTCCAAATGTTTGTTAAATTAAAAAAATCCTAACAGCACAGGAATAGCAAAAACAACAGCCGCAGGGAATAGAATTTCACCTTCATATCTTAATGAATTCGCGATTAGCATCGAAAGGGTTTGAATCTTTTCATCCTTCAAAAACAATAGAGGCTGCTCCAGCATATTCCAACAATCTGCAAACCACCTGAAATGATACCCTTTTGATACCTAAAATAGTGTCAAAAAGGTATCACGGTCAAACAAGCTCGATACTTTTTTTACTCTTATTTTTTTCTTGCCTCTTTTTTAGCAGTGATATTAACTTCCTTTATAGTTGCCATATAAGCTTCTTCAACCGGTGATAATGTGATTTCCTGATATTTACTATATTCAGTCTTTGCCTTTTTCATAGCCTCTTCATGGCTAATTCTTCCTGAATTACCAAGAAGTTTTCGCCCACCAGAAGTAAGCACCGCATCCAACTGTGTCACATAATCGCTCATATACATTGGTTTATGCTTAATGGCATTAATCTCTGCAAGATCGAAATAACCCGACACAAGATTATTAAGAATCTTTAATTCATCTTCCTTAAGGTAATTCTTTGCAACACTAATATCCCTTAATGCAGGGATTTCACCCGAAAATGAAGTTAATCCCATGAATGGTTTCTCTGCGTCTGCTCTTTCAAATATTACCTCAGCAGTTGTATGACCATGAGCTGCAAAATATAATTTATTCTGAGCAATCTTAAAGAATTGGATAGAGTCCGCACTCTTTGGATCATAGTCAACACTGGTTGCATACAAATCAAGAACCTGACGATACAAAACCTTTTCAGAAGAGCGAATATCTCTAATTCGATCTAAGAGTTCTTTCCAGTAATTGCCTCCACCATTTCCTTTGAGGCGTTCATCATCCATGGTGAAACCTTTGATCATATATTCTTTTAGACGTTCTGTGGCCCATCGACGAAATCTAGTGGCAATACTTGATTTGATTCTATAACCAAGAGAAATTATCATGTCCAAATTATAATAGGTCATATTATAATTTTTCCCATCACTTGCAGTTGTTCGGAATTTCCGAACGACTGATTCCTCGTCCAGTTCTCCCTCTTCAAATATATGTTTAATATGCTCACTCACATTGGCTTTACTCGATTGATACAGTTCTACCAATTGTTTTTGTGTCAACCAAACAGTTTCATCCTCCATTTTGACATTTATATTAGTCAGACCATCTTCTGTCTAATAGATAATAATTTCACCTAGATTTTCGGGCATATTATTTCTCCTCCTTCTCTTTCATTAATTCCTCATACTTTAACTGATATGCTATCAATCTCGGAATATATTCAGGAGGAGTACGCCGTGCAGCTTCCCAATCTTCTAACGTCCTTATGGGTATTCCTGTATGTTCAGAAAATTCCTTACGCGTCATCCCTACACTATCACGTAATTCTTTAATTTTTATTGCTGAATCCATACCACTCACCTCGCATTGCGTTTTAAAACCTATTATATCATTTTGTCACGGCATGCGCAATGCGTGGTTTCTATTTATAGTTCTTTTTTAGCAACCAGAAAATATTGCACTTTACGGGTTCCATATTTTCATTTATATTGCAAGAATCCTAAAAATAACCTTTTACTTTTTGATTAAATCCCAATCGTCTATAAAGACGTATATTATCTTCTTCTGTTTCATCTACTCCGATAGTAACCTCTTTAATTCCCTGCTCTTTAAGCTTTTCCATTACCGCTTGTATTAGCATTGTTCCAAGTCCATGATGCTGATATTCCTTATTGATTCTAAACGCACACAAGTATTCTATACATTTAAATATAGAATATAATCTGCATTTTACGCAGTTTTTTAGGTTAGAAAATCTTTTAGTACCAAATTAGCACCAACAGTTATTATCTTTATTGTTCGTTCTTAACTTTATACTTTGTATACTTTCCACCACAGTACTTATACAACTTCCCATCTGCCACCAGCTTCTTAATCTCACTATAAGCTTGGTCTGGTGTAATCATGAGAAGGTCTGCAACATCTTGCTTTGTGATAATTCCATCCTGCGTTCTAGCAAGTTTCATAATCATTTCAGGATATGCAATCTTTTCTATTCCTGTCTGTCTTACATACTGAATGCTCTTATTACTTTCCTTGTATACTTTTCCAGATAGCATGTATGTGCGCGACTTTCCATTTCCACTACCTTCGACTAATCCATCTTCTATCAGATTTTCAATTGAACTACGAATTTTTCCTTCACTTAAGTGAGTCATACTCACAACTCTTGATAAATCTAATCTACGTTCATTTTTCAAAAGAGAAAGAATCATCAACGCATAAATAGATAGTGGTTTACCCAATCTATTCTGTTCATCAGCTATTAGCTTTGTAAACTTATCATCCGCCTTTGCTCTCTGAATGAAGAGTTTTACATTACTACTTGTTGTTTCTGAAAAATCAGGCCATGGTCTTCCATAGATAATAGAACCTTCATATATTCTATCAATTCCTCGCCCCGTCTTCTCAGCTAAACCTATTCTCTTTAATGCATCAGCTAATGCTGGATTTTTTCCATGCGGTTCCACTGTCAATAAATTGTCTACTGTTACACCATCAATAAATCCACCAGGACTACTAATTGTCATTCCTTCATCATCAATTAATACTCTAACAGTCCCCAACATTGTATAATCTCTATGGCAAAATGCATTGATTAAACCTTCTCTAAAAGCAGCCTTATCAAATTCAGGAATTGCTGTTCTAAACAGACCATATTCAATTTCGCGTTCTGGATTCCAAGCCTCCACATACGTCTCGAATTTTTCAAATACTTCTAATAATGGTCCACTTGTTTCCAAATTAACTCTTACTTTTGTTCCTTCTAATACTTGGAATACAGCTCTTGCTGTAGGCATTAATTTTTCAATGCTATTCTCCTTACCAATTAAAAGCATACCCGTTACTGTAGGATATACGTTTCCATCTACCTCAGTCGTTAATCGAAGTGCTTTATCCAGTTCATCATCAGATAGTCCCAAAAGGTTCTTTTCTCCTCCTGGTCTATTTTGAATAATACTTCTCAATCGAACTCTTTGATTTGGATCAAGATCACTAATTGTAGCTCCTGCCAGTGGTCCCGCCGAAAAATCTAACAGCGCTAACTCGGACAATCGAGTTACAACCTCATAAGAATACATTGGTATTACTTCCGGTGACCCATCCGCCTTTAATCTTCGCCTCAACATTTTACCAGAGGAAGTTGATACAACAGTTCTGCTAATTGGTATTTCTATTTTAAGTACATCCTTCTCTTCTTCGTTAATTATTTCTGCTCTCACAGAAACAGAAGGAACTGTGCTATTTGCAATTAGTGCAGTAACACCTATTGCATCCTTATGTTTCGGATTAACACCAGTAATTGTCCCATCATCTTCCACACCTAAATACAATGTTCCACCTTTGGTATTAACCATTCCAACTATTTCATCTACCAAATCGGAATCGGAATATTTCTTTATATCGCTTTTAAATTCAACTATAAGATCTTCTTTTTCTGGAATTGTTCTCATAGATTATTCTCCTTAACTTTCATTTAACTCGATTATAACTCGATTGCTATTTTTTGTCGAGTTAAATCCGAGTTAAAATCGAATTAAACTCTTCTCTCCTCATCCAACTTCTCTGCCATATTCTCATGTACCCCCGGAAACATATGCGCATAGTAATATGTAATCCGCTCACTTTTATGTCCTACCCTTTTGGCTATTTCAAAAGCACTGTAACCCATATGAATTAAAAGCGAGACATGGCTATGTCTCAAATCATGTAAACGAATATCTTTTACTCCAGACATCTGAATCCCCTTTTTAAGTTCTTTATATAATCTTTGTCTTGCATA
>JAZUHO010000187.1:0-6570 GCA_045641745.1 Agathobacter sp. | reverse complement strand
CTTTGTCCGGAATATTCACCTGAAAAGCTGCAGAAGCATTTGCATGAAATGACGTACAATGGCATCATTGAGTATAATTATGAAAATGCCAAGGGCGAAAAGCAATATGTTCTTCCAATGTATGTACCAGGTTCTGCTGAGTTTGGTAATATGAATCCAGACGTTATTGCAAAACATCCAGAGGTTGGTGCATTCTTTGAAAGAATGAGCCGTATTCCTCTTGAGGGACTTACACATATGGTTCCAATGGGTGGTGCTGGTGTAGGTATGCATGTTATTCCAGTTGAGAAGGCAATCAGTATGGAGAATAATTCTGTAAGCCTTGAGCATATTTCTCATTGGTTAGATAAATATGATGGAAAATATGCAGCTAGCCCATGTTCATGTAGACGTTCACGTACTACCTTTGAACAGGGATGTGCTGATGACCCAGAAGGATGGTGTATTGCAGTAGGCGATATGGCTGAATGGGTTGTTGAGACTAATAAAGGCGGACGTTACATCACAAGAGAAGAAGCTCTTGAGATTTTCCAGAAAGCAGAAGATAACGGTTTCGTACATCAGATTACGAATATCGATGGCGAAGAGAAAATCTTTGCAATTTGTAACTGTAATGTAAATGTATGTTATGCACTTCGTACATCACAGTTATTCAATACACCAAATATGTCTCGTTCTGCATACGTTGCACATGTTGACAAAGAGAACTGTGTTGCTTGTGGACGATGTGTAGAGGTATGTCCTGCAGGAGCAGCTACACTTGGACAGAAGCTTTGCAAGAAAGACGGTTCTGAGGTTGTATATCCAAAAATGCCACTCCCAACAGAGCAGAAATGGTCAGAGGAGATGTGGACTGAGGATTATCGTGACATCAACCGAATCAATACACATAAGACTGGTACAGCTCCATGTAAGACTGCTTGTCCAGCTCATATCCCAGTTCAGGGTTATTTAAAGATGGCTGCACAGGGACGTTACCAGGAAGCTTTAGCATTAATTAAGAAGTATAATCCACTTCCAGCTGTTTGTGGTCATGTATGTAATAGACGTTGTGAGGATGCATGTACACGTGGAACAATCGATGAGGCACTTGCAATTGACGAAGTTAAGAAATTTATCGCTATGCAGGATATGAAGAGTGCTAATCCATATGTTGCACCAAAGGTAATTCCAAAGGTTGATGGTGGATTTGATGAGAAGATTGCTATCATCGGAGCAGGTCCAGCAGGTATTTCTTGTGCATATTACTTAGCAGAGAAAGGCTACAAGCCAACATTATTTGAAAAGAATAAGAAGCCAGGTGGAATGGTTACATATGGTATTCCATCCTTTGTTTTAGAAAAAGATGTGGTTGAGGCTGAAGTAGATGTTCTTCGTAAGATGGGCGTTGATATTCGTCTTGGCGTAGAGGTTGGAAAAGATATTACAATTAAACAGTTACGTGAAGAAGGCTACAAGGCATTCTACATTGCAATTGGATGTCAAGGCGGTCGTGGAATTAATGTTCCAGGAGAAGATGCTGAAGGCGTAATGAAGGGTGTAGATTTATTACATGTAGTTATTGATGATGAATCTTACAAACTTTCAGGAGACACTGTAGTAATCGGTGGAGGTAACGTTGCTATCGACGTATCTCGTACTGCTGTACGTTGTGGTTCATCAAAGGTTACACAGGTTGCACTTGAAACACGTGATATCATGCCAGCACTTCCAGAGGAAATCGAACTTGCTGAATCAGAAGGAATCGAAATCCAGGGAGGATGGGGTCCAAAAGAAATTCTCACCGAGAACGGAAAAGTTACAGGAATCGTATTCAAGAAATGTACACAGGTTAAGAATGCAGAAGGCAGATTTGCTCCTAAGTACGATGAAAACGATACAATGACAATTGCATGTTCCAATGTAATTCTTTCTGTAGGACAGTGCACAGAGTGGGGCAACTTACTTGAAGGCGAAGCTGTTGAGTTTAGAGGACCAGCACCAGTAGCTGATAAGGTTACATTCCAGACAACAGTAAAAGATATCTTTGTTGGTGGAGATATGTTCTACGGACCAAGATTTGCTATCGATGCAATTGCATGTGGTAAGGAAGGTGCTGTTTCTATTCACAGATTTGTACAGCCTCATTCATCACTTACAATTGGTCGTGATCCAAACTACTTCATCGAGTTGGATAAGGATGACATCTTGGTAGAGAACTATGACAATACTGGTCGTCAGACTGCTAAATACAAAGATGTTAATAACGGAGAACTTTCATTCCGTGATACAAAACTTCCATTCACAGAGGAACAGGTGAAAGCAGAGACAGCTCGTTGTCTTGGTTGTGGAGCTTCTATTGTAGATCCTAACAAGTGCGTGGGATGTGGTTTGTGTACTACAAGATGTGAGTTTGATGCCATTAAGTTAACAAGAGATAACCCTGATGCATCTACTATGAGAAAAGCGGAAGATAAGCTTAAATACATTCTTCCAAATGGTGCAAAACAGGCAATCAAGAGACCTTTTGTTAAGAAAACATCAAAAGAAACTGCTTGGTTGAAGAAATAAGAATAATAGAGATAAGATTGCAGATAATCGTTGAGGTTATCTGCAATTTTTTTGCATAATTGGATAAAAATTATATTAGATAGTTAGGAGTTTGTAAAAAAGGTTGACAAATGTCAACCAATAGCATATTCTTGAATCAAGGTATACAGTTGTCAACCTGATAGGGAGGATAAGATGAAGACAAATTTATCAGATGCGGAATGGAAAATAATGGAACTTCTTTGGGAGAAAGAACCACGTACAATGATGGATATAACCAAGGAACTTGCTGATGATACAGGCTGGTCAAAGCACACGGTAATGACCTATCTGAAAAGAATGGAGGAAAAAGGCGCACTTCATTATGAGGAGGGGGATAGAGCCAAGCAGTACTATGCAGACCTTAACCGGCAGGCGGTTATGGTAAAGGAAACGGAACATTTTCTTACAAAAGTTTTTAAGGGAAAGATGGGGCTTATGCTGAATACTATGGTTGAGCAGAATGCCATTTCAAAAGAAGAGATTCAGGAATTATACGACATTTTAGAAAAGGGTAAAGAATTATGATTAAGGGAATACTATCATCGTGTCTGCTAATTATAGCTATTTTATTGATTAGAAGGGTTAGCCAAGGCCATATTAAAAAAAGGATTCAGTATGGTTTATGGTTAATTGTAGCATTAAAGCTTTTACTTTTCCCAGTACCATGGGTGACAAGTCCCATGGCCATTTTGTCGGCCGATGAGATAGAATTCGCTGCAAGTGATGGAATGCTTTGGGAAAGCAAGCTTCAAGATATGGGAATCATAAGGAATGGGGAAGATGGAAAGAAAAGCTTGGCGAATCCTAACATAGATGAGAAAGTCGCTGTTGATGAGGAGAGCAAGATTCTGGTAGGACAGTCGGAGAAACTTGAACTGGTCAAATCAGAGAATAAGGACATGGCGCAGTCGGAGGGCTTATCCTTGAAGTGGGAGAAAAGCCTTAAGATACTACTTTTCGTAATCTGGGCTAGTGGGGCATTATTCTTCGCTGTAAAGTTTATTGCACAAAACCATATGCTAAAGAAAACGCTTATCGCAAATAGAAGAAAATATAGGCAGAAGGATGTTCCACTAAAGGTATATGTAGTGGACGAGTTGGCATCCCCTTGCCTTTATAATGGAAAAATATATGCAAGGGAGGAATTACTTAACAATCCGACGAAAAGAAAGCACATTCTTGCGCACGAGTATTGCCACTATAAGCACTGGGATAGTATTTGGTCGGTGGTAAGATGCATTTGCCTGGTAATCTATTGGTGGAATCCGCTTGTCTGGCTTGCAGTAAGGACATCAAAAACCGATTGTGAGCTTGCCTGTGATGAAGCTGTTTTAGATTTGCTAGGAGACGAGGAAAGAATTAGCTATGGCAAGACACTGATAAGTCTTATGCCCGTGAAAAAAGATACTTTTTATCTTGTTGCATCAACGATGGAAGGGAGTAAAAACAGTATGAAGGATAGAATTAAATTTATAGCAAACAAACAAAAGGTATGGTCAACTTTTGGTGTGATAGTTGTCCTTATGTCGGTTGCAGGTCTTGTTTGTAGTTGCACTGTTAAGCCAAAGGACGATGTTTCACCAGCAAATACAGAAATGGTAGGGCGACCAAGTGAGGAAGCTACGAAACAGGAGAAATCAACAGAATCTGCAAGAGTTGAGGATGAGAAGACAAAACCAGCAGAAACTGCTGAAACAGAGACTGAGATGGTAAAACAAACGGGAAATGATTACTCGGTTTGTACGGATCGTTCCGCTACGGAGGTAGAAAATTACGCAAGAGAAATTGCAAAGATATTTGATGGCAGAAACTGGAATGCTCTTTCTGAGAACATTATGTATCCAATTGTTATAAACGGAAAAACCTATGAAAATAAGGAAAAGTTTGTTGCAGATGATTGGAATTCTATTTTTTCAAAAGAATATGTTGAAAAGGTTAAAGGGTTAAAGGCTGAAGAAATGTGGGCTAACTGGCAGGGAATCTGCATTTCAGATGGAGCCATGTGGCTTGGACAGGATGCCTCAGGTAATCTTAAGATAATCACAATCAACTATGACACAGAGAAGCGTCAAGAAGATTAATTTGTGAAATAAAAATATTGAAGGCAGAAAACTGCTTGACAAAAATGTAACCGACCGTTTACAATGAGGTAAACGGTCGGTTACATTTTGGAGGTGATTTATGAAAACGACAAAAGAAGCCATTGTTCGAGCTTCCCTAAAGTTATTTGCGCAAAGAGGTTTTGATGCGGTCTCGACAAGTATGATTGCAGAACAGTTAGGTATTACCAAAGGAGCGCTATATAGACATTTTGAGAGTAAACAGGCAATTTTTGATGCAATTTGGAATCAAATGATGGCGTTGGATGAGGAACGTGCAAACGAAGATTCAGTGCCGAAAAACCAATATGCCGATGATCCAGACAGCTATCAAAATGTAGACATTGATAATCTTTGTACTTTTGTAAACAATCAGTTTGTTTTTTGGACAGAAAATGAGTTTGCGTGCGATTTTCGAAGAATGATTACCGTGGAACAGTTCAAAAATGCAGAACGGACAAAATTATACCAGGATGTTATATGCGCTGGACCAGTCCAATACACCACGGATATTTTTCGGGAATTAGAACGGGAAGGAAAGCTTAATCAAGCAGCAATTGCTATGGGGACGGAGACTCTTGCGTTATTGCTTTTTGCTCCGTTGTCTCTTGCAATTCAATTGTATGATGGCGGTTCGAATGCTGACATTTTAAAAGAACAATTAAAAAAAGCGACAAAGGATTTTGAGGAGAGATGGATAAATGGATAACTTAGATGCGCACAGGCTAGAATGGGTTATGTGCCCATTCTGCAATGGGAAAACTAGAACGAAGCTGCTTCCTGCAACAGAATTAAAAAACTATCCGCTTTTTTGCCCAAAATGCAAGAGGTCGGTTATTATTAATGCAGTAAATCAAAAAATAGAAATAATAAATACGGAACCAGACGACTAACGCAGTGTTCATTGATGTAAAGCAATGAATTACTGCGTTTTTTAATTGTAAAGATTAACAGGAGGAAAAAATAATGGAAAATATTATAATTCGATTGGAAAAAAAGGAAGAACAAAGAGCAGTGGAAAATCTTGTAAGAGAAAGCTTTTGGAATGTGTATAGACCAGGGTGCTTGGAACATTATGTCTTAAACCAGCTCAGATCAGATTCTGCATTTGTTCCAGAATTGAACTTTGTAATGGAAAAGGACGGGGAATTAATTGGGCAGAATATGTTCATGAAAGCTGCTATTGGTTCGGATGATGGTACAACGGTTGATATTTGTACGATGGGTCCAATTTGTATTGCACCTGAGTTTAGGAGAAAGGGCTATGGAAAAATCCTTTTGGATTATACATTGGAAAAGGCGATGGAATATGGATTTAAAGCAGTTTGCTTTGAAGGAAATATCGATTTTTATGGTAAAAGTGGATTCCGGCCTGCAAGTGAATTTGGCATCAGATATCATGGTATGCCAGAGGGAGAAGATGCTTCTTTCTTTTTGTGCAAAGAATTGGTGCCGGGATATCTAGATAATGTAAGCGGAGAATATGCTACGCCTTCTGGATATTTTGTAGATGAGAATGAAGCAGAGGAGTTTGATAAAGAGTTTCTAGCTAAGGAAAAATTGAAGCTTCCAGGTCAGCTTTTTGAATAATAACGCAGTCCAATCAGGAGTGCTTACTGGCGAGAAGAAAGCCTTTTAATGTGAAAAAGACGCAAAATATAAAAAGAGCTTAGTTGAAGTTTTATAAAATATTCAATTAGGCTCTTTTTATATTTACATAATTTTTTTCTTGACTCTCCCCTATAGAGGAGGGTGTATTTTCTTAAGTGAACAAGGAAAGTGAGGAGAAAAACATGAAGGAAAAAATGATTGAAGTAAAGAACTTGGAAAAAAGCTTCAACCGAAGAAAGGTAATAGACGGATTAAATATACAGGTTGAAAAGGGTGAATGCTTTGGACT
>JAZUHO010000186.1:0-25007 GCA_045641745.1 Agathobacter sp. | reverse complement strand
TAATACTTCCTCCGGCAGTACCGCTGGACCTGCTGAGAAATTATACACTCTACCCATTTCTTAAAAGTCCTCCTATATCATATCATTCCTAATAAACGGGGTTCCATCCTACGATGAAACCCTGATTAATTGTTTAACACTCTACCACATTACATTATTGATTACAAGCGAATATTTTTTTAACTTATCCTTCTTTGCTTTTTAAACTTATCTTGCCTTTTTAAAACTTATCTTGCTATCATATATAAATCTTATTTTCTATATATTATAAATCTTATTTAGAATTATGATATTTTATAAGTCTTATTTTCTTGTACGCAAATCTTCTTCATCGAAAGCTTCACTAATGGCTTCACCAGGTGCTACCATTGGCCAAACCTTGTCATCCGAATCAATTATACAATCCAATACATATGTGGTCTTTGATGCAAGCGCTTCTGCAAAAGCTTCCGCAAACTCTTCCTGTGTAGTAACACGCTTAGCTTTCGCCCCCATCGCTTCTGCCAATTTCACATAGTCAACGCCATCATCCAAAACAGTCGCAGAATAATGCTGCTTGTAGAATAAGTTTTGCCACTGACGAACCATTCCAAGCACATGATTATTTACAATTACCTCAATCAATGGAAGCTCATTTCTTGTTGCAGTCGCAATCTCATTCATATTCATGCGGAAGCAACCATCCCCCGCAATGTTTACCACCTGCTTATCTGGATTTGCAATCTGTGCACCGATGGCCGCACCTAAGCCATATCCCATAGTTCCAGCACCGCCTGAAGTAAGAAGCGTTCTTGGCTTTGCATAACGATAATATTGCGCAGCCCACATCTGATGCTGTCCAACTTCCGTGACCATAACCGCATCCCCATGCGTCATCTCATAAATTTTCTCGATAATAAATGGTCCACTCAAGCCCTCTTTGTTATAGGAAAGAGCGTATTCTTTCTGATAGTCTGCAATATGCTCCATCCAAAGAGTATGCTTCTGCTGCTCCAATCTTGCATTTAACTGTGTCAGAATTTCTTTTACATCCCCAATCACACAAGCATCCACTGTAATATTCTTATTAATCTCTGCTGGATCAATGTCAAACTGAAGAATTTTTGCCTGATGCGCAAATTTCTTAGGATTACCAAATACACGATCCGAAAATCTACATCCTATGGTAATTAATAAATCACATTCACTTACTCCAAGATTTGACGTTTTCGTTCCATGCATTCCTAGCATTCCTGTGTAGTTATCCTTCGTTCCATCGTAGGCGCCTTTTCCCATAAGGGTATCGCAAACAGGCGCATGCATCTTCTCTACAAAAGTAGCCAACTCTTCCGATGCCTCTGCACTTATTGCACCGCCACCAACAAAAATGTATGGTTTCTTTGACTTCAAAATCATATGAAGGGCACGCTCTAGCTGTTCCTCATCAATACAATCATGCTGTGGCTTATGTACCTGCGCTTTGTATCCACCTGCTGCACGAAGCTCTTCTTCCGTCGCTTTAACGTATTCTGTTTTCTGTGCAGTCACATCCTTTGGTATATCCACAAGAACCGGACCAGGTCGGCCTGTACGCGCAATCTGAAAGGCGCGGCGAATGGTATCTGCTAATTTCGTAATATCCTTTACGATAAAGTTGTATTTTGTAATTGGTGTTGTCACTCCCGCAATGTCAATTTCTTGAAAGCTGTCCTTACCCAGTAGCGGAACTGTAACATTACAGGTTATGGCAACCAGCGGAATTGAATCCATGTATGCAGTCGCAATTCCCGTCACCAGATTCGTTGCCCCTGGGCCAGAAGTTGCCATACAAACGCCAACTTTTCCTGTACTTCTTGCATAGCCATCAGCTGCATGACTTGCCCCCTGCTCATGACTTGTCAATACATGATGTATCTCATCCTTATGAAGGTAAAGCTCATCGTATACATTCAGAATCGCCCCTCCTGGGTACCCAAAAACCGTATCGACATTCTGTTCCTTCAAACATTCTATAATAATTTGTGAACCTGTTAATTGCATTCCATATCCCCTTTGTCTTCCATCTATTGAATCTCTAAGATTGCACCTCTGTTACCAGATGTAACCAGGGATGCATAACGTTTCAGATATCCTGTTGTCACCTTTGGCTCACGTGGTTTCCACGCTTCTTTTCGCTTCGCCATCTCTTCATCAGATACCGCAATATTCAAAGACATATTTGGAATATCAATTTGAATGATATCCCCTTCCTCTACCAATGCAATTGGTCCACCAACTGCTGCCTCTGGTGAAACATGACCAATAGAAGCACCTCTCGATGCCCCAGAAAAACGACCATCTGTAATTAATGCTACAGAAGAACCTAATCCCATTCCTGCAATTGCAGATGTAGGATTTAACATTTCTCGCATACCAGGTCCACCCTTTGGTCCCTCATAACGAATTACTACAACATCACCAGCAACAATCTTACCACCTTTAATTGCGTCAATCGCGTCTTCCTCACATTCAAATACACGAGCTGGACCTTCATGAACAAGCATCTCCTCAACAACAGCAGAACGTTTTACTACCGAACCATCTGGAGCAAGGTTTCCCTTTAATACAGCTAATCCACCTGTCTTTGTATATGGATTCTCCGTTGGACGAATCACTTCCGGATTCTTATTTACTGCATTTGCAATATTCTCGCCAACCGTCTTACCGGTTACGGTAATGCACTCCGTATGTAAAAGGCCAATATCTGCAAGTTCCTTCATTACTGCATAGACACCTCCCGCCTCGTTTAAGTCCTCCATATATGTTGGACCAGCTGGAGCAAGATGACATAGATTCGGTGTCTTCTCACTAATTGGGTTCGCATATTCAATATCAAAATCAAATCCAACCTCATGCGCGATTGCAGGCAAATGAAGCATAGAGTTCGTAGAACAGCCTAATGCCATATCTACTGTAAGCGCATTAATAATTGCTTCCTTTGTCATAATATCTCTTGGACGAATGTTCTTACGGTACATATCCATAACAGCCATACCCGCATGCTTCGCCAGTTTAATTCGCTCCGAATAAACAGCTGGAATTGTGCCGTTTCCGCCTAATCCCATTCCGAGAGCCTCTGTCAAACAGTTCATAGAATTTGCTGTATACATTCCAGAGCAAGAACCACAAGTAGGACAAACATTTTCCTCGAATTCCTTAACCTCTTCCTCTGTCATTGTTCCAGCTGCATAGGATCCCACTGCCTCGAACATAGAAGAAAGCGAACGCTTCTGTCCCTTTACATGTCCTGCAAGCATAGGTCCGCCTGACACAAATACCGTTGGCACATTAATACGTGCAGCCGCCATCAAAAGACCTGGTACATTCTTATCACAGTTTGGTACCATAACCAAAGCGTCAAACTGATGTGCTTGTGCCATACATTCCGTAGAATCCGCAATCAAATCTCTTGTTACCAAAGAATACTTCATTCCAATATGTCCCATTGCAATGCCATCACATACTGCAATTGCCGGGAATACAACTGGAACACCACCGGCTTCTGCAACGCCAAGTTTAACTGCATTCACAATTTTATCTAAATTCATATGGCCTGGTACAATCTCATTGTATGAGCTTACGATACCAACCATAGGCTTCTTCATTTCTTCGTCTGTAAATCCCAGTGCATGAAACAAGCTTCTATGTGGAGCTTGCTGCATTCCTGTTCTACAATTATCACTCTTCATATATAATTCCTCCGTTAATCCGTGATTGTATACTTGCCAATCACTCTTACTCTATCATACTACAACTTTAAAGAATTAAAAGTAATCTTTTAGTATTAGAAAAGGCGTTCGCAAATCAGGTCACCCATTTTTACTGTTCCAACCTGCGTAACAGCCTCCGCCTTTTCCTGTGGCATGATATCGATGGTACGATATCCATCTTTTAATACCTGCTTAACCGCCTTTTCGATTGCATCCGCTTCCTGATCCAAATCAAAGGAATAGCGAAGCATCATAGCTACACTTAAGATAGTGGCAATTGGATTTGCAATTCCTTTTCCTGCAATATCAGGTGCGGAGCCACCGCTTGGTTCATATAGACCAAATTTTGTATCATTCAGACTTGCAGAAGACAGCATTCCAATCGAACCCGTCACCATACTTGCCTCATCGGACAAAATATCTCCAAACATATTCTCTGTCAAAATCACATCAAACTGTTTTGGATCCTTAACCAGCTGCATCGCACAATTATCTACTAACATATGCTCATAAGAAACATCTGGATAATCCTTTGCAACCTCTTCCACAATTTTTCTCCATAATCGAGAGGAGTCTAACACATTGGCCTTGTCTACCGAGGTTACCTTCTTTCTTCTCTTTCGCGCAATATCGAAACCACGAATAGCAATTCTGCGAATCTCCTCCTCCGTATATTTTAGCTCATCAATAGCTGTCACGACACCGTCTACTGCTTCTGTCTTACGCTCTCCGAAATAAAGACCTCCTGTCAATTCTCGCATAATCATCATGTCAAAGCCATCGCCAATAATATCCTCTCGAAGCGGACAGGCACTTTTTAGCTCTTCATACAAATAAGCCGGTCTTAAATTAGCAAACAAATTTAACGATTTTCGCAACTTAAGTAGCCCAGCCTCCGGTCTTAAATTTGGAGCCAACTGGTACCACGGTGATGTCGAGGTATTTCCTCCAATCGATCCCATCAATACCGCATCACTTGCCTTCGCCTGTGCAATTGCTTCATCGGTAAGAGGTACACCTGTTGCATCAATGGAACAACCGCCCATCAAGATTGGCGTATACGCAAACGTATGCCCATATACAGCTCCTACTTTATCCAATACCTTTTGCGCCTCTGCTACGATTTCAGGGCCAATTCCATCTCCAGAAATTACACCTACGTTAAACTTCATATTTTCGTCTCCTTCATAATCTAAATTTCTAATAATTCCTAATTCTATTCTCCTACATAATATTAGTATTACTATAATCCAAAGCGAAAACCATTTCAACCAACAAATGTATTATACTTTTTCATACATTACATAACACAAATTCATACGATGCATACATAATATTCCACTGCGCTATAGTTCACCTCTTCCTCCGCGGTCTCGCGCACTAGAGGGAACACCACTTGAATATCACACATTTCTTAGTTCCTTCATTTATCATCTGGTATAATTTGGCTGTCCGACTCCGTCTGGACTTGTGGCGATTGCTGTACACCAATGTTGGACGGGACGCTGCACCTACCATCGCTAAACAGATGCTCTCAGAATGTTTATATAAGGCGGCTGCGAAAACTCGTCCGATTCGTCTTATGCCTAACTGCAAGAGATACCGAATCGGACTCAAACAGTTCTTCGCCGCCTTGCATAATCTTCGAGTATCTGTTAAGCGCTGATACGGTTCGTTTTACGTCCAACTGTTTGGCGCACAGCAATCGCCACAAGTCCAGGCGTAGTCGAACTGGCAATGCTTTTTATGCCAGATGACAAATGTTTAGGAACTTGAAATTGTATAATCCTGAGAGTGGTGTTCCCTCTAGTGTGCGAGACCTCGGAGGAAGATGCAAAAAAATAATGCCATACTGATGTATGGCATTATTCATGTACTTTGTTGCTTATAAAATTTGTTTCTGTATAAGTGATTAAGCTTCTTCTGGCTTCTCAACTGCAGAAATTGCTGACTTCTGCATTGGGATACGACAGTTCTTATTGCTTCCAAACTCAACGATAACAGTATCATCTGAAATGTCAATTAATGTTCCATAGAATCCGCTTGTTGTAAGAATGGTATCTCCTACTGCAAGCTCCTTGAGCATTAAATCCTTCTTCTGTGTCTCTTTTTTCTGTGGACGAATCATCAAGAAGTACATAAATACAAAAAGAACTACCATCCATATAACCATTCCTATTACTCCACCAGTAGTTCCACCGTTTGCTAAAATTGATAACATCAATTCTTCCTCCTCTAATAAATTACTATACCTATTTTACACAAGTAATATTCTTTCAGCAAGCTTTTTTACGCGCTTTACCCTTTTTTCCTATCTAATAAAGGCAAAAGGCTACTTTCCTTCTTTTTCACGGTTTATCTGTCCCATTCCATAAAGCTTTTCCTCTTTATATGCATGGAACCTGCCAGCATCTAGTGCATCACGAATCTCTTCCATCATTGTATTATAGAAATACAAGTTATGAAGAACGCACAAACGCATTCCCAACATCTCTTTTGCTTTTAATAAATGACGAATATAGGCACGGCTGTAGGTTCTACATGCAGGACAACCACAGCCCTCCTCAATTGGTCGCATATCCTTTTCATATTTTTGATTAAATAAGTTAATCTTTCCCTGGTTGGTATATACATGTCCATGTCTACCATTTCGACTTGGATATACACAATCAAAGAAGTCAATACCACGTTCCACGCCCTCTAAAATGTTCGCTGGCGTTCCTACTCCCATCAAATACGTTGGTTTATCCTTTGGCAAATATGGTACTGTCTCTTCTAATACATGATACATCTCTTCATGTGTCTCTCCAACTGCCAAACCACCTACTGCATATCCATCTAAGTCCATCTCCGAGATGCGCTTTGCATGATCAATTCGAATATCATCGTAGATTGCTCCTTGATTAATTCCAAACAAAAGCTGCTCTTTATTAACCGTATCCTCTAAGCTATTCAATCTAGCCATCTCTTTTTTGCATCGCTCCAGCCAACGAGTCGTACGATTCACGGAGTCTGTTACATATTTTCTATCTGCAACACTCGATGGACACTCATCAAATGCCATGGCAATTGTAGAACCTAGATTTGATTGAATCTGCATACTCTCCTCTGGTCCCATGAAAATTTTCGCCCCGTCAATGTGAGAATTGAAGTATACGCCCTCTTCCTTAATCTTGCGCAGACCAGCAAGAGAGAATACCTGAAATCCGCCAGAATCTGTTAAGATTGGACGATCCCATACCATAAACTTATGCAGACCTCCCACTTCTTTAATTAACTTATCACCGGTTCTAACATGAAGGTGATAGGTGTTGGAAAGCTCTACCTGACACTTAATATCTTTTAAATCCTGGGTAGAAACAGCGCCTTTTATCGCTGCAACCGTACCAACATTCATAAATACAGGTGTCTGTATATCGCCGTGAACCGTATGAAATGTTCCACGCTTTGCACGGCCTTCCTGTTTCAACAATTCATATTTTGCCATACATACTCTCTTTCTTACTCAATAAAAGAGCCGACGACCGACTCCTTTAGCATTACATGTTTCTTCTCTATGATAAGCATTTCTTATGCTCTTCATTCTTATAAAATATACCATAGATTCCTTGACGATTCAACTTATGGTTACTTATAATAGATGTAACTTTACGACTTTGAAGTAATAAAACACATAACATGCTTCTTCGGTCGTATACTACACGTATTAGGAGGACAACTTATGGCTGGCTCATCATTTGGAAATATCTTTCGTGTCACAACCTGGGGAGAATCCCACGGAAAAGGAATCGGGGTCGTTATCGATGGTTGCCCTGCCGGGCTTCCTCTCTCCCCCAGTGATATTCAATATCATCTCAATCGCCGCAAACCTGGCCAATCTCAATATACAACTCCACGTACAGAAAATGACCTGGTAGAAATTCTCTCTGGGGTATTTAATGGACTCACAACTGGAACACCCATTTCTTTGATTGTCCATAATACCAATCAGAATTCAAAAGATTATAGCGATATTGCATCCTACTACCGTCCTGGGCATGCTGACTTTTGCTTTGACTCCAAATATGGATTTCGAGACTATCGTGGCGGTGGACGTTCCTCTGGGCGCGAGACCATTGGTCGCGTGGCAGCAGGCGCAATCGCAATAAAACTTTTGCAACAGATGGGAATTCATTTTCTAACCTACACCAAATCCATTGGTCCTATAGAAATAGATTTCTCTCGTTTTGACAAGGATGTCATTCCAAACAATCCTCTCTATATGCCAGATTTAACAGCAGCAAATGAAGCTTCTATCTATTTGGAAAAGTGTATGCAAAAGCAAAATTCCTCAGGTGGAATTGTCGAATGTATCGTCGATGGTCTTCCTGTAGGATTAGGGGAACCTGTTTTTGATAAACTAGATGCCAACCTTGCTAAAGCAATTTTTTCAATTGGCGCGGTAAAAGGTTTTGAAATTGGAGATGGATTTAAGGTCGCTACCATGACAGGACTTTCCAATAACGACGCTTTTATTCAAAAGGATGGACAAATTAGCAAAGCAACCAATCACGCTGGTGGTGTATTGGGTGGAATCAGTGATGGAGCTCCTCTCGTCTTTCGAGCTGCTTTCAAGCCTACTCCAAGTATTGCTAGTTCGCAAAAAACAGTCAACAAAGCCGGTGAAGAAATTGAGATTTCCATCCATGGCCGCCATGATCCTATCATCGTTCCACGTGCAGTTGTCGTGGTCGAATCCATGGCCGCCCTCACTATCATCGACTTACTCTTAACAAATATGACTGCTCAACTTGACTCCATAGTATCCTTCTATCAAAAGTAGAAGCTATGATAAAAAAGGACAAAAAAACGATTCCCAATGAATATTTCATCTTGAATATTCATTGGGAATTTTTATTAATGTGTTTGTCTACAATCTGAGAAAAACCAAATTGGCCTTTCTTTTTATTCCACATATGCTTGAATGGTATTTCGTGTTTCCTTTGCAATATACAATGCCTTGTCTGCATCACAAATGGCACACTCTCCATCCTTGTCTCCCGCCATCGTATAGCCAATACTTAATGTCACATATTTGTCAATCAAGGATGCTTTATGTGGTATCTCTTTGAGTTGCAACAATGTACGAATCTGATTCAGGATGCGAACAACATCCTCTTCTTTATGGTTCATAAATAGAATCACAAACTCTTCGCCACCATATCTCGCTGCAATGCAGGATTCATCTATTCGCTCCTTGACACATTCCGCAACTAATTTAAGAACCATATCACCTTTTTGATGTCCATAGGTGTCATTATACATTTTAAAGAAATCTACATCTATCATCGCCACCGCACGATTCGGGCTTGTTATCCACGCCTCTTGTAACTCCCTTTCTAAGGTACGACGATTATATAAGCCCGTCAGTGCATCTTTCCCATTCATTTCTTCTAGTTTTGCATTTAATTCACGAATTTTCGAATTCTTTCTTACTGCCAGTATAATGAATGCAATAGCGGCAGTCACTGATGCGAATAAAAGAAATGCGATTTGAATAATTATATGATTTCGTGCTGTTAGGTTTTTTATTTCGTCTTCACGCTTCTGATACATGTATTCTTCAAAACGATAAATTGCCTGTTGTTCTTCTGCTTGTTTTAGTTGTTGACGAATCTGTGCAAATGCCCGATCTGCATAAACGCTCGCTCGTGTATTATTAGTCTTTTCATATGATTTGTATGTTCTCCATACCACTTCTGCCGTTGGTGTCTCATATCCCTTTTGTAGATACATGTCATATACCATCTGATAACAGTCTGCTGCTTTCTCGTAATCTTCCATCATAAAATACACATCTGCATAGCGTGTCATTATATCCAATTCAAAATTGGTATAAATAAACGCTTTCGAACTCTGATATATTTCATTCGCCTCATCAATATAGGATATTGCCTCTTCAAACCTGCCCTTTTGTACAAGATAGCTTGCATACAAACAATTGTACTGTGCAAAGTAATCTTCTAAATTGTACATTTCACTGAGTTCTTTGATTACTTCATAATCCTTCTTCAAATATTCTTGTGCCAAATCATACTCTTCCAATCCCATATAAACAGAATAATACAATTCATACCTTTGTTGCAGATTTTGCATGTAGTCCGAATCTCGTTTATGTAATTCAATACTATTTAGATATTCTAATGCAGCTTGATAATTGCCCTCTTTCATATACAAGTACGCAATTTCTAAAAAAATGCGGGTATCATATTCCTTGCTATTCTTCTGATTTGCCAATTCAATTGCTTTATTAAAATAATTTATAGCCAGCACATTCTGATTATTTTCATCCCAGAATATTCCCATATTGTAAAGAATATATGGCATATCCTCGTAGCCTACCAGTTCGGCACCCTGCTTTATCATTTTCATTAATTCTAATGCACTTTTGTTGCCGTTCGGAACATCAAGTAACGCATAGCACGTTGTTACACCATTGTGAACCATACTATCCGTAATATCATTCTTACTGTAAAGCAGTTCCAATTCATTCAGCTTATCCTCAACCAGCTCATACTTTCTTCCTGACACAAAAGCTCTAATAACCTCCGTGCATGCTTTCACTTTTAGCTCCACTTGTTCCTCGCCTGCGAGTACTGTTGCATTTTTCAGTTTGTCAATGGCGCTCTCCATATGTCCCTGATACATTTGCAATTCTCCTTGTATCAGCATATACTCTGCTAGATAAGCTTCCTTGTTTTCTTCTAGGATTGCCTGATGTTCCTCATCTAACCATTGTTCCATCATAGAATATTGATGGTAATATGAATTGTCGTTTATAAGTGTATCACAGAAGGAAAGCATCTTTTCCGTTTCTTGATTTCCTTCAATTGTACTTGCCCTCATACACAAAAAAATCCCCAATAATAGGATACTTGTGGTTCTGTATACTTTTGCCATATTGTACCTTCCTTATTTGAAATTGTCATTATACTCCATTCATATTCTAACACTTTTTTTCCTATATAAGATATGGGCAAACTTGATTCACAAATTTGCCCATATCTCCTATTCCTTGTATACCGTTTTTATAAATTTTTCTAATAGATTAACCGTTTCATCAATTCCAAGTGTTGAACTGTTAATGCACACATCATAATTTCTAGAATCTCCCCATTTTATTGGACAATAATGATTATGATACTGTTTTCTTTTTCGATCATGCCTTGCAATTTTCTCTTTCGCTTCCTTTTCATTCAAATGATAACGTTGCATAATACGTTCTAGCTTATGTCCATATTCTCCTAATACAAAGATACTAATCAGATTCTCATAATCCTCCAGCACGTACTCTGCACATCGTCCAACAATTACAAAGGATTCCCCACTTTCTGCCTTTCTTTTAATAAAGTCAAATTGTAATCGTGCCAAGTTTTCCTCTGGAGAACTGCAATATCCCCGGACGGTTCTGTGAAAAACACGATTCTTGGGTGCTTCATCAAATTTTTCCCAGGCAGTAGCATCTACCAGTTTTTCTTTTGCAATCTCATCCAATAAATTTCGGTCATAAAATGCCATATGCATTGCCTTTGCAATTCTTTCTGCAATTTCATGCCCGCCACTGCCATATTCTCTACTGATTGCAATGATGCGCTGTGGTTCGGTCCTGTTATTTTCTTTTTCCATATCTCCCCCCTCAACCAATACCATAAACAACATAGCGTATGAAAATTACAGCTAACGAAATCAAAAGAACAATTAAAGTGGCCGGTACCGCAGTTCTACAATATTTCGCCCACCCAATTGGATGTCCCTCTCTTGCAATCACTGAGATTCCAACAACATTTGCACTTGCTCCAATAGGCGTTGCACACCCACCAATGTCCGTTCCCATCGACAAGGTCCATGCAAGCACAGATAAATCCATCCCACTTGTTGCTGCAAGTGTTTTGATGATAGGAACCATAGTTGCAGCAAACGGTATATTATCAACAAATGCACTGGCGAATGCAGAAACCAGAAGAATAATAGCAATCATGATATACGAGTTTCCACCACTCACCTTTGAAATCCATTCCGCAATCACTTGAAGTACACCAGTTTCTTCCAGTCCACCTACTACAATGAATAGACCAATGAAGAATAAAATGGTCTTATAATCTACCTTTTTTGCTATGTATAGCGCTTTGCTTCCCTCACTAAGTAACGTAAATATTGCAATAAAAACCCCAATTGTCGCTACGGTCAATCCTGTTATCGAGTGTGTCACTAGCAAAACAACCGCCAATCCAAATATTACACAACTAATCACAAATTTGGGTTTATTCTTTATTGTGGATGCTGGATTGGGCATATTCTCGTTATCCATAGTGCTTTTCTTTTCTGACTCCTTCAATTCTGAACGAAAACTGAAATAAAAGAAAAATAACATCGCAACTAATGACACCAATGCAATTACTCCTGTATTTTCAATGAAGTCAAAGAAAGAAAACCCCAGGGAGGTTCCAATGATAATGTTGGGTGGATCTCCACACATGGTGGCTGAGCCCCCAAGATTTGCACAAAATATTTCTGTTAAAACCATTGGAACAGGATTAAAACTTAGTAATCGCGCCAATTCAACGGTAACAACTGATAGAAACAGAATTACAGTAATACTATCAATAAACATGGCCAATATTGCTGACATTATCATAAATGTAATAAAAATCGGCTTAATTCGATAATTCACTGCTTTTGCAATGGACATGCAAAGCCAGCGAAAGAATCCTGATTCCCCCATACTTTCTACCATAATCATCATTCCTGTAATGAAGAAAATCGTTGCCCAATTAATTCCACTGGATTCTTCTACCACACTCGAAGAATGAAACCAAAAATCTACCTGAAAAATTTCTGATAGATTCAACACCGTTTGTACTGCACGCATGCTATGCATAAAAACACCAAAAACCAATATGAATACCGCAGCCCCACATCCTAAAGTCACATATTGTCTTTCAATCCTTTCAGAGACAACTAAGACAAACATAGCTAGGAAAATTAGAACTGCACAAATTTGTGCCCCCACTTCTTTCTCCAATCTCCTTTCAACCACTCCTTCTGTTATGTATAATTATATTAGTTTGACAGATAAATAACAAACAATCTTTGACATTTTTCAAAAATATCGACTATTTTCTCACTTTTTATATCGAGCCCTAAAATTGTCAATTTACGCATTAAAAATAAGAGCTCAACGTAAACAAATGCAATAGCCCTATTGCCATAACCTTTGTCACGCTAAGCTCTTATCACAAAAAACTATGTACGCCTCTTTATATATTTCCAATTATTCTAATGAAATAGTTGCCTCATCTTCTCTTCTTCTTAAGATATCAAACTCATCCAAATCTACGCCCAAATCTACATAAAATACCTGCTGTGGATGCGGACATGCTTCCATCTCATTTCCATCTTGGTCTACCATCCGTTTTACAACAACCGAAACGTTATCCCCATTAGGCTTCATTATTTCGATTTCTTCTCCCACAGAGAATTTATTTCTCTGTTCAATTTCATATAAGCCTTCCGAGTTCTTTGGTCCTACCATTCCAAGATAGGTGTATCCCTTCTCGTAGGTATTATTCTCATAAATCTGTGCTTCCTCACTTGGTTTACCATAGAAAAAGCCCGTAGTAAATTGGCGGTATGTACAGCTTCTAATCTGTTCCTGATACCACTCCATATTTGCTTCATATTTCTTTGGATCTTCCAAATAATCATCAATGGCCCTGCGGTAAGTTCTTGCAACAGTTGCAACATATAGCGCAGTCTTCATTCTTCCTTCTATTTTGTAACTATCGATACCAGCATCTACAAGATCCGGAATATGCTCAATCATGCATAAATCCTTTGAGTTAAAGATATAAGTTCCACGCTCATTTTCATATACTGGCAAATACTCTCCAGGTCTTTTCTCTTCCACGACTGCATATTTCCATCTACATGGATGTGTGCATGCGCCTTTGTTTGCATCTCTTCCTGTGAAATAATTCGAAAGCAAGCATCTTCCTGAGTAGGAAATGCACATTGCACCATGAATGAATGTCTCTATTTCCATCTCCTCTGGAATTCTAGCACGAATTTCTTTAATTTCTTGTAATGACAACTCTCTTGCAGAAACTACACGTGAAGCTCCTAACTCTCTCCAGAACATGTAAGTTCCATAATTCGTATTATTTGCCTGCGTACTTACGTGACGCTCGATTTCAGGACATACCTCTTTTGCAATCATGAAAATGGCTGGATCAGCAATAATAAGTGCATCCGGTCTATCTGGTTTCATATTATTTAATTCTGTGAAGTATTCTCGAACACCATCCAAGTCATAATTATGAGCAAGAATATTTGCAGTTACATAAACCTTACAATTATGCTCATGGGCAAATTTAATTCCCTCTGCCATCTCTTCCATAGAAAAGTTCTTTGCCTTTGCGCGAAGTCCAAAGGCTTCCCCGCCAATATACACTGCATTTGCACCATATATTACCGCTACTTTTAATACTTCTAAGCTACTTGCTGGAACAAGCAATTCAATCTCTCTCATGTGTTACTCCTATATTAACTAACCTTTGCATTTCTTTGTACTTACTGTGATTCCATCACCCACAGGAAGTACGCAAGTCTCTAATTCTTCCTGATGCGTAAGTTCATACAAATATTCTCTCATGCGTTTATGAATGGTACGATTCCGTCTCGTTACAATATAATGAGACTCTATAATATCACCATCCTGCAATACATTGTCACTTATCAGGACACCATCCGCTTTCATCAAACGTAAAATATCCGGCATAAAATTAATGTACTGTCCCTTTGCTGCATCCATGAAAATCAGGTCATAAGGTTCTTCTAACGTCTTTAATACTTCCGTTGCATCGCCTTCTATTAGCGTAATCTGTTGTTCTTTTCCTGCACGAACAAAATTCTCCTTTGCAATCGGAATTCTTTTCTCATAATTCTCAATTGTTGTAATCTGGCACTCCTTTGGACTGTATTCAGCCATCAATATGGCAGAAAATCCTACCGCAGTTCCAACCTCAAGAATTCGAAGTGGTTTCTTGATAGCCAGAAGTACTTTCAAAAAGCTCTGCATTTCTTTCCGAATAATCGGAACATAAGAATCCAGAGCTTCTTTCTCTATTGTGTCCAGAATTGCAGTATTCCCTGTGTCAAGGGAATTGATGTAGGTTACCAAACGTTCATCAATTAACACTTTGCGTTTCCGTCTCCTTTTCTGGTGCCATAATAACAATCATTTCCTTCGCCGTCTGCGCTGTATTTAACGTATATACCCCAGGCTGAATCTTCTTTGCATATGCAGATAATTTAAGCTGCCATGCAAACAAATTCTTGTCTCTTACAAGTCCCTTATTTTCTAGCAATTCTCCAATATCCTTTGGTGAATCCGTTTCTTTAATCTGCACCAAGACATCAGTTCCTGGCTTTGAATCCATTGCTGGCTCTGTAAATACACGATAGCCAAAATCAAATGCTGTGGATCCTGCATTCACTACCACGGAAACAAATAGTAAAATTACCATGATAGAAAAAGCGATGCGAACAAATTTAAATAATGATTTGTTATTAATACTCATAAGTCTCTCCTAAACTTCCATAATGATTGGCATAATCATTGGTCGTCTTTTTGTCTCTTTCCATACGAAGTCACCTAATGCATCCTTGACTTCTGTTTTAATTTTGCCCCAATCTGTAATGTTCTTATCCATGCATTTTTCCATGGTACTCTGAAGAACGATACGAGCCTCATCCATAAGGCTTTCTGAATTACGTACATATACGAATCCACGAGAGACAATATCTGGTCCTGCAAGTACCTGACCAGAACCACTCTCTAACGTCATAACAACGATAATAATTCCATCCTCTGCAAGATGCTGACGATCTCGAAGTACAATATTACCTACATCACCAACTCCCAAGCCATCTACAAAGACATTTCCAACCTGAACTCTTCCTGTAACCTCTGCACTCTCATCATCCAATTCAAGTACATCACCGGATGATAAAATTTTAATATTGTCCTTTGGAATTCCAAGCTCCTCTGCAATTTTAGCCTGTGCAACCAAATGCTTATACTCTCCATGTACAGGAATCGAATATTTTGGATTTACCAACGAATAAATAAGCTTGATATCCTCCTGACACGCATGACCAGACACATGTACATCCTGGAAAATAACGTCTGCGCCTTTTAACATTAAATCATTGATAATTCCAGTAACGGATTTCTCATTTCCTGGAATTGGGCTTGATGAGAATACAATGGTGTCATTTGGTTTGATTGTAATTTTCTTGTGCTGTCCGGATGCCATACGAGAAAGGGCGGCCATAGACTCTCCCTGGCTTCCCGTTGTAATAATAACGGTCTGTTCGTCTGGATAACTCTTTAGCATATCAGTTTCTACGAGAATATTCTCTGGAAGGGACAAATATCCAAGCTCAGAAGCAATCTCAATGATATTCACCATGCTTCTTCCCTCAATTGCCACCTTACGACCATACTTATCTGCGGAGTTGATAATCTGCTGTACACGATCCACATTCGATGCAAACGTAGCTACAATGATACGATTGTTCTTGTGCTCTGCAAAAATATTATCTAAAGTCTTTCCAACGGTTCTCTCGGACATTGTAAAACCACTGCGTTCTGCATTGGTCGAGTCACATAAAAGAGCGAGAACGCCTTTTTTACCGATTTCTCCAAATCGAGCTAAATCAATCGCATCTCCAAATACCGGTGTGTAATCCACTTTAAAATCTCCTGTATGAACTACGATTCCAGCTGGTGAATAGATGGCAAGTGCAGCAGCATCCTGAATGCTGTGATTGGTCTTAATAAATTCCACACGGAAACATCCAAGATTAATATGCTGTCCATATTTTACGACCTTACGCTTTACTTTTTTGAGCATATCATGCTCTTTTAACTTATGATCGATAATTCCAATTGTAAGCTTCGTTGCATAGATTGGAACATTGATATCTTTTAAAACATAAGGAATTGCACCAATGTGATCCTCATGACCATGCGTAATAAAGAATCCTTTTACTTTATCAATATTATCCTTCAAATAGGTCACATCTGGAATAACAAGATCGATTCCCAACATATCGTCATCCGGGAATGAGATTCCACAATCCACAACAATAATACTGTCTTCATACTCAAAGGCAGTAATGTTCATTCCGATTTGCTCAAGGCCTCCCAATGGAATAATCTTAAGCTTACTCTTATTTGTATTTTCTTCTGATTTTTTCAAATTATTACCTCTCTTAATATTCTACTCTAGTATCTTCATCTAATAGTTCTGAGAATACTTTTCCAAGTGCCTGAAGCTCCACATCGTCTTCTACCATATCGTAGACAACGTCTTCTCCATCACCAGAAATCTCTCTCATGATATATGCGTCTCCATCGCCTTCCTCTTCCTCGGTCACAAGAAGGTACTTCACGCCATTTAACTGTGTCTCTTCTAAAACAAAAAATTCAATTGCTTCTTCTGTTTCTGGATCCAAAAAAATTACCTTTTCCATTTCTTATTATCTCCATAATTCTGCCAAAATGTGCACACAAAAATTAGATATCTGTATCCCACTATTTCTGATTAGCAAGATAATCCAGATACCCCTGTAAAATGAATATTGCTGCAATCTCGTCCACATATTCCTTGCGGTTTTCTCTACGAATTCCCATTTCCATCATAGAGTTATCCGCTGCGACTGTTGTAAGTCTTTCATCCCAAAGAATTACCTCAAGACCTGTTCTACGCTCCAGCATCTCTTTTAATTCTTTTGTTTTCTCACAGCGCTCACCTTCTGTGTTATTCATATTTTTTGGATAGCCTAATACAATCTTTTCCACGCCGTATTGTGCCACCAGCTCTTCAATCCTAGCCAATGTCTGACGTAACTTGGTCGGCGCCTTCCTTCTAATAATCTCCACACCTTGTGCTGTTAGAAGTAATTCGTCGCTTACCGCTACGCCCACTGTCTTAGAACCATAATCCAAGCCTAAAATCCGCATAAATTCACCGTACCGGATTATTCCCAGGAATTGTTCTCAATATAAGCCTTCAAAACTTCTTCTACCAACTCATCACGCTCGATTTTCATCACAAGACTTCTGGCATTATTATGACTTGTGATATAGGTTGGATCACCTGACATAATATAGCCCACCATCTGATTGACCGGATTATATCCTTTCTCGCTCAATGCTCGGTATACTACTTCAAGAACATCTTTTACCTGAAGTTCCGGCTCCTTTTCAACTTTAAAATATTGTGTATTGTTTATATTTTGCATACTCTCACGCCTTTGCTCTTGTTCTAATCTACAATCGCTATCTCAAAATCTATTGTAAACCAGAACCGCAAAAATTACAACCTTATTCCATGAGATAGATTTCATCTGAAAGCTTACCTACGATTCTTCCAGACTTAATTATATTAGACAAATCTTCCTCTGTTCGTACCGCAATCTTAATATATTCTTTGGTATGTCCCAACATATAACGAATGCCATCCTTCTCATATGCTTCTTCAAATAGTACCTCTTGCACCGTCTCAAGTACATTGTTTCGATACTGAATCGACATCCGGTCGCCAAGTGCAAGTAATTCTGCACTCCGCTTGTTTTTTACTTCCTCTGGCACTTGATTTAGCATTCCAGCTGCTCTCGTTCCTTTTCTCTTAGAGTATTTAAAAATGTGCATCTCATAAAATGAGATTTCTTCTAAATAAGCCTTCGTTTGTGCAAACTCTTCTTCTGTTTCTCCTGGAAATCCAACAATTACATCTGTGGTTATAGCCGGGTTAACAAAGTATTTGCGCAAAATATCACAGCCTGCTTTATATTCTGCAGCAGAGTATTTTCGGTTCATTCGTTTCAGAGTTTCATCACAGCCACTCTGTAAAGATAAATGAAAGTGCGGACAGATTTTTGTCAACTTTGAAAGTCTAGTTGCAAATTCCTCTGTTACAATTTGAGGTTCTAAAGATCCAAGACGAATTCTTTCAATTCCCTCCACTTTGTGCACCTCTTCAATCAAATGAATCAAGCTATCCTCTGTGTCCACTCCATAGGAACTTAGATGAATTCCAGTAAGAACAACTTCCTTATACCCTTTCTCAGCAAGGCCTGTAACCTCTTTTATCACGTTTTCTAATTTACGGCTTCTTACTCTTCCACGTGCATATGGAATAATGCAGTAACTGCAGAATTGATTGCATCCATCCTGCACCTTAATAAAGGCTCTTGTATGTTCTGCTGTTTGAGAAATCCATAATTCCTCGAAATCCTGGCCTGGCTCATTGATATCAATCACATCTTCTCTGTCCTCGCCATTTTCCATAAAAGCCTCAATTCGTGCCACAAGCTCATGCTTCCGATTATTTCCAATCACAATATCAATTGCACTATCTTTTAAAGCTTCCTCTTCCTTGGTCTGTACATAACATCCCGTTCCTACGACGATTGCATCTGGATTCTTTGCTTTTGCACGATGCAACATCTGTCTTGATTTACGATCCGCCATATTGGTAACGGAACAAGTATTTATAATATAAACATCTGCATAATCCTGAAAAGAAACAATTTCGAACCCTGCATTTTCAAGCATTTGCTGCATTGCTTCTGTTTCATAAGAATTCACCTTGCATCCGAGATTATGTAATGCTGCTTTCTTACTCATAAACTGACTCTTTCTCCTATTTTCTTTGTATAATAATTGACATTTTCATCGAAAACCTTTAGTATCAAACTATAGATACAAACTATCAGTTGTAAGGAGGTTTTCAAATGAAAACAGTTCAGATTTCTTTAAACTCAATTGGAAAAGTAAAATCATTCGTTAACGCAATTACACAGTTCGACTTCGATTTCGATCTTATTTCAGGAAGATATGTTATTGATGCTAAGTCTATCATGGGTATTTTCAGCTTAGACTTATCAAAACCAATCGATCTCGCAATTCACACAGAAAACAACCTTGATGAAATCATGGAAGTGTTAAAACCATATATTATTGAGTAATTCTTTTGATTTTACAAGCGTGAAAAGAAGGCAAATGCCTTCTTTTTTATTACCTAAAATTAATTGGAAAAGGCGTAGCTTCGCCTTTTCCAACTAGTCTCTTCTATTCCTCTGCTTCAACATGAATCACTTCTACTGTTTCAATCGCAGTCTGTACCAGCTCATCAATCTTCTCAGCAAGTTTCTCTTCTGATTTCTTAATGTAAGTAACATTAGGCTTCGTCACTGGATGCTTAGCAACGAAAATGGTACAGCAATCCTCAAATGGAAGAATGGAAGTCTCGTAAGTATCAATCTTTTCTGAAATATTGACAATATCCTGCTTGTCCATAGCAATCAACGGACGATAAACAGGCATCGTACATACCTCATTTGTTGCTGCAAGCGACTGCATTGTCTGACTGGCAACCTGACCAATACTCTCACCTGTAATTAATCCTAAACACTTGCTTTCCTTCGCAAAATGCTCCGCAATCTTCATCATATAGCGACGCATAATGATCGTAAGCTCCTCATGTGGACATTTTTCGTAAATATAAAGCTGAATATCGGTAAAATTAACCACGTTCAAATTAATTGGTCCTGTATAACGTGACACTTTTTTAGCCAAATCCACTACCTTCTGTTTTGCACGTTCGGAAGTATAAGGTGGTGCATGGAAATAAGTGGCATCAATGGTAACACCACGCTTTGCAATCATATAACCAGCTACAGGGCTATCAATTCCACCAGAAAGAAGAAGCATTGCCTTACCAGCTGTTCCTAGTGGCATACCTCCTGGTCCAGGAATGGTCGTAGAGTAAATGTTAATCATTGGACGAATTTCAATGTTAATGATTACTTCTGGGTTGTGCACATCTACCTTCATTTCTGGGAATGCCTCTAACAAGCGCTCTCCAACTGTTGCTGCAAGCTCCATAGAAGTCATTGGATAGTTCTTTCTTGCACGTCTTCCATTTACTTTAAAGGTAAAATTCTTATCTGGGTAGGTTTCATCCACATATTTGATAACCTCTTCTGCAAGTTTATCAAAGCCTTCATCTTCAACCAAAACAACCGGGCAGATTCCTACAATACCAAACACGCGCTGTAATGCAGCGACTGCCTCGTCATAATCGTAGTCTCCCTCTGTTTCTACATAGATACGACCGTTTTCCTTGCGAACATGGAAGATTCCATCTACATTTTTAAGCTGATAATTGATATTGCTTACCAAAGCATCCTCAAATAAATAACGATTTTTTCCTTTTGTTGCGATTTCCGCATACTTAATTAAAAATGACTGATACATAAGTCTCCTCTTTCTATTGTATAAACCAATTTATTTTCTTGTATATTTCTGAAGCATTGGAATTACTTCTTTCATTACTCCAATTGCATAATCGACTTCTTCCATGGTTGTGTGCACCGAAAAGCTAAAACGCACGGTTGAATCCAATAATTGATCCTTGAGGCCAATACTCTTTAATGTCTTACTAATTGCCGGCTTATTGGAAGAACAAGCGCTACCTGCCGACACATAAATGTTTCGATCTTCAAGCGTATGAAGAATTACTTCTGCACGCACTCCCTCAATGCTCACACTCACAATATGAGGCGCATTGGTCTGATCCAAATGTCCATTCACAGACACGCCATCCATTGCGGTAACAGCCTCTATGAAATGCGAACGCAATGCATACAAGTGTGCAATTTTCTCTTCGAAATTATCATAGATTTCTTCCGCTGCAATTCCAAGTGCTACCGCTGCAGGAACATTCTCTGTTCCAGAACGCATGCCCTTCTGTTGACCACCGCCAAAGATAATCGGCTTAATTTTTGTCTTATCCTTGATATATAAAAATCCACTTCCCTTTGGACCATGAATCTTGTGTCCACTTACGGAAAGTAAATCTATATTCATCTTCTTTGGAACAATGCGAAGCTTTCCATAAGATTGAATCGCATCCACGTGAAAAATCGTAGCTGGATTATGTTCTTTAATAATTTTTCCAGCCTCTTCAATTGGTTGAATGGCACCAATTTCATTGTTCACCTGCATAAGAGAAACCAGGATTGTATCCTCACGCAACGCCTTTTTCAAATCCTCCAATGAAATAACTCCATAGGAATCTACAGGAAGGTATGTAATTTCAAATCCCTGTTCTTTTAAGTACTCCATAACATTAGACACAGATGCATGCTCGATACTTGTTGTAATCAAATGCATACCTGCTCTCTTATTTGCCATAGCACTTCCAATAATTGCAAGATTGTTAGACTCCGTTCCGCCAGAAGTAAAAATAATCTCCTTCTCCTGTGCCTTTAACGTCTTGGCAATCTTCTTTTTTGCCTCCGTAATTTCACGTTCTGCATCCACACCCTTCATGTGGAGAGAGGATGGATTCCCATATTCCTTTGTAAGCAATTCCACCATTTTTTCTGTTGCTGCCTTCGAACATTGCGTCGTAGCAGAATTATCCAAATATGCTTCCATATAATCTCCTTCGCTATACATCCAAAACATAGACTAACATAGCAAGACAAGCAAGCCCTGCAGTCTCTGTACGTAATATTCTTCTTCCAAGTGATATCCGGTGCATGGAATCCGATAACATGGCAATCTCCGCATTATCAAATCCACCTTCTGGACCAACAAAAATTCCAACCGTCTGCCCTCTTTGTATGTCACCAATAATTTCTCGTGTAGCATCCATACCACGCTCATTTTCGTATGGTACCAAAACCTGCTCCAAAGCTTCCGCCATCTGCATGGCTTCCTTGTAGGAGATTGGCATGCAAACCTCTGGAATAACAGAACGTTTGGACTGTTTCGCTGCGCTTTCAGCAATTGCCTGCCAACGCTTCACCTTTCCTTCCACTTTCTTCGCATCCAATTTCACTACACAATTCTTCATTGCAACCGGAACAATCTTAGAAACACCAAGTTCTGTTGCTTTCTGAATGATTAATTCCATCTTGTCTGATTTCGGAAGTCCTTGAAACAAAACGATTTTGTTCGAAAGTTCAGTTCCCAATTCATCGATTTCCTCGACCTCTGCAATCACTTCCGTTTCCGACAAGTTCACCACCTGACAGAAGTATCCCACGCCGGAACGATTACTAACACGAATTCTCTCGCCTGGTTTCATTCTAAGAACATGAACCATATGGTTCACATCACTCCCAGTAATATGCACTTCTTTGTTATCAATCACTTGTTCATCATCTACAAAAAATTGAAACATCTTAATTCTTCCTTGCTGTAATATTAACCCACTCACCCTGATGGTTAACTTCTACGATTTCAAGTCCTGCGGCTTCAATTGCCTCTTTAACCTCATTCTCCTTGAAATCAATAATTCCCGAGGTGATAAAGTATCCGCCTTTTTTCAGACGTGCTGGAACCACTGGTGCCATAGGAATAATAACATCTGCAAGAATATTGGCTACCACAATCTCATATTCCTCAGTTCCAACCTTTTCTTGAAGTTCTGCATCATCAATCAGATTTCCAACATAGAACTTACCGAGATTTGCATCCATATGGTTTACTTCCATATTCGCCTTCGTAGAAATCATGCAATCCGGGTCTAAATCCGTACCTACCACTTCGCGCGCACCAAACTTTAGTGCAACAATCGATAAAATGCCACTACCGCATCCCACATCTAACACCTTTGGGTGTGTGCCACGCACATATTTTTGAAGCTGTCGAATGCACAACTGTGTAGTTTCATGCTTTCCGGTTCCAAAGGAAATTCCTGGATCTATCTCAAGTACAAATTTGTCCTTATCCTCTTCCTTAAGCTCCTCCCAGGTTGGTTTAATCAACAAATCATCGATATAGAAGGATTTAAAGAAGTTCTTCCAGTTGTTAATCCAATCCAAATCTTCTGTTTCTGAAGATGTAATCTTTCCAGAACCAACTTCCACGGTAGCACGCAGCTCTTCGATTGCTTCGCGCACACGAATCAAAAGCTTCCTCTGCTCTTCCTCTGACATACCTGCTGGTGGTAAAATTTCGGTTCCCGTGTTTGAAAAAGCCTCAGATGCCACATCCTCAAATGCATCCTTAAAATCCTCAGATGCCTCTTCGTCCCCTGCCACTTCCAGATAAAAGCTAACATAGCTCACGCCTTCATCTGGTGGAAGTTCTGGCAAGAAATCAATAAACATCTGTGCCTGGTCTTCTTTCGTCAACGGAATATTATCTTCAATTTCAATTCCTTCGATTCCCAACTCCATCAGCGTAGAGCTCATATAATCCTCCGCTGCCGTTGTTGTTTCGATTGTATATTTTTTCCACTTCATCGTGTTTTTCCTTTCAAGTGCACATAGTTGTTTATATAATATCGCAGAATGTGGAGTTTTGCAAGGTGGACATTTGCCCTTGTTTTTGTATAAAAAACGCCTTTTCTCATATACTTTTAATAACAAAATACATGCTTATGAATGGAGAATATAAAATGAACTACAAAAAACTAATTTATAATCTGGCAATCCCCTGGGCGGTCGGTGGCCTATCCGCCTTTCTCTGTCGCAATGACTTTCGCTCCCTTCAATCCTTTGCACAACCTCCGCTTTCCCCTCCTCCCTTGGTTTTTTCCATCGTCTGGAGCATTCTCTATACACTAATGGGAATCGGATGTTACCAGGTAACTACAAGCGATGCACGCATTCCCCTTAAGAAAAAGGCGTATCTCTTCTATGGAATCCAACTTTTCCTTAACTTTATCTGGTCCCCAATTTACTTCATATACCACAATTTTCTTCTCGCGCTCATTGTACTCGGTGCTATGTACTTTTTCATTTGGCAAATGTATCAAACCTTTAAGGATTGTCGCAAATCTGCTGGTCAGCTTCAAATCCCTTATCTCTTATGGAGTTCCTTTGCTATCTATTTGAATGTGGGTGTACTTCTCTTGAATTAGGATAATTAAAATGGATGCTTCCGTCGTATCAAGAAGCATCCATTTTTCTCAGTTATGCACCGAAATCAATCCATTATCGTATGGCGACAAAATATTGTATGTCGACTCAATATTGCATGTCGACCTAATATCTCATACGCCTTTTCTTATTCTATGACATACAATTGATGGATTTATATTTCCATAGCATTTCCGCATGATTTTGTTCCTCAATTTGAATATCCGCTAGAAGCTTACGCATCTTGGAATCTCCAAACACAAATACATCCGAGTTATACTCTCCTGAAAC
>JAZUHO010000185.1:0-23367 GCA_045641745.1 Agathobacter sp. | reverse complement strand
TCTTCAATGAAATTAGTAATATTTTCCTGCTTTATAGCAATATTCCTCAGTGCATCCGCTTCTGCCTCTCGGCATTCGGTTCTTCCTCTCGGCATTCGGTTCTTCCTCTCGGAGCGTTTTTTCTTGATAGGAAGGAAGTTTCTCATATATGGTCCATTTTCATCCGTATTCTACCGAATCGGACCATTTTTTGCCTTTCAAACACTTTTTTTGCATCAATTTTTCCTTTTCAAACTGATTCCGATGTGAAAATTTCTTCCAAGCGGGATTTTATGCATCAATTTCTCCTGTTCACCCTTGTTCCGATGTGAAAATTTCTTCCAAGCGGGATTTTTTTCATCAATTTCTCCTGTTCACCCTGATTTCGATGTGAAAATTTCTTCCAGGCGGGATTTTATGCATCGATTTCTCCTGTTCACCCTTGTTCCGATGTGAAAATTTCTTCCAAGCGTGTTTTTTTCATCGATTTCTCCTGTTCACCCTGGTTTCGATGTGAAAATTTCTTCCAAGCAGGATTTTATGCATCGATTTCTTCTGTTCACCCTTGTTCCGATGTGAAAATTTCTTCCAAGCGGGATTTTATGCATCGATTTTCCCCGTTCTAGCTGATTCCGATGAAGAAATTCTATTCCTGCATCCATTTTCATCCGTATTCTACTGAATCGGACCATTTCTTACCTGTTCCAACACTTCTTTGTGGTCCATTTTAGCTGCTCACTATGATTTTAGACCATTTAAACACAAACCAAAGTAAAAAAAGCCTCCATCCCCTTTCGGGAATGGAAGCTCTTAAGAATCCATCATTTGATTTTACAATTTGATTTATTTATTTGCTAAATCAATTCTGATTAAGGCCTTGCGAAGTGCATACTCAGCTCTCTTTAAATCAATATCCTCTGTTCTACTCTGAATACGCTCCTCTGCTCTCTCTTTTGCTGCCTCGGCACGATTGATGTCGATTTCTTCTGGCCACTCTGCCACTTCTGCCAATAGGGTAACCTTGTCACCGAGAATCTCAGCAAAGCCTGCATGCACTGCAGCAACCTTTTGCTCTCCATTCTCATGAATGGTTACAACGCCTGGCTGAAGAACAGTCGTAAGCGGAATATGATTTCTGAAGATACCAACCTCTCCATCTGCCGTATTAAACTCGATCATGTCCGCCTCTCCGGTAAAGAATACACGGTCTGGCGTGATAATCTCAACTTTAAAAGTATTATCTGCCATACGTTACCCCCTTTTAATTCATGCGGGCACGAACTTCATCAATACTTCCTGCATTTAAGAAATAGCTCTCTGGAACATCATCCAATTTTCCTTCTAAGATCTCACGGAATCCGCGAATTGTCTCAGCGATTGGAACATATTTTCCTTCCAGACCTGTAAACTGTCCCGCTACGAAGAATGGCTGAGATAAGAATCTCTGTACCTTACGTGCACGGTTTACAACAAGCTTATCGTCCTCTGATAATTCGTCCATACCAAGAATTGCAATGATATCCTGCAGTTCTTTGTATTTCTGTAAAATTTCCTGAACTCCACGCGCAACCTCGAAATGCTCCTGTCCAACAATTCTTGGATCAAGAATACGAGAGGTTGATGCCAATGGATCTACAGCTGGGTAGATACCTAACTCAGCGATAGAACGCTCCAATACGGTTGTTGCGTCCAAGTGAGCGAAGGTATTTGCTGGAGCTGGGTCAGTTAAGTCATCTGCAGGTACGTATACGGCCTGAACAGATGTGATAGAACCATTCTTTGTAGAAGTGATTCGCTCCTGTAAAGCACCCATCTCTGTCTGAAGTGTAGGCTGGTAACCTACGGCTGAAGGAATACGTCCTAATAGGGCAGATACCTCTGATCCAGCCTGTGTGAAACGGAAGATATTGTCGATGAAGAGCAATACATCCTTTCCACCACGATCACGGAAATACTCAGCCATGGTAAGACCAGTTAAAGCAACACGCATACGTGCTCCTGGTGGCTCGTTCATCTGTCCGAACACCATGGTAGTCTTATCAATAACTCCTGATTCTTTCATCTCATAGTACAAGTCGTTTCCTTCACGTGTACGCTCTCCTACACCAGTAAATACAGAATATCCACCGTGCTCTGTAGCGATATTGTGAATTAACTCCTGAATTAATACGGTTTTACCTACACCAGCACCACCGAATAATCCGATTTTACCACCCTTCTGGTATGGGCAAAGAAGGTCTACGACCTTAATTCCGGTCTCTAACATCTCCTGAGAAGTTGCCTGATCCTCAAATTTTGGAGCAGGTCTATGGATTGGCCATTTCTCTTCCGTCTTAGGTGCTGCAACCTCGTCGATTGCATTTCCAAGTACGTTGAAGATTCTTCCGAGGGTATCCTCGCCAACAGGAACTGAAATTGGAGCACCTGTTGCAATGGCATCCATTCCACGAACCAAACCATCGGTTGATCCCATGGCGATACATCTTACTGTGTCGTCACCCAAATGCTGAGATACTTCAACAACTAGATCATTTCCATCTTTAAGTGGAACTCTAATCGCATCATTAATCTCAGGCAAGTTGCCTTCTGAATATTTGATATCCAAAACGGCTCCGATAATCTGGGTAATCTTACCAACATTATTTTCTGCCATCTTATTTCTCCTTGTATTGATATAGTTATCTTAAGAACCGCTCTTAAGAAATAGCATTTGCACCTGCGATAATCTCTGTAAGTTCCTGTGTAATAGAACCCTGACGAGCTCTATTGTACTTAAGAGATAAGTCAGCAATCATATCTTCCGCATTGCTTGTTGCAGAATCCATTGCCTGCATTCTCGCTCCGTTCTCAGAAGCAACTGCTTCTACTAACGCGCCATAGAATAAGCTGGTAATGTATTTTGGAATAATCATGTTTAAAGCCTCTTCTTCGTTAGGCTCATAATTCATTAAGATATTTGCATCCTCTAAATCCATTTCGTCTGGATTGATTTCCACTGGAAGGAGCTTAATAAGCTTCGCCTCCTGACTAACCGTATTTTTAAAATGCGTATATGCCAAATAAATCTCTCCGACTTCTCCTGAAGTAAATGCATCCAATACCTTTTTGCAAAGTTCTGCTGCATCTGGATAAGTTGGAGCTTCCATGATTTCTGAAGCGTCATGAACTACATTGTAGCCTCTTCTTGCCAAGGCCTCTGCTCCTTTTGAACCCACTGCATAGATATCCAAATCTGCCTTATCAAACTCACTTCCGGTAATAAGCTTTACAACATTGGAGTTATAACCACCTGCAAGACCTCTGTTTGAGGTAATTACAACAACAGCCTTCTTTGTAGAATCTCCTGCTGTAAGATATGGATGGTTAATATTTCCACTTTTCGCAAGCATAGAACTTACCGTTTTAAACATGTAGTTAAAATAAGGGTTTGTCTGCTCTGCACGTGTTTTCGCTTTCTGCAACTTAACGGTAGAAACAAGCTTCATCGCTTTGGTGATCTGCTGAGTACTTTGAATACTACTTTTTCTTCGCTTAATGTCTCTCATTGAAGCCATGAATTATCACCTACTTTCTACCGATTTATTTGAAGGATTTTTTACACTCCTCAATCGCTTTGACTAATTTTGCCTCTGTTTCCTCATCCATAACCTTTGCTGTAGCAATTGTCTCTGGAATCTCTGGATATTTTGTATCGATATAATCGAAAAGTTCTGTCTCGAAACGAAGAATATCTTCAACAGGGATATCAATCAAATACTTCTTAGTAGCTGCGTAAATAATAATTACCTGTTTTTCAACTGGCATTGGCGCATACTGTGGCTGTTTTAGAATCTCACGAATTCTTTCACCCTGTGCCAACTTCTCGGTTGTATCAGCATCTAATTCTGATCCAAACTGAGAGAATGCTGCAAGCTCGCGGTACTGTGCTAACTCAACACGGATAGGAGCTGCGATTTTTTTCATAGCTTTAATCTGAGCAGAACCTCCAACTCGGGATACAGAAAGACCTGCATTGATAGCTGGTCTAAATCCTGCGTTGAACATCTCTGTCACAAGATAAATCTGACCATCTGTAATAGAAATTACGTTGGTTGGAATGTATGCAGATACGTCACCAGCCTGTGTCTCGATAATAGGAAGAGCTGTAAGTGAACCTCCACCTAACTTATCTGAAAGACGTGCGGCACGCTCTAACAATCTTGAATGTAAATAGAATACATCACCTGGATAAGCCTCACGACCTGGAGCTCTCTTAAGAAGAAGAGATAAGGTACGATAAGCTGCAGCATGTTTTGTTAAGTCATCATAAACAACAAGAACATCCTGTCCTGCTTCCATCCACTCTTCACCAATTGCACATCCTGAATAAGGTGCAATATACTGAAGTGGTGCAAGCTCACTTGCGGTAGCTGCAACTACGGTTGTATAAGCCATAGCGCCGTATTCTTCAAATGTTTTCACGATTGTTGCAATGGTAGATGCCTTCTGTCCAATGGCAACGTAAATACATTTTACGCCTTTGCCCTTCTGGTTGATAATGGTATCTACTGCAATCGCTGTCTTACCTGTCTGACGGTCTCCGATAATTAACTCACGCTGTCCACGTCCGATTGGAACCATGGAATCAATCGCTTTAATACCGGTCTGTAATGGTGTATCTACTGATTTTCTAGAAATAACACCTGATGCAACTCTCTCGATCTGACGGAACTTATCGGATTCGATAGGTCCTTTTCCATCGATAGGCTGTCCGAGTGCGTTTACAACTCGCCCTAACATTGCATCTCCAACTGGGACCTCAACTACACGTCCTGTTGTCTTAACGGTATCTCCCTCATTGATATTCTTCTGGGAACCGAGTAATACGGCACCAACGTTATCTTCTTCAAGGTTCAATACCATTCCATATACTTCGCCTGGGAACTCTAAAAGTTCTCCCTGCATCGCATTCTCCAAACCATGGATTCGTGCGATACCATCTGCAACCTGAATTACGGTTCCCACGTCAGCTACTTCGAGCTGAGAAGCGTATCTTTTAATCTGCTCCTTAATTACGGAACTGATTTCTTCTGGTCTTAAATTCATGGAGCGCATTCACCTACTTTCAACTGTATTTTTGATAATTCGCGGGTCAAGTCGTATAGCTTTGATTTCACACTGCTATCTACAACTCTATCCCCAATTCGAATAACCATTCCGCCTATTAATGCGGAATCCACATCATAATGGATTTCGAATTTCTCATACTTGGTCGTCTCAAGCAATCTCTTCTCAACGGATGCTTTCTGTGCATCGGTAAGTTCCAATGCTGAGGTTACATATGCAGTACCGATGTTCTTGTACTCCTTCACTTTTCCAATGAAGTATACAAATACATTTTCCATCTCTGGATAATGACCTTTCTCTACTAACATACGCATAAGTCCGACTAACTCTTTTGAAATTCGTTCATCAAAAATGTTCTCTACAATTTTGATTTTTTCTTCTTTATTGATTTTAGGATGATTCATTAATTTGGTTAGGTCCTCATTCTCCCGTATTAAGGAGGCTACAAGTTCCACTTCCTCTAATAATTCGTCTAGCCGGTTCTCTTCAAGGGCCAGTTCAAACAATGCATCACCGTATGTTGTTGATACTAGCTTAGCCATGTTGATTCACCCATTTCTTTTAATGTTTCTTCTACCAGCTTATCCTGTACAGTTGTATCAATTGAAGCTGCAACAACTTTTGCTGCCATCAATGATGCAATCTGAATCATTTCCTGTTTCATATCATCCATTGCGTGCTTCTTTTCAAGTTCAGCTTCTTCTTTCGCTCTCATGATGATACGTGAAGCTTCCTCTTTTGCTTCGTCAACGATTTTAGCCTCATTTTTGATTGCCTTCTGACGAGCTTCTGATAGGATTGCTTCTACTTCTTTATCGACGCCTTTTAACTTTGCTTCATATTCTGCTTTGAGTGCTTCTGCGCTCTTTTTGTCCTCTTCGGCTGTCTTGATGTCATTTGCAATTCTTTCTTTACGATCCGCTAAGAGTTTTCTAGCTGGATTAAAGAGATTGTATGACATAATAAGGAAAAGGAAAAATATTGCGATACCTAATAAGGTAGCATCAAAAAGCAGCTGCGCATCGAGATTAAATAGTCTTAAATATTCTTGTGCGAGCAATTTACACTCTCCTTTCCGTTGGAATGATGTTCCAAACCACTTATTAGCCTAATGGTTTTACGAAAAGTAAAAGCATTGCAACAAGAAGTCCATAAAGACCTGTTGTCCCTGCTACGGCCTGTCCTAAAAGCATGGTAGACATGATCTGTCCCTGTGCTCCTGGGTTACGTCCTACTGCTGATGCTCCGTGTCCAGCTGCAATACCCTGTCCAATACCAGGTCCGATACCAGCGATTACTGCTAATCCTGCACCGATTGCTGAACATGCTCTAATTAAATCCTGTCCTGTGATATCCATACTAATTTTCCTCCTTAAATATAGGTTCTTCGGTCACTCGACCAATTTTTTGTTAGGCTTCTTCTGTCTCGCAAGCCTGTGCGATGTATGTCATGGTTAACATACAGAATACGTATGTCTGAATTGCTCCTGAGAACAAATCAAAGTATACGTGAAGTGCTGCTGGCCAGATTAACGCAATCTTTCCAAGCAGTCCGTAAATCAATGCCATCATAACGGTTCCAGATAACACATTCGCAAATAGACGAAGTGATAAGGAAATTGGAACTGCGATTTCACTGATTAAGTTAATTGGTAACCATAATGGTAACCATGGTGGTAAAGGTGAACACATATCTGTCCATATCTTTTTCCCGCTTTGATGCTTAAACTGGTTAAAGTGAATCAGGAAAAATGTGATCAAACCTAATGCAAACGTTGTTCCATAGTCTGCTGTAGGTGGTCTAAGACCAAACAAACCAGAAATATTACTCATCAAAATGAAGATAAAAATCGTACTTATATAGTTCACAAACTTTGGAGCAAATTTGCCCATCGTTCCGGAAACCATACCTTCTAGAAGCTCGACAATCAATTCTATTACATTTTGAAAGCCTTCTGGTACTTCCTTTGCACGTGTGAGCTTGCTTTTGGCAATAATTGAAAAGATAATCAAGAATGCCATAACAATGAAAATACACACATGACTTGTTGTAATCCATATCTCCTGTCCAAAAAGCTGGAAAGAAAATATACCATGTATCATAAAGTCGATACTATCGGCACTGGATGACAATAAAATAGCTTGATTCACAAAGTCACCTCCTTATTTAGTTTTCTGCTATCTCATCATTAGAAGCTGCATCAGTTCTTCCTAACAATTTGTTAACAATTTTAAGAGCCATGGGCTGAAAATAAGCTGATATTTTAAGTCCGAGTACTCCAAGAAATGCCATAAACAAATTTCCCAGATTAAAATAGCCCAATATCAAAAACAAAATTACCACCACCACATAACGTAATACGGATTTGGTGATAATTCTGCGATTGGCGTTTTTCACATTTTGTAGCTCTACGGAATCGCGAATCACGATTGCAATGTGAATTGCCAGTCCAACAGCAATTCCAATTCCAAACCATAGACCAATGCTGTATCGAATTGGATCCTCTACGAACCATACGCCCGTTAATTGTACGATAATACCATAGATAAGGATTCCATAAACAAGTCCTGGCAACGCATCATTTATTCTTTTTAGCATATGTTCGTTCCTTCCTATCGTCCTTCTTCAGCTGCTTTCTGACCATTTTGTAGATATTATTCCCACCGGCCAAAGCGCCAACAAAGAAAAGAGGAATTACTATCCAGTTGATGTCAAATTTCTCTCCCAACCACACGCCCAATAAGGTGCACATGAGAATGGGAACTATCATGTTAATGCTAAACTGGAAGACAAGAATCAACGAGTCCCATACCTGGCGACTATTTTTCTGTCTCATAGGTTCTCCAATTTGTTACTTTTTTACTATAACACTCTACATTATACGCCTTTTCTTCCCAAAAGTACAACTACAAAATCAGCGCAATGTCACGATTGGTATGCTGATAACGCCGAATGTATACGCCAGCTGTCTCCAGCATCCTTTTGGACGCTTTCACAGCCTGCGTATGCTCATATTTATTTTCGTCGTATACAAGTTCTTTTATTCCTGCCTGAATAATCGCCTTTGCACACTCATTACATGGAAAAAGCGTAACATACATCGTAGTTCCCTCTAAATTACCGCCTCGGTAATTCAGAATGGCATTCAGTTCACTGTGCGTCGTATAAAAATACTTATTATCTTCGCCCTCTCGTCCCCATGGGAACTCATCATCCGAACATCCAAGTGGAAATCCATTGTAGCCCATGGATAAAATCTTATGCTCTGGACTCACAATGCAGGCTCCCACCTGCGTATTTGGATCCTTAGAACGCATAGCTGATAGCATCGCTACGCCCATAAAATATTCATCCCAGCTAATATATCCTTCTCTTTTTTCCATGTCTTTATCCTCTACTATTTTGTTCCGAAAATACGGTCTCCTGCATCGCCGAGTCCTGGAACGATGTATTTGTGCTCATTCAAATGCTCATCCAAAGCACCAATGTATAAATCAACATCTGGATGTGCTTCTGTCATTCTCTTTACACCTTCTGGAGCTGCAATAATACACATAAAGTGAATATTCTTAACACCTTTGTCCTTCAACATCTGGATTGCTGCTACAGAAGATCCACCAGTTGCCAACATTGGGTCAACAACAAACACTTCTCTGTTTGCACAATCCTCTGGCAATTTGCAGTAGTACTCAACTGGCTCTGCAGTCTCTGGATCACGATATAATCCAATGTGTCCCACCTTTGCAGCTGGAATCAGCTCTAACATACCATCTACCATTCCAAGGCCTGCTCTAAGAATAGGAACTACTGCAAGCTTCTTACCCTTTAACTCTTTTACTGTTGTTTTGCAAATTGGTGTCTCTATCTCAACATCTACGAGCTCAAGATCTCTAGTTGCCTCAAAACACTCAAGCATTGCCACTTCGCTTACTAAGGTTCTAAAATCCTTTGAACCTGTATCTGTTCTTCTCATAATTCCGATTTTGTGCTGAATCAATGGATGATCCATAACTACAACTTTTGCCATGTCATTCTCCTTCGTTTAGTTGTTTCACAAGTTTTTTTATTGTTTTTCGAAGAGTCTCATAACAGAGACCATATGCCTGAAGCGGACCTCCATAAGGATCCAAAATCTCAAGCTCGTCTCCCACATACTCTGTCAGTACATGTACCTGCTCCTCCGAAATTGTATCACAAACCTCGAGAATCTTATCTCTCTGTCCACGCTCTAGCGTAAGCACCAGCGTATCTTCCGTTACCTCTTCCTCATCAAAGGGTACCGAAACAAAATTCTCAAGATGAATACCATTGCTAATCAGAACCGCTTCCGCTTTCTGAATCATCGGTTCTGGAAACAGAACCACCAAGCCCCTTGCCAGCACCTCAACCGGCTGTGTCATCATAAGCTCCTGCAAGATTCCCACAGCCATAGGCTCGCGACAGGTGCCGCTTTGCCCCACAAATATAATGCGTGTGTATTTCATCAAACTCTCCTTTATCCATCGGTGACCAGCACCTTATCTATATTCCCTCTCCCTGTTATCTGTTAATCCAGCTGTATCACCTGATGACCAGCCGCCTTAAGCAATCGGTTCATAATCGCCTGTCCAATACGCGGGGTCTGAAAACTCTCCGAATAAATCGTATCAACCTCCAAGGCATCACACTCGCGTAAGATTGCATATAAATGCTGCGCGATTGAATCCTCCTCGGTTCGGCTTCCAATGCTCAAGATAACATCTGCCTCATATAAGGCTTTGGTCTCTTCCGTAGCAATCACCGCCACCTTCTGACCATCAGCCCGCTGCTTCGTTACCAGTGCATTAATCTCGGCAACCACCTTTTCCTGTTCTCCATCAATCAAGGTCAGCTGTGCCTTCGGCGCATAATGCTTATATTTCATTCCCGGAGCCTTCGGCTTCGTGATGTCATCCGCCGCAATAATTCCCGGATCAATAATGACTTCTTTTCCCAGAACCTCCGATAGCATCTCTGGCGTAATATAGCCAGGTCTCAATATCATCGGCACTTCTTCCGTCAAATCAATGATGGTCGATTCAATTCCGATTCCAACCGCACCACCGTCTAAAATCATGGCAATCTTTCCGCTCAAATCTTCCGCAACATGCTGTGCTTCTGTTGGGCTTGGACGTCCCGAGGTATTGGCGCTAGGCGCAGCAATCAGACATTCACTCTTTCGAATTAGCTCCAGTGCAACTGGATGATTCGGCATACGAACCGCAACCGTATCCATCCCGCCAGTAGTCGCAAACGGAACCTTATCATTCTTCCACACAATCATCGTTAATGGTCCTGGCCAAAAAGCGTCCGAAAGCTTCTTCGCATCCTCTGGAACCACTTTCGCAATTCGTTCCAAATCACAAAAGTCTGCAACATGTACAATCAAAGGGTTATCAGATGGCCTTCCTTTCGCCGCATAAATCTTCCTAGCCGCGTCTGGATCCAATGCATCACCACCAAGTCCATACACCGTCTCGGTAGGGAAAGCAACCAACTCCCCTGCTGCAATCAATTTCCCTGCCTCACCCATTACATTCTCATTATAAGAGCGATTTTCAACCTTCTCAAAGTCTACTTTACATATCTTTGTTTCCATAATAACGCCTTCATATCATCTGTTTATAATTATTTTCATTATAGCACACTGCCCTTGCAATAGAAAGAAAAACACGAAGATTGTTATCTTTTTCACATTGTTCCAAATTACGTACATAGCAAGGAAAGTCTTGTTTTTTTTCTTTTTTTGTACTACACTTGGCTTATCATTAGAAGACGAATAATGATGATCACATTTTATAAGGAGGAACAATTATGGCACACGTTATTTCTGATTCATGCGTAAGCTGTGGAACATGCGCTGGTGAGTGTCCAGTAGGAGCAATCGCTGCAGGTGCATCTCAGTACGAAATCGATGCTAACACATGTATCGATTGTGGAACATGCGCTGGTGTTTGCCCAACAGGAGCTATCAGCCAGGAGTAATTTTATATTACATAATTATTGCCGCAGGTTGTGTACACACACAATTGCGGCAATTTTTTTATCCTTTTGTATTTGGCTTTTGTCCTACGCCTTTTCGCTCCGGCTTCTTCTCTTTGTGAAAAAGCGACTTCTTCTGCATTCCTTTCCGTATCGCTTCGTCCAACTTGCGGTATCTCTCCTCCTGAAGCTCGTCCTGCTCTCGCATGAGATAATCCATCTCCTTAAGAACCTGTTCCCCAACCTCTTTTCCAATATTACGGCTGAGACTCTCATTCTTCTCCTCAATTGCTTGTCCAATAATCTCCGACATCAACAATCGGAACTGTTCCATTCTACGATCGGCCTGCTCCTCCACTTCTACACAAGCATTGCCTGTGGTTTGTGGATAATCCATCGGTTCCTTCTTATCTCTGTTGACAAACATACGAATCGCCTTTAACTGATAACCTTGATCTTTCAATTCCTTAATCCTTTTAAATTCTTCAATGTTGGCTTTTGTATAGTATCGATGCCCCATCTCATTTCGCGGGATGTCGAGATCGAGTTCCTCTTCCCAGTAACGTAACACATGCGTTTCGACCTGCACAATCTCTGCAGCATCCGATATCATGTAACGTACCTTTTCCACCAAAGCTACCTCCTTTACATTCTCTGCCTCTATTATAAGATTCCCTATACCAGCTTTCAAATAATTTCCACCGCATCTTTCGACGCCTTTTTACGTTTTTAGAGAAAAAGCGGAGCTGACAAAACAAACTGTCAACTCCGCCCTAATTAATATTCGTCTCGTGGCTGCTCTAAATTCGCAAACTTTGTATATTGTGGTAGCCAAGCAAGATTTACCGTTCCGATTGGACCGTTACGTTGCTTAGCAATAATAATCTCCGAAATACCCTTCATCTCCGAATCATGATTGTAGTAATCATCACGGTAGATGAACATTACCACATCCGCATCCTGCTCGATTGCTCCAGACTCACGCAAATCCGAAAGCATCGGACGATGGTCCGGTCTCTGCTCTACCGCACGGGATAACTGCGATAACGCAATAACAGGAACCGAAAGCTCTCTGGCCAGGGATTTCAAAGAACGAGAGATATCTGAAATCTCCTGCTGACGCGAATCTGTAGACCTGCCGGATCCACTCATCAACTGCAAGTAGTCAATGATAATCAGCTTCAAATCGTGTTCCAATTTGTACTTACGACACTTACTTCTCATCTCCGAAATACTGATACCTGGGGTATCATCAATAATAAGCTCGGAACGGCCAATAACACCAGCTCCCTCCACCAGCTTCTCCCAATCCGCATCGGACATATTACCGGTTCGAAGCGCCTGGGCATCTACGCCGGACTCCAGAGAAAACATACGGTTTACCAACTGCTCCTTTGACATCTCGAGAGAGAAAATGGCAGTACACATATTTTCTTTAAAAGCCACATTCTGTGCAAGGTTTAATACGAAAGCCGTCTTACCCATAGAAGGACGCGCCGCAACCAGAATCAAATCCGATGGCTGCAAGCCTGCGGTACGATAATCCAAATCAATAAATCCGGTTGGAATACCCGTAACCGTACCCGCCTGCTGCGAAGCCGCCTCAATCTTCTCCAAGGCATTCATAACAACCGTACGAATCGGAACATATTCTCCACCCGTTCTTGTAGACAGAAGCTTGAACACATCATGCTCCGTTCTATCCATGATGCTATCTAGAGACTCTTTTCCCGCATAGCACTCATTCTCGATATCCTCTAAGGTTTTAATAAGCTTACGCTTCATTGCACAATCCTTCACAATATTCGCGTAATACTTCACATTGGCAGAGGTTGGAACCGCAGTCAGGAGTTCTCTCACGAACTCAAGGCTTGCAATCTCCGCCGGAACATCCTTCTCCTTCAGCTTATTCTGTAAAGTAATCAGATCCACCGGCTGCCCTGCATTATATAATTCAAGCATCGATGCAAACACAATTCCGTACTGCTTATGGTAGAAATCCTCATCATTCAGTATCTCCATAGCGGAAACAATTGCATCCTTATCCATAATCATAGAACCCACAACAGACTGTTCCGCTTCTAGACTATTCGGCATTATTCTTTTAACGAATGCTTCTTCCAAGGATTACTCCTCCTATCCTTCTACTACATGAACCGACAACTTCGCGGTTACCTTTGGATGTAGCTTAATTGGAACCTCATAGGTTCCCAATGCTTTAATTGGATCGCTCAACTGCATTTTCTTCTTATCCAAATCCATCTGAATCTGCTCCTTTGCAGCCTGTGCGATTTCCTTGGTAGAAATAGAACCAAAGGTTCTTCCACCCTCACCGGATTTAATCTTAACGGTTACCTTCTTTGTCTCAATTTCCTTTGCAAGTGCCACTGCATTGTCATAATTTTCCTGTGCCACCTTATCTGCATGCTGATTTTGAAGCTTTAAATCATTGAGATTCTTGCTCGTTGCCTCAACTCCTAATTTCTTAGGTAGAATAGCATTTCTTGCATATCCATCACTTACGGTAACAATGTCACCTTTCTTTCCAAGAGATTTTACGTCTTCTAGCAAAATAACTTTCATGATTGAATATCTCCTTCCTTTAACATCTCATCTAATGTTGCTTGAATCACTTTCTTCGCCTGCGCCACTGTATAACCAGTAAGCTGCGCTCCTGCCACATTCAGATGACCACCGCCACCCAAACGTTCCATAATTAACTGTACATTGATTTCATCAATGGATCTTGAACTAACATATATTTTTCCTTGATACTCTGTAAGCACAAAGGACGCTTTAATTCCTACAATATTTAAGAGCTCATTGGCCGCCTGCGCACCAACAATCGTTGGACTCTCACAGTTCTCACCCGGACATACCGAGATTGCGAACGCACCGCGATATACCTCGGCATGGCGCACCGCCTCAGCACGCGCCTTATATGCACCCATATCATTTCTCAGCATCTTTCTAACACGGGTAACCTCCGCACCAGAACGCTTCAGATATGCAGCCGCCTCAAAGGTACGTACCCCCGTCTTCGTCATAAAGTTATTGGTATCAATCAGGATACCCGCATAAATACAATCCGCTTCCGAAGCTTCCAGCTTCAAATCATTGTCAAAATACTGTAGCACCTCAGCAACCATCTCACAAGCACTGGATGCATAAGGCTCAATATAAGAAAGAATTGGATTCTCAATTACCTCACTGCTCTGTCTATGATGGTCAAATACGACAATCGAATTCGTCTTCTTCAACAATCCTGGACACTCCGTGTAGCTAGGTCGGTTCGTATCCACCACCATAACCAAGGTATTGCGTGAGCACATCTCAAGTGCCACCTGACTATCAATGAACAAATCCTCTGGATATCCCTTCTCCGCCGAAAAGCACTCCATCAACGGCCGAATGGAAGTCGTCTGCTCATTAATTACAATCTGCGCCTTTTTTCCAAGAACATGGGCTGCCGTATAGACACCAATCGCCGCACCTAGAGAATCCACATCCGTAAGAGAATGTCCCATTACAATTACATTCTCCCGCGTCTCCATTAACTCACGAAGTGCCTGCGCCTTAACTCGCGCTTTTACACGGGTATTTCTTTCTACCTGTTTGGCTTTACCGCCGTAGTAAGAAACATTGTCGCCTTCCTTCACAACCACCTGATCTCCGCCTCGTCCAAGCGCGAGATCGATTGCATTTCGGGCATAATCGTAATTCTTGTTGTAGCTATCTCCCTCAAATCCAACACCGATAGAAAGCGTGACTGCCATCTCATTTCCAACCTTGATGGTCTTCACATCCTCAATCAGACTAAATTTGTCTTCCTGCAAAGCAGATAAGTACTTATACTTAAACACTACGAAATACTTATCCTTTTCAATCTTTCTCATGAGTGCATCATAATTTGAGAAATACTTATTCACCTTACGGTCAATCAGCGCAACCAAAAGGGAACGTTTTACATCCTCGATACTATCTAACGCCTCATCATAATTATCGATATACACGAGAGCAGATACCTGCTTCTGTTCCAGGTTATCCTGCTTATACTGGTTAATCTCCGTCTCATCAAACAAGTAGAGTGCCGTCAGGAACTCATCGCTTCCCTCGATTTCTATCATCTTGCTTTCACCCGCAATAGCCTCAAAATAAATACGGTTGATAGCCATACGATAGATTCTATCCTCTCTATTCACATAGACATCATGAATCTCTTCATTTTTCAACAGAAATTCTCGTGTTATGGTAGGAAAAAGCGTCGTTATCGATTTATGATATTTCTTATCAATCCCCGTCAACTCCGAGAACCGCTCATTCTCCCACAGAATTTTCCCGTTATAGTCCAATAACGCATACGGAATCTCGAATTCACTCAACAATCGCTTCTGCACCACCGCATACTGCGTCGCAAAATTCACAAGCTCTCCAATCATTCGTGGCTTATTCAGCTTGTAAGACACCCCGACTATTATCACATAGATAACCACAAACCCGCTAAAGCCGACCGCCATACGCGTATCTTTCCAGTACATTGGTATATTTGCCAGAATCAACGGTATTACCAAAAGAATTGGCCAACTTAAATATAGTCTCAGTTTTCCCTTAAATCGGACATTACTTTTCATATTCTCCCTCCACTTTAGCCATAGGTAAAGTATCACGCTTATCTGCTAGTATACCATTTTGTCAAAAAGTTATAAAGTGCTTTTCCCATTCTTATCGAGAAAAAAAGGCGAGAAGCACACGCTCCCCGCCATCATAAGTCAAATTATTATTTTTCTTTTGCAATCTCTGCAATCGAACTTGTAAGACCAGCAATTCCCTGAATCTCAGATGGAATAATAATCTTTGTTGCTTTACCATCAGCTGCCTTCGCAAAAGCCTCTAAGCTCTTAATCTGAAGAACCGCCTCATCTGGAGCAGCTTCTTTTAACATTCTCAAACCATCTGCATTTGCCTGCTGAATCTTAAGAATAGCTTCAGCCTGACCTTCTGCCTCTTTTACAGTAGCCTCTCTCTTTGCTTCTGCGCGAAGAATAGCAGCCTGCTTCTCAGCCTCAGCATCTAAGATCGCTGACTCTTTATTACCTTCTGCAACAAGAATTGTAGATTTCTTCTCACCTTCTGCACGTAAGATTGCTTCACGTCTCTCACGCTCAGCCTTCATCTGTTTCTCCATTGCATCCTGAATTGCCTTAGGTGGGATAATATTCTTTAACTCAACACGGTTAACTTTGATTCCCCAAGGATCTGTTGCAACGTCCAATGTAGCACGCATCTTGGTATTGATGGTCTCACGGGAGGTAAGTGTCTCGTCTAACTCCAAATCACCAATGATGTTACGAAGTGTAGTAGCTGTTAAGTTCTCAATCGCCATAATTGGATTCTCAACACCGTATGCATAAAGCTTTGGATCTGTAATCTGGAAATATACAACAGTATCAATCTGCATGGTAACGTTATCCTTTGTGATAACTGGCTGTGGTGGGAAATCCACTACCTGCTCTTTTAATAATACATTTTTTGCTACGCGGTCAATAAATGGAACCTTAAAATGAAGTCCTACTCCCCATGTTGTAAGGTATCCTCCCAATCGCTCAATAACCATCGCATGTGCCTGTGGAACAATCTTAATACAGCTCACGCAAAGTATTAAAGCGATTACAAGCACAACTACAAGAATGACTAATCCTTCCATTCCCTAATCCTCCTTCTCTCTTTCAACTAATAATTTTACTCCGCTAATTGAAACAACCCTTGCGAACTCGCCTGCTTCAATAATAGCTTTATCATCCACGGCTCTAACAGTCCATTCCTGTCCTAGAACAACTGCCATACCGGTTTGATCAATGTTGCTCACACGTTCGACAATCTTAATTGTCTCACCAACTAAACGATCACTGTTTGTCTTCTGTACACGCCCGTTAATATATTTTCTCGCCCAAGATTTTGTTGCCCAAAGCAGCAAAAGCGATACTGCAAAAAATACCAACAGCTGAATCCCAATATTCGCGCCAAGTGCAGCTGCCAGTAACGCCACCAAAGCACCTGCTGCAAACCATATTGAGGTAAGCCCAACAGTTATAAGCTCAATTACCACAAATGCTATAAGTACCACAAGCCATACGACTAAATATGCCTGCTGACTACCCAAAAAAGTTAACCATTCCATGCCGCTTCCTCCTTCTCCTTTGTATCTATATAATGATAATATCCCTTTATTTATACATTATTTCATAACGTGAAAAAGTTTTCGCTTACAAACACGAGGCCTCGCTATACCGCTTACCCTTCGTGCCGTATCACTACCTACTATTTTATATATTTTGCTCACGAACCACAAGTATATTCTATTCGTCCAGCTGAATTCTTATCACGAATGCCTTCGTATATCCCGGAAACAAATTATCCAGTCCGATTTCCCATCCATGCATTCTCACCACCTTTGCAGCAATCGATAGACCAAGTCCACTACCACCCTTGCTGCTTCGCGACTCATCACTCATGGCAAACGGCTCAAAGAGATGCAGCTGCAATTCTAAAGGAATGCGCTCTCCACTGTCTGCCACCGCAATCACACACTCCGTTTCCGTTAACTTCGCACTCAGTAGAATCCTGCTTCCAGCATCCGTATGTCGAATCGCGTTGTTCATAAGATTGGTAATCACACGAGACACCTGCACCTTATCCGCATTCACATAGAATCGGGACTCTGGAATATCCACCTCAAACTCCATTCCACTTTCTTCCATATCAGGATAAATAAGCGCCGCATTCTCGCGAAGTAATTCCATTAAATCAATCGGCTTTTTCTCCAGCTTGAAGCCTTCACTATCCAGCTTCGAATACTCGAACAAAAGCTGAATGAGCTCCGTCATACGCTCTGACTTCTTTTGAATTGCCTCTAGATATTCCCTCTGTTTCTCAGGATCTGTCACCATCCCATCCTGAAGTGCACGTGCGTACCCTCCAATGGTCGTGATAGGTGTACGTAAATCGTGGGCAATATCCGATAGCATCAGGTTTCTCTTTCTGTCATGACTCTCATGAATCTGTTGCTCATGCTCCTGCAGTCTACGCACCTCTTTTCCAACAATTGCCGAATAAGCAATTGCCGAAAAAATATAAGGCGCAAGTACCAATGAAATAATCACGATACTGCTAACTACCAGCTCAATCTTCCCGATTATTCCTAAAGACGCAAGGGAATGAACCTCGGAGTTATTCACATAAAAGCCCATCCAAATCTGGTCCAGTTTCGATTGCAATAGGACTGACACATTGGATAACACCGGAATTCCCATAGACAATTCCATAGTAATTATCTCCGCTAGAATCAAAAGCATAAAAAGGAGAATATCCGTAGTCGTCATATTGATTGAAGTCAGACTACTATGGAAAATATGCCTCTCAATCAACGGCCAAATCAACTGATTAATAATTGACTGAAAGACTCGCTCCACAATGGACACAATAACAAGAATCAGAATAAAGTACTTCAGCAGAAACCACCGCATATTTTTATTTTCCATATGATTCCCTCATTATTTCTCCATACGATACCCAAGACCACGAATCGTCTTAATATAGGTATCTGGCGAATCATCCAATTTGCCTCGCAGCTTGCTAATACAAACCATAATATTGTTATCTGCGATAATGTATTCCTCACCCCAGCCCTGCTCATAAATCTGCTGTTTGGTGAACACCTTACCTGGATGTTCCATAAATAAGCTCATTATCTTAAATTCCACGGAGGTCAACTCAATGACCTCCCCATCCTTCGTCAACACACAGGAATCCTTATCCAGCGTCAGATTTCTTACTGTTATCACTTCAGCCTTACTCTCCGTTCCACCAGTCATCTTGTAGAAACGGCGTATGTTTGAATTCACTCTCGCCACTGCTTCTAACGGATTAAAAGGCTTCGCAAGATAATCATCTGCTCCAAGATTCAAGCCCAGAATCTTATCCGTATCCGTATCCTTTGCCGATAGGAACATCACAGGAACATTGTTATCCTTTCGAATCTCTCGCAGCAAATGAAATCCATCCATCTTTGGCATCATAATATCCAATAAACAAAAATGAACGGTCTCCTTTTGCAAGAGCTCATAGGCTTGCTGCCCATCTTCCGCCTCAATCACACGATAGTTCTCATTTTCCAGATAAAGTCTTAGTAGATCTCGAATCTCCTTCTCATCATCTGCAATTAAAATTGTATAATCCATATTTCCTCCTAATTCACACCATTATTCTGCATAGATGAGTTAACTGGGCTATATCCATTAAAGTGTGGATTGTAGTTATCTGGTCTAGGACCGCCGTAACGAAGCACCTCATATAAAGCTGCATCCGTACATCCTTCATATGGTCTTACGTAGAAGACTTCCACAATTCCTAGTGTAAGAATTCCCAAAATGTGCCAACCCAGGAACGAAAGGTCCAAAACAAACGCTTTCCACTTATTTCCCTTCATCATCTGTTTACTAACAGCAAATGCTTCCTCCTTGCTCATGTTTGGATTCTCTGCTAAAAGATAAGAAATCATTCGATATTCATAAGACTTCACAATTCCCGGAACAATCAATAACAGTGCCCACAATATAGTATAGAGGTCTCGGAAGAAAAGTACCTTCACTACATTCTTATAATTGTGATCATAGCCATAAGCCAATTCCTTCACCTTTGCCTCTTCTGTCAGGTTCTTAAAGAAAAATCGTTGAATTCCCATCATCAAAGGGTTCAACAGGATTGCCGCAAAGAAGAATGCAATGGTAAATATTATCATAAACACAACGAGAACAACAACGACTATAACTACGACAAGTATAACTGTCGTCTCCTTATCTAAATCTAAATCAAAATCCGCATCCACTTTATGGTTATGTGAAGAATCATATTGTTTCTCTATTCCCATGCCTTCTTGGAATCCTCTTTTGAACTCCTTCATATCCTCTTTGTTTACGCTGTTTGCAAAGCCTATTCCCCCTGAAATCAAAATAAGAACTAATCCTACTAATACACTTTTCCAGTAATTTCTCTTAAAAGCTCGCTTACCTCTATCTTTCAAATTTTTTCTTGTCCACATATTATTACCTCCATATTTTATCTCCCGCTCTTATATCCCTATCTTAACAAGCCTTTCTTATCAATGGAAGTGCTTTTCCTTAACACATTCTTAATCTACTACATATTCCGAATGTAAAAGGCGATTTGGTAAGGTAATCGTTCCTCTGGTGTATCAATTTGCGAATTCAATAGCTTTTTGATATTCGTAATTCGATAAATAACCGTATTACGGTGCGTATACATATTCTCAGCAATCGCTTGGATACTACCATTGTATCGTAAAAACATTTCTAAGGTCTCCACGTAATTACCATTATGTTTCTCATCGTACGCAATCAACGGCTTTAACGGTTCCTCCGACATCTCCTTCAGCAATAAAGGATCTGCAATACTGTATAGAAGTCGATAAATTCCCATATCCTCAAATTTAATCATATCCGTTTTCTTGCTCATGGTCATAGACACAGCTGCCTTCGCACGCTCATAGCTAATGAATAGATTCGCAATCCCCTTAACGAGAGTTCCCATTCCCACATACAGCGGAACATCCGTTAATCTCTTCTTCGCGCGCTTCATCATTCCTTCCACAATGTCTAGTAGCACATCCTCTTCGACCGCATTCGCCACCAAAACAAAGTAGGAATCATAATAGAACAGATTACCATTGTGTGTGATATTCTCAAAATATACCTGCACACGATAGTACAATTTCTTTCGTTCCACGGTATCCATCGCAGCTAATCCCTCTGTCGACACAAGAACCACCTGGAAATCGCCATCCACATCAAAGTGCGGCAATAATGCAGTACGATAATTCTCCACATTCTGTGGCTGTTCAATCGCCGCCTGCAAAGCCTGTGTAATCGTCTCATCCGCATCATCCTGCATGAAAACGCGTATACTAAAATCCTTCACCACATCCGATATATAAATTTCCCAAGGAATTAAAACTAAAGGTAAATCATTATCATTGCAATAGTTAATCACCGATTCCGGGATTTTCTCAATATAACCGCCCACATTAATAATCAGTCCAGCCGCATGATATCTCACCAAATCCTGCACCAATCCCAATAATTCTTCCTCAGTCTGAAATCCCATTGCCATCGTAACCGCCAACTCTTTTCCCCAGAAATGGCGAATGATGGTGGTATCCTCTATCATATGTACCCAACTAATAGAATTCGACCATCCATTATGCCCCGCTACCATCTCCATCTTATAGGTCTCTTTTGAGTGAAGCATCATATCTTCTATTGTAAATCCCATATTTTGTCCCTCCGGTTTGTCTTACCCAACATCTTGTGTATTTGAAATTTTCCTAGCTTTATTATATCATAAAATATGTACTGACAGCACATATTTTGTTGACATATTTTGGATATTGAATCCATTGGAATATTTTGCAAATATGGTATTATAGTTGAGCAAAGATAATTACTTAATTGTCTTACCTCTCCAGTAGGAGAGCTTAAAAAGTTTTTTTCATAATATAATTCCTAATAAGAGAAACGGTTGCCGTAAGGTAACCGTTTTTCTTATTATGTACTCTCAATACAAAGTACTATTTTCTTCAGGAATTATTCAGCTAGAGACAATTAGAAATTACGGAATATACAAAATTGATGTTGCAATCAGTAATTGTCCCACATAATACAACAGCAAATTCATAATTCGAAGCATTCTTGTCTTTCTCACGAAGGTATAATATACCATCATATAATCACTCATCAGGAAGCATAAAGCCCCCACCATAAACCAAACACTCAGGCCACACATTCCCATCGCCACAGTCTGGGCCACAGAGAAACTGAACATGGCAACTACAACCGTAATATAAATAATCCCAAATATCTTTAATTCTCTCGCTGGCACCTTAACCCTTCGAATCAGTGGAGGTTCTGCCACCGCTGCAATGAGAAGTGTACCAAGAACCGCCACCAGATATCTTCCATACGCCCTCTCTGCTAAGAACACAATATACAGAAAATGTCCCACCAAAAAAGAAGCAACTCCCACCGCAAAAACACGGTTTGATCTTGCTCCTTCATGAAGAAATCGAAGATGCAACAATACATCTCCCAATAATCCAAATATAAGTCCAGCTAGAATCCACAAAGCAGAAGGGTTCCCATTCTGCGCATAACAATACACTCCCCAACCTACAAAGGTAAGGGAAGCAATTCCTTTCCGTATCGTTGCCTGCACTGTAGTTCCCCTATGTTCCGTCCGGATAAACCACATCTCCAGACACACTCCAATTACGCAAACACCTGCTACAAGTATGATATCTCTCATGTCTTAGTCCTCCCACTGTAAGGATACCCGCTTGTTCTCTATATAAACATACCGCCGCTCTATGACTTAATAACAGATTTTTCCAAATACGTGCTACCTTACGCTAACGACTTCGCCATCTCTACAATCTTCTTGTCGATACCTTCCGCAATCAGGTTTTGTTCACTTTCACCTGCTCTTAATCGTATAATCGTATTTCGTAGTAACTCAACACCTTCTACTTTTCCCTGTGCTCTTCCTTCTTCACGTATCCCATTCTCATAAACAACTTCATCAAACTCGGTCATAAACATATCGCATACCTCCGCTCTATGACTTAATAACAGATTTCCTAAAATTCCCTCCTGGATACAACTCGCTACCGCTTCATCTACTGCAGTCTCCTTACTAAGCCCTTCCTTGATTCCATCATGAATTCGATTCACAAGCGTCATGTATTCCCACAACGGTTTACATTTCTCTAATAATTCTACATTCTCCTTCGCATTCAAATTGTACATCACTGCTGTCCATTCAAAATCCCCACTCTTGTCCTCATTATAAAAGGCATCTGACAATCGCAGCTTCTTCACCGCTTCAACTTCACGACTTCCATTATAGAACACTACATATCTCGGTGTCGGAATCTTCACCAGCCTACTTCCATAAACATTAATCCGATTCTCTTCGATATATTTCGTATATAATCTTCCAGAATACAGCATCCCTCTAAGCGGCATATTCGGATTATATGTACTTTGTTGTTCCCATAATGACAAATAACTATCCAAAATGAATGCAACATCATTTTTCATCTTAATATAAATTATATCTTGTATCGTATAAATCTTCAACTCTGACGCATCCGTATAATTCGTATGATTCAATGCATTATACAATGATAACGTGTTCTCCTTATACTCTTC
>JAZUHO010000184.1:0-9357 GCA_045641745.1 Agathobacter sp. | reverse complement strand
CCTCATGATCCACAAAATATTTTGGACAGGCCTTCCCCGTCACATCATAATGTCGAATCACATCTTCCGAAGTAAGATTATAACGCCCCATCAGCCAAGACACCAATTCCACCAACGCATCATACGTCTTCGCATTAAATTTTCCTGACTTATCTGCAATACAGCATTCAATGGATATCGTATCGGAATTCCTATGATTACTGGCATATGACATCTCATTGCAGGGAATACACTGTATAATTTCCCCCTCTAGTCCTATCACAAAGTGACTGCTTGCACTGGTCTGATGTGTCGTTGCCAAGCTTTCAAAATAGTCACGATTCTGCTTTGCTGTAGTTCCAGGATTTGCAGTATAATGCACCACAATTCCCGTCACCTTCTCAATTGCAGTCTGCGGTCTTGAATACTCATTGGGAGTCAACAAATCCACTGTAAAATTCGGCTGTTCCTCCACATATTTTACCTTTTCAATTTCCCCTGGTTCTTCCACACTTACCATAGTTGGCCGATTCATTTGCACAATCTTAACAATGCAAACAATTCCAATCACCACACAAAAAAAGAAGCCGACGCCTTTTGCCAATAGCTGTCTTTGTCTTTTCCTCTTTTTTCGTTTCCATCTTGGTAAGGATGGATCATCTCTCAATAAATCAAACATAGTAACCCTCTTCTTTCGTATATATAGTCTTCGAATTCCCTTCTTTCCCACAAAACATTATATCAAAAAAGCCCCTCTGTTGCTAGAGGAGCTTTAATGTTTGCTATTATCTTTCAAAAATTTAATAACTTATTTAATTGTACAAATCCATCCTTCTGGAGCCTCAATTTTGCCCATCTGGATGCCTGTTAATGTTTCATATAATTTCTGTGTTACAGGTCCCATCTTCTCCATTCCACTTGGGAAGCAAATTTCTTTTCCGTGATCGTTAATCTTGCCTACTGGTGAAATTACTGCTGCAGTACCGCAAAGTCCAGCCTCTGCAAATTCACTTACTTCTGAGAATAATACCTCACGATTCTCTACGGTAAGACCTAAGTATTTCTCTGCAACCACCATAAGAGAACGACGGGTAATCGATGGTAAAATGCTATCTGACTTAGGTGTTACGAACTTACCGTCCTTCGTGATAAAGATAAAGTTTGCACCACCTGTCTCCTCTACCTTAGTACGTGTTGCAGCATCTAAGTACATATTCTCATCAAAGCCCAAGCGATGTGCTTCCATAATTGGATATAAGCTCATTGCATAATTTAATCCAGCCTTGATGTTACCAGTTCCGTGTGGTGCTGCTCGATCATAATCACAAACACGGATATTAAGTGGTTTTGCACCACCCTTAAAATATGGTCCAACTGGAGTAACAAAAATTCTAAACTGATATTCATCTGCTGGTTTTACCCCAATAACAGGGTTTGTTCCAATCATGTATGGGCGAATGTAAAGTGTTGCTCCAGAACCAAATGGTGGCACCCATGCCTCATTTGCCTTAACAACAGCCTTTACAGCCTCTACAAATTTATCCTCTGGGAACACTGGCATCTCAAGTCTTCTACAAGAATCTGCCATACGAGCTGCATTTAAGTCAGGGCGAAAGCAAACAATATGTCCGTCCTCTGTTGTATATGCTTTCAAACCTTCAAAACAAGCCTGGCAATACTGGAATACGCCAGCACACTCGTTCAAAGTGATATTAGGGTCTGCTGTAATCTCTCCCTCTTCCCATTTTCCATTCTTAAAATTTGCAACGAAACGATAATCTGCCACATGGTAACCAAAGCCTAGGTTAGCCCAGTCTAGATCTTTCTTTTCCATTTTTCTCCTCGCTTTCCAAATCCAGTTCTTCTGGAAAAGGCGTCGCCTTTTCTTATAACCGCACGTTATATTCTGCTGGGTTCATAATTCTTTTTTCACATTTTAGTACAATCGTTTTCATTTGTCTAGGCTCTGAAAAATATTCTATTATTTCAATAAATTATAAGCACTATAACACAAAACATTGTGCGAGATGATTATTTTATCTCGACTTTTTTAAATTAACACCTTTGATTTCTCTTTGCTCTTATCAATCATAGCATTCATTTTGCGGAATGGGATTTCCACAATAAGTCCAATGAAGAGCGAAATCAGGACGAATACTCCGAGAATCGCTAAATCATATAAGAAATCAAATTGATACAAGCCACCTACGCTCTCGCGCAGTGCATTCATGGCATATGTAAATGGCAGGAAATCATAAATTGCCTGGTATACCTTTGGAAGTACTTCAATCGGGAAGGTTCCTCCACCTCCAGCCACCTGAATTACCATTACCACAACCGCGATTGCTTCTCCAACATTACCAAACGCTACGGTAAGCGAATACATAAAGATGGAGAACATAAAGCTTGTTGATGCAGCTCCCACCCAGAAAAGGAATGGGTGCGCACATTGTATCTGTACGAAGAACAAATCTCCAAGTACCGTAATCAGAGCCTGAATCTGTGTTACTAAGAAGAATGAAATGTATCTTCCAAAATACGCCTCCCAGGAATTGATATGTACGAGATCATCCTCTCTCTCAACCTTTACATGCATAAGTGCAACTAGAATCAACGCACCAACCCACAATGCCAATACTGTGTAAAAAGGCGCCATCTGAGAACCATAGGATGGAATCTCATACACAGCCTTGGTCTCCAAAGTTACTGGCGAAGAAACGAAGGTTGCAATCAGTTCTGGATTTGCGTGAAGCATATCCACAACCTCTTTGTACTGTTCGTCACTTGTCAACGCATCTAAGCCCTCAATTACATCGTCCAAGCCTTCTTTTAGCTCCGTAACATAATCGCGCGTAGCGGCGATATTACTTGCGCCTGTGTTTAAAGTTGCCTGATAAGCCTCTAGCGCCCGGTCCACTCTGCTAAAGTCCACATTCACATTATTTAAAGTAGAACTTGCGGATACCAATGCACTCTGCACATTGCGAAGTGTTTGATTCATTGCTGGAACCATCTCATTGGTATAGGTTCTCTTGACATTCTGAATGGAGGTGCGACATATCTTAATCTGCGGCTCAAGCTGCTCCGCTATTGTCTTCACGTCCTTTGAGGTCTTATCAATGTCATCCATGGTTTGATCCAAATCTTTGCTTAACGTATCAATTGCATTCTTGATGTCTGTCTTATTCGAACTATCTGGAAGCTTGTCAACAATGGCATCCAACCATTCGATACTCTGATCTAAATCTTCCACTGCGTCCTGCAATTTTTTTACATACTCGCTATCCGATACATTCTGAATGGTTTCCTCTAAGCTTGCAAGCTCCTTATCCACTTTATCCAGGCTCATGATTACCATACCATTCATGGTTTCCACCGCATTTTGTACCGAAATCGTTGATTGTTCCATTCCATTGATTAAATCAAGTCCATTCGTTTTTACACTTCCTAATCCCGGGATTACGCCCTGAGAACTATCAATTAGTCCAGAAGCTGAATCCGTTACAAGACAAAGTGTATTTAAAATGCTCACATAAGTTCCCAAATCGCTGGACATGTCATGTAATTTATCCATTGCGGTATCTGTCAGGGAGCCTCCCTCCGTAGAAGAACCAGTAAAGGTCTCTCCCACTTTTGATGCCACCTCTGTCAACGTGCTAACAAAAGAAGTGTTTACCTCTTTTTGTACTGCATTCTTTGCTTTCGAAGTAATTTTCGTTGCGATTGCATTTCGCTTACTATTCTCATAATATTCAATTTTCGGATGATCCAAGGTTCCGCCAATGAAACTAATCATATTCTGTGTAAAGTCCCTTGGAATTATCAGTGCCGCATAGAAATCTCCTGAGTTTACGCCCTCAAGAGCAGCTTCCTCGTCCTCTGTAAACACCCATCCAATTGTGGTATTTGCTTTCAATCCGTCTACTACTTTGTCACCAATATTGAGCTTCGCAGACTCTATGGACATTCCCTGATCCGCAGAATATACCGCAATGTGCATTTGAGATGTCGCAGCTTCGCCATATACATCCCAGTTTGACAGGATATTAAACCATGCATACAATGCAGGAATAATGCAGAGCCCCATAATTATTACAATAGCCACCACATTACTTCCTAGACGTTTCATATCTGAGAGGAATACTTTAATCACGTTCTTCATTTTCGTCTCCTCCTCTCTTTCTCTCTTTCACCTGATTGCCATTTTCTCTTCGTTCCACACGTCTTTCTTCGAAACGTTCTTTACAGCTTTCTCGTTTTTCCCCAAGACGTTCCTTTTTCTCTTCGATATCAAACTTTTGTTCCAGTTTCTCAATTATTGCTTCACGATCGATGGACTCCATACGCTCTTTCAAATCGAAATTATCAACACCATCGATAAACTGCATAATATCTGCACGTTCCACCTTTTCCATGGCTTCCATCACCTTATTTTCCACAAGGTCTGGTACCGCAATTAGAGAATCCAGCTCATTGTCTTCCCCACTGATGTGACGCAAGCGCTCCTGCAAATCATGATCCATGTACTCCACATAAATCAGATAAACTGCAAGTCCAAACAAGCTACAAATCCAAAGTACCAAAAATATAATTTTAGAGCTTCCAGTTGTAAACATTAAAAACATGAAGATTGCAGGAATAATAAAGATACAACGCAAACCTGTTTTGATACGTTTCTGATTTCTCTCATGAATCTGCGTCTCATATTCCATCATCATGTGATACATCTTTTCCATTTTTTCACTATCTTGTAAATTCTGTGTCTTATTTTCTTTCATACTGTCCCCTTTAGAGCATCTTTGTATCTTCCATACGTTCCTCAATGAAGTGGTTCACCTTCATGAAAGGAATACGAATCACCAAACCGATAAGTAAGCCTGCTGCCGCAAAAAGAAGCAACTGCAAAATACAAACCGAATAGGTATTCTTATACATTCCACCAATACACTCACGCATTCCATTGATTGCATAAGGGAATGGGAAGAAGATATATACATTTCTAAAGAATGCTGGCAATGCTTCAATTGGATAAGTTCCACCGGATCCCGCAATCTGAATAACCATTACTACAACCGCTGCCGCTTTTCCGATATCGCCAAATGCAATCGTTAAAGCATAAATAAGGATAGAAAAGGCGAAGGACGCCACTGCTGCCACAAGCCATAGCTGGAACGGATATAAGCATTGAATCTTCAACAAATATAAGTCACCCAAAACAATAATCACGGCCTGAATCTGTGAAAGTGTAAAGAATAACAAATATCTTCCCAAGAATAGTTCATGTGGTTTTAAATTCTGCAGTCCATCCTTTGGTGCATGCACCTTCACGATGGATACCAAAATGGTCATTCCCACCCAGATTGCAAGTACACTATAAAATGGTGCAACACCAGAACCATAGTTTTCTATTTCATAAATATAATTTGCTTCAATCTCAACTGTCTCAGAGAAGAAATCTCCATACACATCAGGATCTCCCGAAAGGAACTCCATAATAATCTGTAACTGCTCCTCCGCAGAAGCCGTATCAATTCGTTCCAGTGTTTCTGAAAGCTTATCGCTTGTCTTATCTAACACCGTTTTCAGTTCAACCAAGCTTGTATTCAATGTGCCGATTGTTGTATCCACGCCGTTAAAGATGTCCTGCATGCTTCCCATGGTTTTGCTCATAGTTGTAAGCATTTCCTGAGTTGTCTTAAGTGCATCCTCTGCGTTTCCCATAATGGTATCAATTTCTGGAACTATCTTATTGTTATAAGTTCTTTGCGCCTCTTCCAAACCTTCTCTTGTCGTTTTTATCTTACTCATAAGCATTTTCATGGACATGCTTGCGAGGTCCTTATTGTCTGGCATCAGGCTTCCCACCTTATCCTCTACCTCACTCAATTCCGAAGAAAGACCACCTTGGAACTGTCCAGAGAGTCCAGCAATCGCTTTTTCTAATTCTGCTTTATCCTTATTAATCTGCTCTGCATCCTTGATTAGAGCCGCGATATCATTTTCTAATTCTGAGGCTTCAATGTCCTTCTCCATCTGTGCGAATGCTTTCGTAACCTCGTCCATCGATGTATTTATTTCGGCACTTACTTCATGGAAAGACTGTTGACTCTTTTTAAGGTTCTTTTGTCCCTCTTCCAGCTCCTGTGCGCTCTCCTTGATTGCATTCTGACTAGAAGCTATGGAACTATTCGCATCCGCTACGCCCTCACTTACCAAATTGTTGGCGCGAATGAACTCATCAATCATCTGACTGTAGCCTTTCAGATTGTTGTTCACTGCCTCCATCTTATTAATGAAGTTTTTCACCGCATCTTCGTCATCTAAGTCCTCTGAGATACCATTTGTTGTCTCAAATACAGTTTGGGTAACCGCTTTAATGAACTGCTGGTTAATGCTTTGCTGTAAAGTAGACACCGCCGTATCCGTAATCTTAGTTGCTACTGCATTCTTTTTCTGATTCTCATAATAGGTAATTTTAGGATTTGTAAAATTATCTGCGATGGCATTGTACATGGAGTATGTAAAATCCTTGTCAATTACCACAGCTGCATAATAATCTCCAGACTCTACCCCATCGATAGCTTCCTTTTCTGTATCAAGAAAGCACCAACCGATAGAATCCTTCTCCTTTAGGCTCTCGACAATGTCATCTCCCATTTTAATGGTTTCTTGGTCCTTGTTCGTCCATCCTTTGTCGAGGTTCGCAACTGCAATCTTGATATTCCCAGTATTCGAATAGGGATCCCAGTTCGCATATATGTTAAACCAGGCATATAATGCAGGTAAGAAGCAGATTCCTATTACGATTACCAGTGCAAAGAAATTCGTGCATACCCCTTTAATGTCAGATCGAAATATTTTTGATATATTCTTCATCTGTTGTCCTCTTTTCTATGTTATAGTACTATATTACCACTTTATTCAATAAATCGCCAATGAAATATAACGATCCAAATGCAATGGTTTTCCCTTTTGTGGTTTGTAGTGCTTCCAAAATTGCCTCGACGGAATCATAGCTTTCTGCTTGAATTCCTCTTTGCTTGATTACCTGTGCCAGTTCTTCTGCCTTAAGGGAACGTTCACTTGCAGGTGCAACTGTTTTAAAATCTAGTGCAATTGGATACACCTCTTCAATCATTTTTTCGTAATCTTTGTCTGCCATCACACCCATTACAAAATGGAATTTTTCCTCTGGGTACAGTTTTTTCAGACTCTCCACCAATGCATGCACTCCATTGCTGTTGTGCGCACCATCCACCATAAGGAATGGACTTTCCGACACTAGCTGCATTCTTCCCATCCATGTCGCATTTTCTAAGCCCTCTGTAACAATGTCTTGAATCTGTTTTTCCTCCATACCCTCACGGTACAGTAATTCTTTTGCCACCATTGCTGCTGTCGTCGCATTTTCCAACTGATACTCCCCTTGCATTTTTAAAGAAACACCTCGATATTTGCCCATTTCTTCTGGAGTAACCTTCTTAAAATAGATTTCTTTTGCGAAAGACTGTATTACCGCTTCCGCATCCTTTTCCTGCATCTGTGATACCGCAAACTTCGTTCCTGCCTTTAAAATACCAGCCTTCTCCGAAGCGATTTCGTATAACTTCTCTCCTAAAATTTCTGTATGATCATATCCAATCTTGGTAATAACCGCTGCTTCTGGTACTCCAATCGCATTGGTCGAATCCAATCGTCCTCCCAATCCGGTTTCAATGATAGCCAAATCACATCCCTGCTCCTTGAAGTAAATGAGCGCCATTACTGTGCAATAGTCGAACATCGTCGCTGGAAGCATGAAATTGGTTGCTAATAATTGGTTTCCAATTCTCTCCACACTTTCCTTAGAAATCATTTCGCCATTTACCGTTATACGTTCACGGAAATCAATTAAATGTGGACTTGTAAATGTTCCAACTTTCTTTCCCGCTTTCTGAAAGATGCTGCTTAAAAAAGCGCAGGTGCTTCCTTTTCCATTAGTTCCTGCCACATGGATAAAAGGCAGTCCGTCTTGCGGATTTCCAAGACAATCCAGCATTACCTTGGTTACAACCGCACCTGGGAAATTGCCAAATCTTTTTGCACTCTGTATTTTATCGATAACCTGCTCATAGGTATATTTTTCTGCCATGTCTATTCCTTTCTCCTTATCCGCTTCCTCGAAGTCAAAACAAAATCGGGAAGGAACCCCCTGTTCCTCCCCTTTACACATTTTACATACAACCTGTTTTCGTTGCAATCCCTAATCCGCTTTTTGTCCTATACAATTCCTAATAGTTGTATATTAAGAACCTTCGTTTTAAAAAAAGGATTATCAAGTATTTCATTTTCCCAACTTGTTTATCCTTTTGAGAAATCAATAAGACTTGATAATCCTTATTATTTTGTTCTAATGCCATAATGCTACAATGCTACAATGCCATAATGCCATAATGCTACGACACTACAATAACACCGCCATCATTTGCATACATGCTAGAAACACCAGCTGTATCAACTAAAATCACTTTCTTAAATGTAGCGCGACTTTCCAATTGTTCTTTTACATACTGCGCACGGTCTGGACAATTACAATGTGAAATTGCAAGCACACGCTCCTTTGTGTCGCTTGTCTCTGCTATCACATCATCTATCATCTTCGCTAATGCTTTCTTAATTCCACGTGCCTGTCCCAGCTGCTGGATAGAGCCTTCCTTGGTAGAACCCATAATCGGTTTGATATTTAAGGTATTTGCAACAAAAGCCTTCAAATTGCTAAGACGTCCTGCTTTACGAAGTGTCTCTAATGTTTCTAATACAAAAAAGGTATTCATAGTGCAGATATATTCTTCTGTCTGTTCACATACCTCTTCAAAAGAAAGTCCCTTCTCTTCCAATTCCTGTACTTTCATTCCAATAATTGTTTGTCCAATGGACGCTGATTTGGAATTGAATACATAAATCTTCTTCTCTCCTGGATGTTCTTCCTCATATAGCTGGCTTGCAAGAACCGCACTATTATAAGAACCACTTAAGCATTTTGAAAGTGTAATAACATATATATGCTTCGCACTGCCCTCGAATTCTTGCATATAGCTCTCAGGCGATGGACACGCTGATTTCGGTCCATTCTGACTCTCACTTACTCGCTTTAAGAAATCTGCTTGATCAAAGCTTGCGTCATCCTTAATAAAGACTCCATCCACTTCCAATTCTAAAGCTACATTCGCGTAGTGATGATCCTGCTTTAATTCCTCGGTTAATTCTCCACAACTATCAATGATAATTTTATACATGTACTCCTCTTTTCCCAATATTTTCCTTTTTTAAGCCATGTCCCTTTTATTATGCTAAGAAATACTGGTATTTATTCATAATTAAGATATTTTATATTCATTT
>JAZUHO010000183.1:0-2474 GCA_045641745.1 Agathobacter sp. | reverse complement strand
CTGTGAGTGATGTATCTGCGCCAAGCTCACCACAAATTCCAGTCCAAACTCCCTCTTTATGTCCATTATCTATTACCATCTTAATCATACGTAGTATCGCTGGATGATGTGGATCATAGAAGGAATCTAATTTTGCATTCTGACGGTCAATGGCCAGAGTATATTGTGTCAAATCATTGGTTCCTATACTAAAGAAATCTACATGCTTTGCCAGTTCATCTGACATCAGTGCAGCAGCGGGAGTTTCAATCATAATTCCCTCTTCTACTTCTCCCATTTTAATCCCCTCATCTGCCAGTTCTTGTCGCACAGAAGCAGAAATTTCTTTGATTTTTAATACTTCTTCCACAGAAATAATCATTGGATACATAATGGACAATTTGCCATAAGCACTTGCTCTATACAATGCACGAAGCTGTGTGTGAAATAGCTCTGGACGAGTAAGGCAAATACGAATGGCACGATATCCCAATGCTGGATTTTCCTCTTTATCCAGATTAAAATAATCCACCTGCTTATCCGCCCCGATATCTAATGTACGAATAATCACTTTTTTTGAACCCATAGTTTCCAAAACTTTTTTATAGGCAAAAAACTGTTCTTCCTCAGAAGGATAATCTTCCCCTTCTAAATACAAAAACTCTGAACGAAACAAGCCAATTCCATCAGCATCATTTTCAAACACCAATGCCAAATCCTCTGGATTTCCAATATTCGCATAAAGGTTTAATTTACGTCCTGACTTTGTTATGGTGTCTTTCCCTTTTAGCTGTTGCAATAATTTCTTTTTCTCATCTTCCTGCTTTTTCTTTTCAAAATAAGTCTCTAGAACATCTGTAGCTGGATCTACAATAAACTTTCCTTCATAACCATCTACTATTCCCATAAGTCCATCATATTCCTTAGAAATCTCCACACCAATTAGTGCTGGAATTGCCATAGTACGGGCAAGAATTGCCGTATGAGAATTTGTTGAACCCTGTCTGGTAACAAATGATAATAGCTTCGACTTATCCATTTGCACGGTTTCAGAAGGCGCCAGATCTTCCGCCATTAAAATAACAGGTTCCTCCCCGATATCTCCAGACTGAGAAGCTCCCGATAAAATACGAATCACTCGTTCCGAAATATCCTTCACATCTGCACTTCTAGCTTTGAAGTAATCATCATCCATATTGGCAAACATCTCGGCAAAATTATCTCCTGTATTTGCCACGGCATACTCCGCATTTACCATTTGTCCAGTAATAATATTTTCCACAGAATCATTATAATCTTCATCCTCTAACATCATGGCATGAACATTAAAAATCTCGGCATTTTCTTCTCCTACTTCAGTAACTGCTTTTTCGTACAACTGGTTTAATTGCTCGATTGCAGTTTCCTTTGCCAATTCATAGCGGGCCATTTCAGCCTTCTCATCTTCTATTTTGCTACGCTTCACTATATTTTCTTCTTTCGAATAATACTTGATTTTACCAATAGTAATACCGCCACAAACCGTCTTTCCAGCAAATTCCATCATACGCTTCATTCCTTTCTCTCCAATGTAACCCCACAAATACAAGCTATAGCTTGCAAAGATTTTTACAGATTTTCCTTAAAGAATGCCTCTACCTCTGCCACTGTTGTATCTTCGTCATCTCCTTCTACAGATACCGTCACTGTGTCACCATGCTTAACACCAAGCTGCATCACCGCCATAAGCTTTTGCGCCTGAGCACTCTTGTCCCCCTTTGTAATGGTTACAGTAGAAGAATATGCCTTTACTGCCTTTGCAAGAAGTCCTGCTGGTCTTGCGTGAATTCCTACCTCGTCTGTAATAGTGTAATCAAATGTCTTCATAATAATCTTCCTCCCATATTAAATTTCATTTCTTTTAATTCATAACATTTCATAGTTTCAAAGCCATTAATTTCTAGCTTACGCATCTTTTCCCACTCGGGATAATGCTTTGTGGTCATTACATAAGCTCCCCGATTTATATAAATCTCTACAGCGGAACTATCTACTATAATGCGAATTTCCTGAATTTTTTCCTCAGGCAATATTTTTATCTGACGCTTTTCTCTTCCATAGCCTGTACCATTTAAAAACTCCAACGTAAGAATATCAAACTCTCTACGAAGTTGCAATGATGCATCAAAGCACAAACTCCATTCTAGGGTATCTGATTCATCCTGCAAAAGCAGTTCATAAAGCTCTGGAACATCTAACTGTCCAAATCGCCCTTCATATAACATATTTCCTCGAAGCTGCTGTATTTCCTTAACAGGATATTGAAGCACTCTTTGATATTGATTATCAAAGGTACACTCTCTAGGGAGGGTAAGCATATGCTGCCACCCCTCCTCTAAAGAAGGATCATGATCGTACTTTGCATCAGGAACTCCCATCCATCCAAACAGGATTCTTCTACCCTGTTCATCCAGATAAGTCTGGGGTGCATAAAAATCAAATCCCATATCCCATTC
>JAZUHO010000182.1:0-4921 GCA_045641745.1 Agathobacter sp. | reverse complement strand
TTTTCCGCTCTGTTTAACAACAGCATAACACTAAAGCAAATAGTAACAGACGCCTGTAAGAAAATAGAACCTTGATGTGTCATTCTCTTTTTCCGATACATAAAGATATTTACAATAATGCAACCAAATCCCAAAATAACCTGCAGGGTTAATCTCGGATTTGTTCCAGTTGTAATCGCGGCTAAGAACAAAGTTACCGTCAAATATCCCATAATTATCATCAGTGATCCAAATACTGTTTTATTGGCTTTTGCATATTGTTCGGGTTTCATATCGATTCCTCCTGTTTGTCCGATCTTGCTGTAACGCCTTCACATCCATACTGTGAATTCTTACTCTTTTTCCCTAAAAGTTTTTCAGCCTTTTCTAGTACATTCTTACTACTATTATACTAAAGTACTAGTTTTTTTCAAGTCTTTCTTACCAATAATTAGCATAAAAATCCCCCTTTTATTAGACATATCGCTTTGTCTAATAAAAGAGGGATTCCTCTTTATTGTCCTTCAATGCTATTTTTAAAATTCAATTGTTATGCTGGTTCCCTTCTCTAATTCACTATCCAGTGTTATTTTTGCATCATGAATTTCTACAATATGCTTTACGATTGCTAGTCCAAGACCGGTCCCACCAGTTGCCTTTGAACGACTCTTATCCACTCGGTAAAAACGTTCAAACACTCGTTGCCTGTCCTCCTCTGGAATTCCAATTCCATTATCCTTTACAATCAGCATTGGCACATCTTCTTTTTTTGTCACTTGAACCCATACCGTTCCATTTGGTTTATTGTAACGAATTGCATTTTGTACTAGGTTATCGGTGAGTTCTCGAATCATTTCTTGATTTCCCCGAATCCTGCAAGATTCTCCCTCAAATTCCAGTTTCACCATTCGATTCCTTGCGTTGACCGTCAATGCATCCATACAGCCATTCACAACTTCACACAAATCTAGCATTTCAAATGCCGGCTCTCTCTCACTGCGGTCCAATTCTGAAAGGCGAATGATATCATTAATGAGTGAAAGAAGTCTCTCTGCATTCTTTCTTATTTCCTTAACAAAATGCGCTTGCTTTTCCACGTCAACCATGCCTGCCTCAATCAGTTCTGCATAGCCAGATATGGCAGTAAGTGGTGTCTTAAGTTCATGGGAAATATTTGCTGAAAAATCCTGTCTCGCCTTAGCTGCTGATAAAATATCTGCATGTTGTGCCCGAATCATATTCGCAAACGGGATTAACTCCTTATACGGTGGCTCCATACTTGTGTCTTCCATATTTTCTGCCATGTTTTCAATTGGAGAAATAAGCTGACGCGTTAATAAATGTGACAAAACCACACATACAATAACGATTGCTAAAATAATGAGCAATATAAGAGGCATCGTTGTAAAAAAGACAGACCATAAGCTTTCCGCTTCTGTCGCAACTCTAAGAACCGTACCATTATCAAGAAGAACTGCATAATAAAATGTATTTTTATTCATCGTGTCCGATCTACGTACTGATTCTCCAATTCCTTTTTGGAAAGCCTCTCGTATTTCTGGCCGATTTGCATGATTCGTAAGCTCCGATGCACTTGCATCATTATCGTACAAAACAGTTCCATCTTCACTAATCCAGGTTACACGAAGCTCCTCTAAATCAGTGGATAAATCAATTTGATCCATGTCAATATTCACAAACTCAAAATAATGCGTATCCTTTAACAGCTTGGCACTTACGCTAAGCTCACTTCGAACCTGTTTTTGGAACAAACCATAATATGCAATTGTGATGCTAACCATAGTAGCTATAATTGCAAGAATTGCAATCATTACAAGTCTTATATTAATTTTCTGTTTCATTCCATCACATACCCAACATTTCTAATTGTTCTAATACGGCTGCCATAATCTCCTAATTTCTGTCTCAAGGTTTTGATGTGCATATCCAAAGTCCTTGACTCGCCCTCGTATAAAGCCCCCCAGACTAATTCCATAATTTTATCTCGTTCTAGCACAATGCCCTTATTGATAAGTAATGTCTGAAGAAGTTCATACTCCTTGAAGGTTAAATCAATTCCCTGTCCATTCACAGTAACTTCGTGTTTTTCATTATTTAAAACAAGTCCATCAAATTCTATTAATTTCACATCTTCTGGCTCTGTTCTCCGAAGCAATGCTTTCACTCTTGAGATTAATTCCATTACCGAAAATGGCTTTTTAATATAATCGTCCGCACCATCTTCCAAGCCCTTCACCAAATCCAAATCCGTTGTCTTTGCTGTCACCATAATAATAGGCAGCTTCTTGGTGTCCACACCTCTTCGTAATTTTTTTACAATTTCATTTCCATTTTCATCAGGAAGCATAATATCAACCAACACTAAATCGGGAATCACTTCTGTCATCTGCCTGTAAAAGTCCTTCGCCTTTTCAAATCCAAGCACCTTATGTCCTGCATTTTTTAATGCAAATTCTTCTATTTCCCGTATGCTTTCATCGTCCTCAATAATATAAATCAGTGCCAATCCACTCACCCGTCCTTACTTTTTCATAGCATTGTATTGCCCTTATTTTATCATCATTTTTCTAGCTGATACAAGGCTTTTAGTTTCTGATATTCCTCATCAAATATTGCTTTCTCACTTGGAGACATAGAATCAAAAAATTCGTGTGTGTCATAGCTTCCTTCCTGTATCGAAAGAAGCTCAACTGCTACATTGGAACAGTGATCGGATACTCTTTCTAAATTCGTTAAGATATCTTCCAAAATAATTCCCAGCTCTATGGTACACTTACCCTTTCGAAGGCGTTTTACATGATTCTTCTTTATCGTCTTTGTCAAACCATCTATTACATCTTCCAATGGTTCAATGTGTATTGCATCCTCCGTTTTCTCATTTACAAAAATAGTTGTAGCTCTTGCGGTAATATCCCCTACAGCCGCTGTTATTACATCGATTTCTTTGGAAGCTTTCTTAGAAAATTTTAGCTCCTTCTTTTTCATCTCATGTGCGCATTCTACAAGATTTATCGCATGGTCTGAAATTCTCTCAAAATCACTTATTCCATGCAAAATAATAGACATACTTCTACTATCTGCCAGGGATAAATGTTTACTTGAAAGTTTCACTAAATAGGCACCTAATACATCCTCATACTGATCCACTCTCTCTTCCAGCTGATACACGCGTTTCGCTTTTTCTTTATCGTAAGCTTTTACAAGCTCTAACGCTAACGCAATTGCCTCTAAACTTTCATTTGCCATATCTCTTGCTGTTTTTCGGCATAGTTCCATAGCAAACGCAGGGCGCTCCAAAAATCTCGGGTCTAAGACGATGTGATCCTCACGATCTCCCTCCGTATTTTCATGCGCGCTCTCTGGAATCACTACACATGCCAGTTTTACTAACCAATTAGAAAATGGGTACAGGAGAATACAACAGCCTATATTAAACAAACTGTGTACAACTGCAATTCCAGCTGCATTTGCTGAATTTCCCATAAATACAAATCCAATCATACTGTGCAAGGTGTAAAACACCACCATAAAAATAATGGTACCAATCAAGTTGAAGAACAGGTGAATCATAGCAGCTCTTCTTGCATTCTTTTTCGCACCAATGGAAGATAGCAAGGATGTAATACAGGTTCCAATATTTTGTCCCATAATGATAGGAATTGCCGCATTATAGTTCACCGCCCCTGTCGCGCATAACGCCTGCAATATTCCGACAGATGCTGAAGAACTCTGAATTACCGCTGTAAGCAAAGCTCCCACTATCATCCCCAAAATTGGATTGGAAAATGTAGTAAACAAACCAGCAAATTTTTCACTCTTTGCTAATGGTGCTACAGAAGAACTCATGGTCTCCATTCCAAACATTAATATTGCAAATCCAAGCAATATATTTCCAATATCCTTTTTTCGACTTTCCCCCTTAGATGACATCGTAAGAACGATACCTATTGCTGCCAAAATAGGCGAGAAAGACGATGGCTTTAAAAGCTTAATCCATATGTTGCTTCCCTCAATGCCAGTAAGCGACAACATCCAAGATGTAATGGTTGTACCAACATTTGCTCCCATGATAATTCCGACAGCCTGTGATAATTTCATAATCCCAGAGTTAACAAATCCCACTACCATTACGGTCGTTGCAGATGATGACTGAATTACCGCAGTAACTCCTGCCCCTAATAGAACCGCAAAAATCTTTTTTGAAGTCAATTTCTCCAGTATTATTTCCAGCTTGCCACCAGCCATTTTAGATAGACCGTTTCCCATTGCCGTCATTCCATACAAAAAAAGCGACAAGCCGCCAATCATTGTGAGTATATTAAAAATATCCATTCTTTTACCTCTCTCTAGCACATATCTTGCATTCCTCTAAACACTTCTTCTAGCTTCTTGTTCACATTAACTGTGCTATGTAAAATCTATGGATATCTTTATGTAAAATCTATGTAAAATATTTTACATAGTATGCACCTATCTTGTTTTTACACACGAATCTAACGCATATAAAACCCACTCTGCGATATTTGTCGCATGATCCCCTATTCGTTCAAAATATTTTGCAACCATTAGCAAATCGGTTGCCTCTTCTCCATCCTTTGGATTCTCTCGAATCAACGTAATAATGTCTTTTTTCACATCAACAAAGAGCGCATCCACGACATCGTCATGTGCAATTACAGCCTGCGCCTTTTTCATATCCTGCTCCACATATGCCTCTATACTCCAATTCAACATTAATACCGTCTCAGCTGCCATCTTATTGATATGTGATAAATCTGCTGTATGCTCTGAAGTCCCCATATAGATTGTCATTTCCGATATATCTGCAGCGTGATCTCCTATTCGTTCCATATCGGTAACCAGTTTCATTGCTGCCGTAATTGTTCTTAAATCTCTTGCCACAGGTTGCTGTTGAATCAAC
>JAZUHO010000181.1:0-2045 GCA_045641745.1 Agathobacter sp. | reverse complement strand
CTCATGCAACCACGTCCATGTCTCTTGGTATATTTCTTCCGCACAAATGGCACTGCCATCTTTCTGCTCGGCTTTCATATACTCGCTGACAGGTGGCATTTCTACACCGACTAGATTTTCAGCGTCATCACCGAAATCAATAACTGTAAGTTTTCTGCCACCGCGATTTCCTGTAGCAATTTTTTCTGCCACGGACTTCTTCTTGCGTCCCCCCCCAGGGCGAGAACCGCCACGGTTAGTTCCGTCTTTAGCCATGTCTCATTCCTCCTTGTTTGATTTTTGGTTTTTTTGCGTTTGAATTCGCAATTTTTGTGCGTGAAGGGGCGGCACCGTTGCCCTGACGATAAGCCGTAGAGATTTATAGCCCCCCTCCCCCCTTCTTGCGGGCATAAAAAATGTCCGGCAGAATTATCTCTGTCAGACACATTCATTTACCCATATTCAAACGCATTACCTTCTTAAAATAAGTTTTCACAGAACTTCTTTGCTCTGTCTACTACATCAGCATCAACCTCATTACGAGTCTCATTGTCAGTTGCTCCATAAAATACATCCAAGTACTCATTATTAAGTTCTGGGTAGTCACGGAACATCTTGTCCTCGATTGGTGATGCATAAGCACCAATGGTATCCACAGCCTTCTGCAGCTTTGCCCACTGCTGTGAGGTAAGAAACTGTGGTGCCTCCACACTAAGCTGGCACGCCATTGTCTTAAAGACACGGAACTTAGCGCCCATGTCCTTGTACTGCTCTAATGTTTTCTTGTTCTTTCTCATGATAATCGTCCTCCTTAAAATTGATGTGCGTAGCCATTTGTAGCACGCAGTAGCCACAGCTACCTTTGTACTGGCTACACCTTGTGGCACTCATGAAATGCCGTAAAATCAACAGTTGCATTTATATAAAAAGAATAATGTAGCCAATGTAACCACTTTTAAGTAAATACATTTCGTATGGCGTGTTATTACTCCACATCCCAATTCTAATTATTCTTTTATATATATAATTGGTATCACACACAGGAAGTGGCTACAGTGGTTACACTGGCTACGATACCTTTCCTGTGAGTGGTACAACCTTCTGCCCAAGGAAATCCTCCTCCGGCGGATATAATGCCTCAAGCTTAATATTGAGGCACACAGCTCTAACATTGACTCCCTGTATGCGTTTCTGGTATTGCGTCCTTTCCACTCCGCTTGCATCAAGGTAGGAATCCATATATCCACGCTCCTTAAATCCCTTCATACATTTCGTATAAGAAAAGCCGCCATTCTCAAGCGCATTACGAAGTTCGCTTGCTATCACAAACACTTGATTGCCCTCAACCATTCCGTAGCAAGGCAATGCGTGTTTTTCAAAGCGGGTACGATTTGCAGCTATCCAATCTGTGATGTAAGAAAATGCTCTTACAACCACATCTTCCTTCTCCTGCTCCTTGGCATTACATAAAAGCGCAATTCCAAGTTCCACCGCTTCATCCCACGCCACATCCTTTGCAACACCAAACACAGATACAGATGAATACCAGTCTGCAAGTGCAAGAACCGTAATCGTATCAAGATGAACCCCGGCATCACCCTTTTTCAAAAGAGCAAATTGCTGATTAAGGGTATTTCTCATTTCTTCGAAATCCTCATGCATTTGCTTTTTATCAGATGCGACCTCATCCACCAAATATTCGATATAGGTCTTACCGACAAATCCATAATTGCTTTCACTGATTTGATGTACCTCCCTGCCAAATCCGGCATCATCAATAGGCTGACCATAAATCTCAAGTACACGGCTATTTACACCATCCATAGAATTTTCATTGGAAAGAGGCTGTTCGCCTGTACTTATAATGCTGTTACGCCATGTTGGTACTTCCTGCAAGCCACCATTCTTGGCACCTCTCGTTTTTCCGTATCCATTTCCAAGGGAATACACGATAAGTGACGGAGATAATCTTCTTTCATTTAATACCTGCAATTCATCCAGTCCTAAAGGCAGATTCTTAAGTGTTCCTGCCCTTCTCTCAAGACCAACCGCTGTACTATTGAAGT
>JAZUHO010000180.1:0-2010 GCA_045641745.1 Agathobacter sp. | reverse complement strand
ACGATCCGACTTATATTATTCTGATTCATCTCGAATGTTTTGCATTGGGGACGTGGATCCAGCGACACGTAAGCTTGTAGAAGTGGCGAAAGAGTGTTGTGATTTAGGATTAAAGGAAGTAAAACCATGGGGATTTTTAGGCGATGTAGGTGCTGCTATTTGTGAACATGCTCATGCTAATGGCTACACCGTGGTTCGTGAAATTGGTGGTCATGGTGTAGGGGTAGAGTTTCATGAAGATCCTTGGGTTGGTTATAACACAAAACGAGGAGAAGAGATGTTACTAGTGCCAGGCATGATGTTTACCATTGAACCAATGGTAAATATGGGAAAAGTAGATATCTTTGTGGACGATGAAAACGACTGGGAGGTATATACTCAGGATGGCCTTCCATCGGCACAGTGGGAAGTGCAGGTTCTTGTTACGGAAGATGGATACGAAATCCTTAGCTGGTAGTTGGACTCCTGTGTATAGAATGTAATGAAAAGAATGGTTGGTAATAACATGATGGAAGAAACGAAACAAGAAAAGAAATCAAAAAAGAAAGTGCCAACAGAACGCAAGATAGCCAGAATTGTACTGGCTATCTTTGTTGTCTTAGGACTTTTGTTTGCTGGGGCGCATTATATGAATGAGTATGCCGACGCCACAGATGGTGCAAAGAAGGCTGCGATATCCAACGAGGATATTACAGTAACAAAAACGGAGGACTATTATTTATTTGAGCCTGCGGATGAGGCAAATCTGGATGAAACAAAAGGTGTTATATTTTATCCAGGAGGAAAAGTGGAAGAACGCGCCTATGCACCACTTATGCAAGAGCTAGCTGCAAAAGGCGAACGTGTCTATTTGATGCGCATGCCATTTCACCTTGCAATCTTTGACAAGAATGCAGCAGACGCGGTGATTGATGCCAATAAAGAAGTGACGGACTGGACAATGATGGGACATTCCTTAGGTGGAGCGATGGCGGCAAGTTATGCGGGGGCACATCAGGAGGAGATTGATTCCCTAATTTTGCTTGGTGCATATAGCACTTCGGATTTAACGGAAAGCGGAATTAAGGTTTTGAGTATCTATGGAAGTGAGGACCAGGTACTCAACCACGCAAAATATGAAAAAAATCGTAGTAATCTTCCAAAGGATTTCACAGAGTATGTCATTGAAGGTGGCAACCATGCGCAGTATGGATTCTATGGGGAACAAAAAGGCGACGGAACTGCCACAATACGCGCACAGGAGCAGCAGGAGCAGGTGTTGGATCAGATTCGCCTTTTCGAAGAAAAATAGGAGAAAGCATGTATGTCATATGAATTAGAAGTGGAGCGCAAATTCTTGATGGAGGGATTTCCGACGGAGCTGGAATGCTTACGTGAGGTGCATATCGAGCAGGGATATCTCAGTATAGAACCTGAGGTTCGGATTCATACTGCCAGAGACTTGCACACGCAGGCGGTAAACTATCGTCTTACGATAAAAGGCGACGGAGAATTGGCACGTGCGGAAATGAAGACGGCAATTGACGAAGAATTCTATCGAGAAGCCCTGAAATTAATGGGAAAGGAAATGATAGCGAAGGAATATAAAGCCTATCGATTAGGAGCGTATATCTTAGAGGTGTGTCAGGTAGAGCCTGGAACGGAACGAGAATTTTTCTATGGAGAGGTGGAATTCCCAAGCGTGGAGGAGGCTGAGGCATTTCGGCCAATCGCCTGTCTAGGACAAGAAGTGACGCGCGATGCTTCCTACAAAATGAAAAATTACTGGAAGCGAACCAGAGGGTAACTGAGAAAATGTTGGAAACGAATTCGGAGTTGCTTGAAAATAAGAAAGAAATCAAAGGATAAACGAAAAGCGCACTGCAAGAAGTTCTTGCGATGCGCTTTTTCTCATTGTGTTTATCCTTATAGTGCTGTGGGAGATGCGTGCCATGGCACATGCATTGCGGTAAATAGTTATACGGTGGTGTTCACTCCATTGATGGTGGCGTGCTCATCTTCCTCCATTGG
>JAZUHO010000179.1:0-4991 GCA_045641745.1 Agathobacter sp. | reverse complement strand
ATCAGCGCTTAACAGATGCTCGAAGATAATGCAAGGCGGCGAAGAACTGTTTGAGTTCGATTGGGTAGCTTTTGCCAATGGGCACAAGCTACCCAATCGGACGAGTTTTCGCAGCCGCCTTATAATAAGCATTCTGAGAGCATCTGTTTAGCGATGGTAGGTGCAGCGTCCCGTCCACCATTGGCGTACAGCAAGCGGCACAAGTCCAGGCGGAGTCGGACAGACAAATTGTGAAAAAAGGCGCCTGTAGGAACTTAGAAATGTGCGATATTCGAGAGGAGTTCCCCCCTTGCGGTGGCGGTGACGGGAGTGTGAATATATCAAAAAAAACTGGCTGCAAGGAGATTGCAGCCAGTTCGTTTCATTTTATTTGCGGGATGCTAGGGAAGCATCCCAATTCTAGTGGAGAAAAAAATATATATAGATAAGCTTTTTATGGCTTAGCTATTATCTAGTTTAATTTCCAGATTTCTTCGTTGTACTGAGCGATTGTACGATCAGATGAGAAGAATCCAGCTTTGCTGATGTTTACAAGCATCTTCTTAGCCCACTCTTTGCGGTTATCATATGCTTTGTATGCTTCCTCTTTTGCAGCAACGTACGCCTGGAAGTCTGGGAATGTCATAAACCAGTCTTTGTTTAATAACTCGTTGTAGAGACGCTCTAAGTTCTCCGCACAGCCTACTGCTTTCACTTCGTCGCTTACGATGAAGTCAACAGCCTTCTTAAGCTCTGCATCCTTCTCGTAGTAATCTTTTGAGCAGTAGTCTCCTCTTTCGTATCTTGCGATAACAGTCTCAGAAGACTCACCGAAGGTATAGATATTATCCTCACCAACAAGCTCCGCAATTTCAACGTTTGCACCATCCATGGTTCCAAGTGTAACTGCACCATTTAACATGAATTTCATGTTACCAGTACCAGAAGCCTCTTTTGAAGCAAGTGAAATCTGCTCTGAGATATCACAAGCTGGAATTAATTTCTCAGCCATTGTTACATTGTAGTTCTCTACCATGAATACTTTTAAGTATGGGCTTACCTCTGGATCATTGTTGATAATCTCCTGTAAGCAAAGAATCAAATGAATGATATCTTTTGCGATAATGTATGCAGGAGCTGCCTTAGCACCAAAGAATAATGTAATTGGTGTTGCAGGTTTCTTACCAGCTTTAATCTCGAAGTATTTATGAATGATATATAACGCATTCATCTGCTGTCTCTTATACTCATGAAGTCTCTTAACCTGAATATCAAAGATAGAACCATCATTGATATCTAAGTTCTGTGTTGTAGCAAGGTAATTCTTAAGGTCTGCCTTCTTACCTGCCTTCACTGCAAGCAAACGATCCAATACGGCATCATCATTTACGAAGTTTCCTAATTTCTCTAATTCGTTTGCATCCTTCTTCCAGCCATCACCAATTAACTCTGTAATCATAGCTGAAAGCTCTGGGTTACAAGACATTAACCAACGACGGAAGGTAATTCCGTTTGTCTTATTGTTGAAGCGCTCTGGATATAACTTGTAGAAGTTATTAAGCTCTGTATCTTTCAAAATTTCTGTGTGAAGGTAAGCAACGCCATTTACAGAGTATCCATAATGGATATCCATGTGAGCCATGTGTACCAAACCATCTTTGATGATATAGGTGCTCTCGTCAGCTACCTTTCCACGAACGCGGTTATCCAACTCGCGAATAATTGGCATAAGCTGTGGAACTGCTTTATCTAAGAAATGAATTGGCCATTTCTCAAGTGCCTCTGCAAGAATCGTATGGTTGGTGTATGCACATACCTTAGATACGATTTCAATTGCCTCATCCATAAGGATTCCTCTCTCCTGAAGAAGACGAATCAACTCTGGGATTACCATAGATGGATGGGTATCGTTAATCTGAATTGCAGCGTAATCTGCAAGGTCATGAAGGTTCGATCCCTTTGCAACACACTCATCTAAAACAAGTCTTGCAGCATTGGATACCATAAAGTACTGCTGGTATACACGAAGAAGTCTTCCCTTATCATCGGAATCATCTGGATATAAGAACAAAGTTAAGTTCTTCTCGATTTCTTCTTTATCGAAATCAATGGTCTCGCCTACAATGCTCTCATCAACAGATTCGATGTCGAAAAGGCGAAGCTTTGTAGTACGGTTGTAGTAACCAACCACATCGATATCATATAAACGAGACTGTACAGTAAATCCACCAAACTGTACTGGATATGTGATATCTGTTTTCGTAAGCCAGCTCTCATCGGTAATCCAAGGATTTGGAGTTTCCTTCTGAAGATTCTTATCAAATACCTGTTTGAATAATCCGTAATGATAATTCAGACCTACACCATCACCATTTAATCCTAATGTTGCAATAGAGTCGATAAAACAAGCAGCAAGACGTCCAAGTCCACCATTTCCAAGAGATGGCTCAAGCTCGATTTCCTCAATCTCTGCAAGAGATTTTCCAGCCTTTGCAAGCTCTGCTTTCACCTCATCATAGATTCCTAAGTTGATTAAGTTATTTGATAATAATTTTCCAATTAAGAACTCTGCTGAAATATAGTAAAGCTTCTTCTTTCCATCGTTTGTTACTTTACCCTGTGCTAATTTCTTTGTTTCCTCTAATAAGCAGTAGTAGATTTCTTCATTTGTACAAACCTCTACGCCTTTTCCATATTTGTCCTTGATTGCATTTGCAAAATTAAAGCTCATAGTGCCCTCCCACTTGATTATAAGAAACGTTTCCGTTCTTTATTCATTCCATTTAAAATCGATATAAAACTGTTACGCACACAGGTGTTTCACATTCTCGAGTTTCTGGAAACTTTCGTGTTTTTTCGTAACTTATGGTCTAAGTATAGTACTCTGAACCGGTATTATCTTGTCATAAGCTAGCACTTTTTGACACAATCCTATCATTTTTCATTATTTTTTTAGGAAAAGGCGCGCTTTTTGTGCTATTATTGTATCATGCTTATCCATGTTGTTGTAATTTCATGGGGGATAAACCCGCGGCAATTCGCAGGAAGCCCCACATAAGCACACTAAAAATGTGAATGAAAAGGTTACTATCATGAATATATTAGAATATGAAAACTATCACGAAGAGAAAACGCATGGGGATTTGGTCTTTCCTTACACCACCTACTGTTGCTCGATTCCTTTGGATTTTCCCGAAGTGCCTTTCCACTGGCACGACGAGCTGGAGCTTATCTATGTGAAAAAAGGCGTTGGTCAAATTCATGTAGATTTTAAAACGCATATGGTGAAAGCCCCTTGCCTTCTTATCATTCTGCCCGGACAGCTTCATTCCATCGAACAATTGGAGGAGCAACGTATGGAATATGAAAATATCATTTTCCATCCAAACATGCTAATTTCCAAGCAGTCTGATTCCTGCGCCACCGATTATATCCTTCCGATGCTCAGTGGTAAAATTACGGTTCCGACGCTTTTTACCCCTGTGTATCCCTATTACACGGATGTGGTTGCTCCAATCGATGCCATCGACGCTATCATGGACACAAGACCGCAAGGCTATGAGCTCTATGTAAAGAGCCAGCTTTTCAACTTTTTCTTCATCCTTCACAACCGTTGTCGTAACTTAATTTCTACAACCAAAGAGTCCAAAAAAACCTTGGATAAGATGAAGCTGGTATTAAAATACGTAGAAAACAATTACATGAACAAAATAACCATCGCTGAAATTTCTGAGATTGTTGGATTCTCGGAATCCCATTTCATGCGCTACTTCAAGGAGACCATGGGAACCTCCTTTATCGATTATCTGAAGGATTACCGCCTCACTATGGCTTCCCGCCTTCTGGATACTTCAGAGGCTGCCATCCTGGATATTGCCGCAGAAGTAGGCTTTGATAATCTTTCTTACTTTAATCGCGCCTTCAAGGCCAAGTACGGCATGACACCATCTGCCTATCGAAAGAATTAGCCGCTCACTGTTGAGTTTCTTAATAGAAAGGTGTAGAATTTGTGCTATAGCAAATAGAATCGAAAATGTATTGGGTATATAAATGAGAAATAGTTATATTTTAGAAGTGAAACGGCACGCCAAGTACCTCGAAGAGAATGGCCGCCTTGCAATGAACCACAATTTCATACAGCACGGTACCAAATCCGTCTATGACCACTGTTTCGATGTGGCCCTCAAAAGTCTTGAGCTGGTGGATTCTATGGGCATCCGCGTAGATCGAAATGCTTTGATTCGCGGAGCACTTCTCCACGATTATTTCTTATATGACTGGCATAATCCACATCCGGAAATGGGATTGCACGGCTTCACCCATGCAAAGACCTCATTTCTGAACGCTTGTCAGGATTTTGATTTATCCAAGATTGAAAAGGACATCATCGCGCACCATATGTTTCCGCTTAACATTCGACCGCCAAAATGCCGCGAGGCTTGGATTGTATGTTTAGCCGATAAAATTTGCGCGAGCAAAGAGACTGCCTACGGCTTTGCAAATCGCAAAAAACAATTGTCTACATAATTACCATATCATTCCATATAGTAACAATTTCTGCTACATCCCTTTGGAAAAAGCGTCGCTTTCATTTCCTGGATGTAGCTTTTTTCATCGTTACTTTTTTCTAGAATCGTGAGAGCCTTACGCATTGCCGCAATATCCATCTCCGTTTCTTCGCTTCCGTTTCCTCTACTCACGAGCTTAAGATACTGAATCCCCGCATCCTGTAATTTCCAAAGCGCACAGAGACCGCATCCCGTCTCTCCAAGAATTCCTTGCTCCTGTAACTCTATTCCCGTAGAATCCATGCTTTCTTTCTCTTGCCATTCTGTTTCGATAGAAGCTTTATTTTCTTTCGATTCCGGTTCTGTTCCGATAGAAGCTTTATTTTCTTTTGCTTCCGGTTCTGCTTCACAGTCCTTTATATTTTCCTGCAATGTTACTTCTGCAACGTCCGCTCGAAACAATTCATAGGGAATTTTACACATATGGCAGAGTTCATCACAGTG
>JAZUHO010000178.1:0-12247 GCA_045641745.1 Agathobacter sp. | reverse complement strand
ATATAGTACTTTTATCCTATTTTATAATTATATTATGTTTGTTTTGTTTTATTCTTTAAACCTGTTTTTAAGTTGCGTATTACATTCTATTTGCAAACATTATCATGTAAATATATCCATATACTTTTTCCTGAGTTATATTATCTACTTCTACATATATTTTTCCATAATATATCTTTATATCTTGCTATACATGTTCTTCGCATTTTGCTGTAATATGGATAACTCTTTTACTTGGTTTCTATGTATTATTTCTGGATGGTTCTCATTAAGTCAATAATTCGATCCAACTCGTCCTGTGAATAGTATTCGATTTCAACTTTTCCTTGTTTCTCATTCTTTGGCTGAATAGAAACCTTTGTTCCAAGGATTGCTTTCATCTGTTCTGAGAGTTCACTATAGATTGCCAAAATTTTTGGATCAACCACTTTTGCCGGAGCAGGTGCCTTGTCCTTTTCGTTTTGAATATTCTTAACCAGCTTCTCGGTATCTCTTACGCTAAGCTTTTCGTCAAAAATCTTTTGGGCAGCTTCATATTGTTTATCTTGATCATCTATTCCAAGTAAAGCTCTTGCATGACCAGTGGTTAACATCTCATCAATTACCATTTGCTGTACTTTGTCATTCAATTTCAGAAGACGCATAGAATTGGTTACAGCTGTTCTACTTTTTGACACTCTCTCTGCTACTTCGTCTTGTTTCAGATTGAATTCTGTTAATAGACGTTTGTATGCTAAAGCTTCCTCAATTGGGTTTAAGTCTTCTCTTTGAATATTCTCAATCAAAGAGATTTCCATAATCTGTTGTTCTGTTAGATTCTTTATGATAACAGGAACTTCTTTTAAACCAGCAAGCTTAGCAGCTCTCCATCTTCTCTCTCCTGCTATAATCTCATAATAATCTTTTCTCTCTTGTACAAGTAATGGCTGCAACACACCGAATTGCTTAATTGATTCTGATAATTCTAACAACGCATCCTCGTCAAATTTTTTTCTTGGCTGTTCTCTATTTGGTTCAACTTTTGTAATGCTAACCATTACTCCATCAGTTGCTTTCTCCTCAGTTTTCTTTTCTTTAGTTGCGGATGGTTTTGTACTTACTTTATCTGTAATCAACGAATCAAGACCTTTTCCTAATCCATTCTTTTTGACTGCCATACTCCCTATTTCACCTTTCTATTTATTATTTCTTTTGCCAAATTTCTATAACTCTCTGCTCCTGCAGATTTGCTGTCATACATATTAATTGGAATACCATAGGATGGTGCTTCTGCTAATCGAATGTTTCTTGGAATCATTGTATTATAAATATTTGCATCCAAGTTTTCCTTTACGTTATCTACTACCTGATTAGAAAGATTCGTTCTCACATCATACATAGTAAATACGATTCCTTCGATTTCAAGATTTGGATTTAATCTTTCTTGTACCAGATTAATTGTATGTATCAACTGACTCAAACCTTCCAACGCATAGTACTCGCATTGGATTGGAACCAATACTGTATCTGCAGTTGTCATTGCATTTACCGTTAACATATTTAATGATGGTGGACAATCAATGATAACATAATCATAATCTTCTTTTACATAATCAACTGCATTTTTTAGAATATACTCTTTATCGTTGATTCCCAACAACTCGATTTCTGCACCTGCAAGATTTACATTTGAAGATATAATGTTCAAACCTTTAACCACAGTTTCTACCATACTTTCCTTAATGCTACATTCATCTAGCATTAATTCGTATACCGTGTTTTCTACTTCGTTCTTATCTACCCCTAAACCACTTGTCATATTTCCCTGTGGATCTAAATCAATAGCTAATACTTTCTTTCCTGCTTCAGCCAAACATGCAGATAAGTTGATGGCTGTTGTGGTCTTTCCTACTCCACCTTTTTGGTTTGCAATTGCAATAGTTCTTCCCATTTGTGTTCCTTTCTTATATCATATTGAGGCGTCTTTTCCATTTTTACGTCCTACTTTTTTCTTTTTTCTCGTGCCTTTTAATTATATCACTATTGTTTTTTATTATCTACCACAAATAATGTTTCACGTGAAACATATTTTGCCATTTTCCAAAATATAGTGTGACTATTTTACTATTAAAACAAAATCTTGTATTTTTCAGCAGAAAAATAATAAAAAAAGAGAATGTTTCACGTGAAACATTCTCTTAAAAACACTCTCAATCAACCACTATATGTGCAGACAAATTTTTAAATTAATATACATCAACAAGACTATTTCTGATTGCAAAAACAGCAGCCTGTGTACGATCAGTAACCTCGATTTTTTTGAAGATATTAGATACATGATTCTTAACAGTTCTCTCACTAATGTCAAGTTTCTCTGCAACTTCTTTGTTGTACATTCCAACTGCCAATAATTTAAGAACTTCTAATTCTCTTCTAGTTAAGAGATCAATTTTAAGTTCATCCTTATCTTTTTCAATCATCTTTGAATTCAAAGCAGGAATCAAGCTAGGCTGGATATAGGTCTCTCCTTCAGCGATTGCGAAAATTGCTTTCTTAAGTTCTGAAGAGTCTGAATCTTTTAATACGTATCCGTTGATTCCAATATCAACTGCTTTTAAAAGATATTCTGTCTCATTGTGAACAGTTAATACAAGTGTTTTAATTTTTGAATTAGATTCTTTTAATTTACGAAGAACCTCTAATCCATTCATCTTTGGCATGTTAATGTCTAATAAAAGAACATCTGGTGTAAAATTTCTTAATTTATCCAAACAATCTTCCCCATCAACTGCTTCTGTGATTACTTCAATTTCACCATCAAACTCTAATAAGTTCTTAAGTCCTTCTCTGATCATTGAATGATCATCTGTAATCATAATTTTTACTGCCATATTAATTATCCTCCTTATATATAGGTATACTAACTTTTGTACAACAACCATTTCCTTCTGAAGAAATAATGGCAATTTCTCCAGATAATAAATATACCCTTTCTTTCATCATCGAAAGTCCAAAACCTGAATTATTTTCCCTTACTGTTTCAGGTGAACTATCCACATCAAAACCAATGCCATCATCGGTTATAATGAGCTCAATCATATCGGAATGATATTGAACAATTACATCAACATTCTCTGCTTTTCCATGCTTCACAGAATTTGAGCATGCCTCTTGTATTACTCTTAACAAAGTAAGTTCAATGGTTGAATCAATATCTAATTCCTGGCCAGAAATATGAAGATTATAATTTACAGTTGACATAGCTTTCAATTTATCAAGAAATCTTTCTACTGTAATACTAAAGCCTATATCATCAAATGACATAGGACGCAAATCATATATCATCTTTCTGGTGTCATCAATTACTTCGCGCAAAACCTTGGATGTAGAAGAAAGCTCCAGTTTACAACGAATTGGATCAATATCAATTAACTTCATACATAATTCTGATTTGTGAATGAGTGAAGTTAAACATTGTACTGTAGTATCGTGCAAGTCTCTTGCTATTCGTTGTCTTTCTTTTTCCTGTGTGGAAAGGATTGCTCTCTTATATTTTGGATCTCTTTTCATAGTTGGAGAGACGTTATATTGGGAAGAATTGGATTGTTCTGCTTTAATAACTCGATCTATCTCTTCAATTTCTGAAGAAACATTTTGGAGTTCAATTTTTATTTCTTCGATTGCATTACGAATGGCTTTCTGCTGTTCGTGAAGCTCAACAACCTTTTCTTTATTATAACTGTTCTTCTTCCTAGGAGAAAAAGATTCAAAATTTAAATCTGTAGAATCTTCTAACAATTTTATCATTTCAGTATTTTCTCTTAACTGCATATGATAATCATTTTCGATTTGCGTTAATTCCAATTTACGTTCAACAAAACGCTGTCTTGTCTTTTCTAAATATTCCTTAACCATATTTCCTCTACGAACATATGTTTGTTCTATTTTTCCAATACTACTAAAGTATTATATGACATAATCACTAGAATAGACAAGTCTTCTTTAGCAAATTTACGAAAAAAATTGTATAAAATCAGATAAATGACTATAATAAATATATAAAAATAAAAAAGGAGGCTGTCTATGAAAAAAGGATTGAAAAAAATACTTCTTCTTTCAACTGCAACTCTCTCTTCTATGTATGCATACAATGAATTTGTTGCAAGAACCTTTGACAAAAAGCATGCTCTCTCCGATGAGAATGGAACATACTTTGAATGGAAACATGGAAATATCTACTATAGTAAAAGAGGTACCGGTACTCCACTTTTACTTATTCATGATCTTTCACCAGATTGTTCTGGCTTTGAATATTGCAAAATTTTGAAGAAGCTCGAAAAAAATCACACGGTATATACATTAGATTTATTAGGTTGCGGACGCTCTAGTAAACCAAATATGACCTATACGAATTACTTATATGTACAGTTGGTTACAAGCTTTATCAAAGAGGTAATTAAAGAGCAGACAGATGTTGTTGCCACTGGACTATCTAGTAGTTTTGTTATAATGGCAAATCGTATGGACGCAACGCTTTTTCACAAGATTATCTTAATTAATCCAACTTCAATACAAGAAGTTGAACAGATGCCAGAGCGCAGAACGAAACGATTAAAGCAGTTTATTGAGTTACCTCTATTAGGAACTTATTTCTATAATAGAAGATGGACTCCAGCAAAGATTGATTTAAGATTCCGACTTAGATACTATGATAGATCACAATTAATATCTTCTAAGATAGAAGATGTGTATTACGAAGCCGCACATCAGGATCGCAGCAAGGGAAAATATTTGTATGCAAGTATTTTAGGTAATTATATGAATACAAATATTGAACACGCATTAAAATACAAAGCGGAAAATATATATCTAATCATAAGTAGAAAGACCAATAATACATTGAAACATATTGAAAACTATCAGAAATTCAATAATAACATGGAAGTTATAACTTTATCTGGATGCAATCATCTTCCACAGCTCGAAGTTCCTGATAAGGTATTTTCCAGCATTGAGGAAATTATTCTTCACTCATAAAAACAGAGGATATTCAAAACAAAGCGTTTTGAATATCCTCTTTCTTATTCCCTATTTCATATATTCTTTTTTATAGATACTATTTTATATACCCTATTTCATATTTCATATTCCGTATTTCTTGTTTCTCATTACTTAGCTCATATTTCTTTATAACGGTTTCTTAGAAGGTGTTCCAGCCTTTCTAGGGTATTGCTTTGAAGTTCCATTGACTTTCTCAATACAAACCAGTGCTCTCTCATTCTCACCAATTGCAAATTTTATAATTTCCCTTTTCTTACCACCTAATAGGAATATGGCGTTCTTTGCCTTCTCAATTTCTTCATCACTTTCACCTGATTTATAAGAAATAAAGGATCCACCAATTTTGACAAAAGGAAGACAGTACTCAGATAGCGTGGATAGATTTGCCACGGCACGAGAAACAATTAGGTCAAATTGTTCTCTATACGCTTTTTCAAAGGCCAAATCCTCTGCTCTACCATGAATTGCAACAATATTCTCCAATTGCAGTTCTGTAATTACTTCATTTAAAAAGTTCACTCTCTTGTTTAAGGAATCTGCTAAGGTTACCTTCAAATTAGGAAATGCAATCTTGAGAGGAATTCCTGGAAACCCTGCACCAGTTCCCATATCAATTACCGATACTTCTTTTGTTAAATCAAAAGCCTTTATCAAAGCTAAACTGTCCACAAAGTGTTTCTCAATCACTTCATCAAATTCTGTAATTGCAGTAAGATTCATAACCTTATTCTTTTCAATTAGCATTTCATAGTATCGAATGAATTGCTGATATTGTTTCTCCGACAAGGAAATATTAAACTCGCTCAAAGCTTTCTCAAATTTTTCAATATGATATTCCATAATACCTCTATTCTTCAACACCGTTTAATTGGAAAAATAATTCTGGATTCGAATATTTCAACTGTTCCAAAAATACAAGAAGCACCGATACATCTGCAGGATTTACTCCTGAAATACGAGATGCTTGTCCTATATTAAGTGGTTGGAATTGATTCAACTTCTGTGCTGCTTCAATTCGTAATCCAGAAATTGTTGTATAATCAAAAGAAGCAGGTAATCTCTTCTTTTCCAATTTTTTAAAGTGCTCTACTTGTTTAATTTGTCTTGTTATGTAACCCTCATATTTTATTTCAATATTCACCTGTTCGGTTACTTCCGCTGATAATTCAGGACGTTCCGGATCTAAAACAGAAAGTTTATCATAATCAAGCTCCGGACGACGAATAAGTTCTGCCAAAGATGTTCCAGTATTAAGTGGAATACTCTGAAATCCCTCCAATACAGCTTGTACTTCTTTATTCGCACCAAGCTTCACTTGGTTACATCTTTCAATTTCATTATGAATTAATTCTTTCTTTTCTTTTACCCACTGGTATCTCTCTTCTGAAATTAATCCAATTTCATGTCCCAATTCAGATAAACGTAAATCCGCATTATCTTGTCGAAGTAAAAGGCGATATTCTGCTCTACTTGTCATCATACGATAAGGCTCATGATTCTCTTTTGTCACCAAATCGTCAATTAACACACCAATATAGCTCTCAGAACGGTCAAATACATATTGTTTCCGCTCTAAAATTTTCATAGAGGCGTTTATTCCAGCTACTAAACCTTGACAAGCCGCCTCTTCATATCCAGAGCTTCCATTAAATTGTCCCCCCGAATATAAACCTGGAATATTTTTGAACTCTAATGTTGCATATAATTGATTCGCATTAATACAATCATACTCAATCGCATATGCATTTCTTACAATTTTAACATTCTCCAATCCAGGAAGAGTTCGATACATTTCATATTGCACATCTTCAGGTAAAGAAGAAGACATTCCACCAACATACATCTCGTTGGTATTGATTCCTTCTGGCTCAATGAATATCTGATGTCTTTCCTTCTCAGCAAATTTTACAACCTTATCTTCAATCGAAGGACAATATCTTGGGCCTGTTCCTTCAATAATACCAGCATATATTGGTGAACGATCCAAATTGTTGCGAATAATTTCATGTGTTTTTGGATTGGTATAAGTTAACCAACAGGATACCTGATCAATCTGCACATCCTCCGGATTGGTCGTAAATGAGAAAGGAACTACTCTCTCATCTCCGAATTGTTCTTCCATTTTTGAGAAGTCAATGCTATTTCTATCAATACGAGCAGGGGTACCTGTTTTGAATCGATACATTTCCACGCCATGCTCAATTAAAGACTGTGTAAGATGAGTTGCAGCCATGAGTCCGTTTGGACCGGTATGTGTGATCATCTCTCCCGTCAAACATCTTGCATTCAAATAGGTACCTGTACATAATACAACTGCCTTACAATGATAAATTGCACCTGAAACAGCCTTAACCCCAGTAATTTCGTTGCTTTCATTGGTTATAATGTCTGAAATTTCCGCTTGTCTTATAGTTAAGTGGTTAGTATTTTGAAGTGTTTTACGCATCTCCATACTGTAAGCAACCTTATCTGCTTGTGCTCTTAACGAATGAACAGCAGGACCTTTTGACTTATTCAACATCTTGGATTGAATAAAGGTCTTATCAATGTTCTTTCCCATCTCTCCACCGAGAGCATCAATCTCTCTTACAAGATGACCTTTTGAACTTCCTCCAATATTAGGGTTACATGGCATCATTGCAATACTATCTACGCTTACCGTAAAAATGATAGTTTCTAATCCAAGTCTTGCACATGCCAAAGCAGCTTCGCAGCCAGCATGTCCAGCACCAACCACGCACACATCATAGTTTTCTTCCACTACACGCATGATGTACCTCTTTTCTATAAAAATATAAAATTAATTTCTTCCTGTTATAATCCTTATTTTCCCATACAGAACTTACTGAATATTTCGTTTACCAAATTATCTTCGAGAGACTCCCCAATTATTTTTCCAAGTGCATTATAGGAATTTAATAAATCAATGGAATAGAAATCTTCTGGCATCTCATCCATAATGCTTTGTTCTACCAAATGTAAACTATCCAACGCATCCTGTAAAGAAGCCTTGTGTCGTATATTGGTAATGTATATTTCATCATTGAATGTAAGCTCTCCCTGGAAGAACATATCTTTTATTGTCTGCTCTAATTCATCAATTCCTTCATTTGTTTTAGCAGAAATTGATATGATATGTCCATTTACATGTTTTTCCACTTCTTCTTTTGTTACAACAGAACCCAAGTCTGATTTGTTTAGAAGAATAATGGAATTTTTTTCATCCAATAGTGGCATGATTGCAAAATCATTCTCATCTAAAGGAATGGAGCTATCAATCACATAGATAATAAGATCCGCTTTTTTCGCATAATCTTTTGCTTTTCCAACTCCAATTTTTTCAACCACATCGTCGGTTTCGCGAATTCCTGCAGTATCAATAATATTAAGTGAGATTCCATTCAAGGTAATCTGTTCTTCCAAGATATCTCTCGTCGTTCCGGCAATATCCGTTACAATTGCTCTCTCCTCTCCTACCAAATTATTCAAAAGAGAAGATTTTCCAGCATTTGGCTTTCCTACGATAACGGTATTGATTCCTTCCTTTAACATTCTTCCATTATCCGAATGATTCAATAAATCAGAGATAGTTGCCGAAGCTTGTCTTACAATAGAAAGAAGCTTCTCTCCATATCCATCTAATGTGATATGCTCCGGGTCATCAAGTGCAGTCTCTATAAAAGCAATCTCATGAATTAGACTTGCACGCAACTGTCCGATGGATTCAAATAAGGAACCCTGCAACTGTTTCAATGAACTTTTCAGTGCGAAGTCATTTTTTGAATTAATAATATCAATGACGGATTCCGCTTGCGATAAATCAATTCGCCCATTTAAAAAAGCGCGTTTTGTGAATTCCCCTGGTTCTGCTGGTCTCGCACCTGCTTTAATTACGGTTTCCAAAATGCGTTTCATTACAAACACACCACCATGACAATCGATTTCAATGGTGTCTTCTCTTGTAAAGGTATTTGGAGCCTTCATTAATAGAACCATTACTTCATCGATCATTTCATCACCATCATAAATGTAACCATAATGAATGGTATGGGTTTCACATAAAGAAATCTTTTTCTTTCCGCCCTTGGAACGATAAATCTTATCTATTATTTTTAAGGAATCTTCTCCTGAAATTCTTATAATACCAATTCCAGAAGGTGTCATAGCTGTAGCAATTGCAGCAATTGTGTCTTTAACCATATTGTCCTCTTTTCAAATCTTGAAAAACTTACTTGGTGTTCACAATAACCTCGTTATTGTATAGGAAATCCTACAAGTCCTATTATAAGATTTCCTATCAAATAACTAGATACAGTAAAAATGGGTATCCGAAGATACCCATTTTATATTACATCATAGATATGTAGATTACTTTTATCTATAAAAAGCTACTTATTTCTTAAGCGTAACAACTACATGTCTATATGGCTCTTCACCCTCACTATGTGTTGTAACAAATCTGTCATTCTGTAAAGCGGAATGAATTACTCTTCTTTCAAATGGATTCATTGGCTCAAGTTCAACTGGACGTTTTGTTCTCTTAACCTTAAATGCAATATTTTTAGCTAAGTTCTCAAGAGTGTCTTTTCTTCTCTTTCTATAGTCTTCTGTATCAATCTTAACCTTGTAATAATTCTCAGCCTGTTTATTTACAGCAAGATTTGCTAAATACTGTAAAGAATCGAGAGTTTGTCCTCTTTTTCCAATGAGAATTCCCATATCGTCGCCTTTTAACTCAACGTCAATAATTTTCTCATCCTCATCAATCTTAACAAGAATCTCTACTTCCATTTTCATAGCTTCAAATACGTTGTTTAAGAAAGTACGAACCTGATCCTCTACTGTACATTTTACTCTTGCACGAATTACAGCATTTTTGCTACCAATTCCAAGAAAACCAGTATTTCCTTTTTCAATTACTTCATATTCAATACTATCACTTGTTGTACCAAGCTTAATTGATGCCTCAGTTAACGCATCCTCTACAGTTTTTGCTGAAATTTCAATAAATTCCATCTCGCACCCCCATTTTATTTTTGCGAATTCTTCTCGTTAAACTCACGAACCATATTTGCTTTCGCTGCCATACTTCCAGCTTTTGCATTTGCTTTCTTTACTGCAGCTTTCTCAAGCTCAAGTTCTCTTTGTGCACTACTTACTTCATGTCCAGCCATTGATTTTGTTTTCATAGAAGCAGCATTGCGAATCTGATTCTCAGATATTCCCATTTTTTCACGCTTTTTCTTCGCTTTCTCCTGGTTCTTCTGAATAATATCATCCAAATTAAGATTCTTGATATGATTGTTTACAAAAATCTGCTGAATTGCACGTACCACTGCACTACAAATCCAGTATAAACCTAAACCAACCGGACATGTAAAGGCGATAAATAATGACATAAGTGGCATCATCATATTCATCATTTTCATCTGCTGTGCCATCTGATCATTATTGTTTGCTGCCTGTGGCATTAATTTAATATTTAAAAACTGTGTTAAGCATGAAATAACTGGAACTAATAATGCTACAATAAGCATTCCCCATACGCCATTATGGAAACATGTTGTGATAATGTTCAATGGTGTATCTGAAATATTAAGTCCAAATGCATAGTTAAACTGATCCAAATGTGGTGTTAACTTGTCAACCTCTGGTCCAATGTTACTGAAATAATCGGTAAGATTCTCCCATCCATCTCTTGGTAATTTATATAGTACATCAACTACATAATTCTTTAAAGCACTTGTATCAGAAGTTGCAAAATCAACGGATACATTCTTTAAATTATAGTCCGTAATAATATCAGACATAATTTTCTCGTATCCAGAAGTGTTTGTTACAACATCAACAACTCCATCAAAGGAATGCTTCACGCTGCTGATATAAGCAGGTACATTGTAAAATACACGATACAATGCAAATAAAAGTGGCATCTGAATTAATAATTGTACACAGCTTCCTGCTGGTGATACACCATATTTCTGATATACCAATTGTGTTTCTTGCTGCATTGCCTGCATAGATGCCTGATCTTTTTTATTTTTATACTTATTCTGAATCTCCTGAATCTCAGGCTGCATCTTCTGCTGTAATTTAGCAAATTTCTGTTGCTTAATTGTCAGTGGAAGCAAGCACATATAAATAAGTATGGTTATAATCAAAATACTAAGAGCAACATCCTCAATTCCAAATACCTGATACATGAGATTATAAATTCCATTCATAATCCATCCTAAGAATTTGGCGATTGGACCTAGGATTGCTCCTGAATAAGCCGTTAATAAAACGCCTGACATAAAAACCTCCATTTATGGAACCGGATCATATCCTCCCTTTGAAAAAGGATTGCATCTCAAAATTCTCCAAGTGGCCAATGCCCCTCCCTTTATTACCCCATACTTTTCAACCGCATGTAATCCATAGGTCGAACAGGTTGGATAATATGGACATTTTGTTGTCTTCATTGGAGAAATATATTTTCTATAAAATTTTATTAACCAAATTAAAATTTTTTTCAATATGATTCCATCTTCTTTTCATAAATTATTTAACGATATTGTGAAGACCTCCAAGATGCATAAGTGCACTCTCGATTTCCTGATAACTAGCATTTTTTGCACTTACTCTTGCGATGACTACAATGTCCAAACCACTATTGAACATCTCTTCATGTAGTCTATAACTTTCTCTCACTAAACGAGTAATGTGATGTCTAATAACACTATTTCCAACTTTTTTACTAACTGATATACCTATTCTGTTGTTGTCTGAATTATTTTCTAGTACGTACATAACAAGGAATCGGTTTGCATAACTGATTCCATTGTTATATACCTTTTTAAAATCTGTGTTTTTCTTTAATGATTCCGAAAACTTCATATATTTTCCTTTTCAATTCATCATAAAAGAAGAAAAGACCACAAAAATGTGGCCTAAGCTGATAATTTTTTTCTACCTTTTAATCTTCTTGCAGCCAATACTTTTCTTCCGCCTGCTGTACTCATTCTTTTTCTGAATCCATGTACTTTAGATCTCTGTCTTTTCTTTGGTTGGAATGTCATCTTCATATATTTTCCACCTCCTCTACGTTAAAAAACATCAATACGATTATATCAAAAAAACGTATAAAGTCAAGAAAAACAGCATATTTCCTATAAACGATTTATCCACCACTATATATAATAAGGAAGAAACTATTTCTTTCAAC
>JAZUHO010000177.1:0-12656 GCA_045641745.1 Agathobacter sp. | reverse complement strand
CTTATTGTGGTTGCGATGAGTATGCTAGGAACTTCGCTAAATAATTTAATTACCATGTCACCTCTGGTGGAATGGTCAGAAGGGTATAAGGAGGCAAATCAGGGCTTTTATGGAAGCACAGTTGGTGTTGAATTATTTGGCTCGGCACTCATTACGCCTTTTCTAGAAGAATTGTTGTATCGGGGAGTGATTTTGAATCGTCTGAAGAAGATGGGAAGCGAGTGGATGGCAATTGTAATCTCTGCGTTGGTATTTGGTTTTATGCACTTTAATATGGTGCAGTCTACCTATGCTTTTTTAGTGGGAATCGCTCTTGCAATCATTACAATTTACTGTGGACATTTTGGATTTGCAATCTTCGCGCATGCGGTGGCAAATGGTTTGGCGATTGTTCGCACGGAGTTTCATCTAGGAGAAAATTTGCTGAATGAAAGTGCGGCAAGTTATGCAATTGCATCTGCAATGTTGGTACTTGGCGTGGGAGCGTTAGTACTTCTTGTGATTTTGGCAAAGAAGGAAAGAGAACGTGTATAAAGTAGGTATTACAGGGGAAATGAACTATTGAAAGTATGCATTTGCTGTGATACTCTATAAATATAAATGAAAGATACAGGAGGTGAATGATATGGACAGTTGCGATAGTTATAGGCGATGTATTTTAAGCGATGGAAAATGGATTGCGCATAACCTTGCAAGGGTCTGTATGATTCACAGGTAAGGTTCTTTTTTATGTGCCTCATTACCACCGCTTGGCTATGATGTTGCAACGGATGTTGAACATGCTGCGAATGAAAGCGGTGGATTTTTTATGCCCAAATCAAGGGTTTGGGTAGGAAAGTGAGGCAAAAATGGAGAAAGAAATTCTAAAAGAACCAAATTATCTGGAAGAAATAATTGCGATTGTTCGGTCAAATCTCGAGGGAGATGAACTATTACAACGATTAGGACAATATCATGAAAATGACATTGCACAAGCGCTTCAAGAATTGGAGAAAGAGGAGCGTATCAGCTTGTATAGCAAACTGGGAGAGGAATGGGTATCGGAAATTTTTTCGTACCTAGAGGAACCAGAGACCTATGCAATGGAGCTGGACATTGACAATCTGGCTAAGGTCATTAACGAAATGGATTCGGATGACGCGGTTGACTTGTTAGAGGAGATTGACGAGAATACAAAGAAACGACTGGATCCTATTTTGGATGAAGAGGTTAAGGCAGATATTGACTTGATTAATTCCTATGAAGAAGATGAGATTGGTAGTATGATGACAACCAATTTTATCTTGATTTCAAAGGATTTATCCATTCGACAGGCAATGCGTGAATTGGTGAAACAAGCAGGAGATAATGACAATATTTCAAATATATATGTCTACGATGCGAAGGGTGCATTTTATGGAGCGATTGAATTGAAGGATTTGATTGTTGCAAGAGAGTACACACAATTGGATACTTTAATTAGTAGGGCATATCCGTATTTACAATCCCATGACAAAATCAGCGAGAGTATCGAGCGTATCAAAGATTATGCGGAAAACTCACTACCTGTTTTGAATGAGAAAATGGAAGTAATTGGAATCATTACCGCACAGGATATTATCGAAGCAGTGGATGACGAGATGGGAGATGACTATGCGAAATTAGCAGGTCTTACCGCGGAAGAGGATTTAAGAGAAACTACTTTAGAAAGCATGAAAAAGCGTCTGCCGTGGTTGATTGCGCTGTTATTCCTTGGTATGGGAGTATCCTACGTGGTAGGTAGCTTTGAAATGGTTGTGGCAACTCTTCCGATTGTAATATGCTTTCAATCACTGATTTTAGATATGGCTGGAAATGTAGGAACCCAGTCACTTGCTGTCACAATTCGCGTGCTAATGGATGAGAACCTTGGAGCAAAGGATAAAATCCGTCTGGTGAGTAAAGAGGTAAGAGTTGGTTTTTGCAATGGTCTCTTTTTAGGGGGAATGGCATTGGTCTTTGTGGGACTCTATACGGTACTGTTTAAGCACTATCCAGTACAGGAAGCCTTTTTGATTTCCGCCTGCGTTGGAGTCGCTTTGATGCTTGCTATGATTATCTCAAGTATGGTGGGAACTTTAATTCCATTACTGTTTCATAAGATTAAGATAGATCCGGCGGTGGCATCGGGACCACTGATTACCACCGTAAATGATTTGGTTGCGGTTGTTACGTACTATGGGTTAGCATGGATTTTATTAATTGGCGTTTTCAAAATCGCATAGGGACTATAAAATATAGTTATCAAAATGAAAATCTAGAGGAATGATAAAAAGAAATAAGTATATACAATTTAGACACAATTTTAAAGTGCACCGTAAAAGGTGCACTTTATTTTTTTAGGTTTTTGAAAAAATGCACGAAGGAATTGTTTGAAAACGAGTAAAATATGCAGAAAATATGCTAAATAAACAGAAAATATAATTAGAAAATGCAAAGAGACAAATAATCTGACAATAAAAGGCGAAAATGGTGTTTACAGGGAATAAAGAAAGAGGTATGATGTGAGACATAAAAAGGAAATGCTATCAAAGCAGGATAAGTTACGAAAGGATTAGCTATGGAAAAACAGTGGAATGAGAGTACTGCAAGAGCAGTCGGAATGTATGACCCAAGGTTTGAGCATGACAACTGTGGTATTGGTGCAGTGGTAAATATCAAGGGTATCAAGACACATGAAACCGTTGAGAATGCAATAAAGATTGTGGAAAATTTAAAGCATCGTGCAGGCAAAGATGCAGATGGTAAGACAGGAGATGGAGTAGGTATTCTTCTGCAAATTTCGCATAAGTTCTTTAGCAAAATTACGAAACCACTTGGAATCGAGCTTGGAGATGAGAGAGACTACGGTGTAGGTATGTTCTTTTTGCCTCAGGATGAGTTAAAACGTAATCAGGCAAAGAAGATGTTCGAGGTTATTGTGGAAAAAGAGGGAATGGAATTCTTAGGTTGGAGAGAGGTTCCCATTCATCCAGAGCATTTGGGAGATAAAGCCATTGGATGCATGCCTTGTATTATGCAGGCGTTTATCAAAAGACCGCAGAAGGTAGCACAGGGGTTGGAATTTGACCGCAAGCTTTATGTGGCTCGCCGCGTTTTCGAACAGTCGAATGATGATAGCTATGTCGTATCCTTATCAAGCAGAACAATTGTTTACAAAGGAATGTTTTTGGTAGAACAGCTTAGAATGTTTTTTGCAGATTTGCAGGATAACGATTATGAATCTGCTATTGCAACGGTGCATTCACGTTTCTCAACCAATACAAATCCAAGCTGGGAGCGTGCACATCCAAACCGAATTATTGTACATAATGGAGAGATTAACACAATTCGCGGTAATGCAGATAAGATGCTTGCAAGAGAAGAAACGATGGATTCGGGTCTTCTTGCAGGAGATTTCAACAAGGTTCTTCCAGTTGTCAATGCAGAAGGCTCCGATTCTGCTATGCTTGACAATACGTTAGAATTTTTAATGATGAGTGGAATGGATCTTCCACTTGCAGTAATGGTTCTGATTCCAGAACCATGGGCGAACAATAAGATGATGAGCCAGAGCAAACGTGACTTCTATCAGTATTATGCAACGATGATGGAGCCATGGGACGGACCAGCATCCATCGTATTTTCAGATGGTGATATTATGGGTGCGGTATTGGATAGAAATGGTCTTCGTCCATCTCGTTACTATATTACAGATGACGACTATTTGATTCTTTCTTCTGAGGTTGGAGTCTTAGATATTGATCCAACTAAAATTATATGCAAGGATCGTTTACGTCCAGGGAAAATGCTTCTTGTTGACACTGTGAACGGAAGGGTGATTGACGATGAACAGTTAAAGGAGACTTATGCTAAGAGACTTCCATATGGCGAATGGCTAGATCGTAATGTTGTAAACCTTGAGGAACTTAAGATTCCAAATCAGCGAGTAATGCAGTATAAGGATGAGGAGCTCCAGCGTGTGCAGAAAGCGTTTGGATATACCTATGAATCCGTGAAAGATGCAATCCTTCCGATGGCACAGAATGGAATCGAAGGAACAGCAGCAATGGGTACAGATACCCCACTTGCAGCACTTTCCGGAAACAAAGAGCCACTGTTTAATTACTTTAAGCAGTTATTTGCACAGGTTACCAACCCACCGATTGATTCCATTCGTGAGCAAATTGTAACATCTACCTGTGTGTACATTGGTTCTGCAGGAAATCTATTGGAGGATTCGGCAAAGAATTGTCAGGCACTTAAGATTAATAACCCAATTTTGACGAATACAGATCTTATGAAGATTCGTTCTATGAATAAGCCAGGATTTAAAGTAGAGACATTACCAATTGTCTACTACAAGAATACAAGCTTGGAAAAGGCGGTGGAACGCTTATATGTAGAAGCGGATCGTGCTTTGCGAGAGGGTGCGAACATTATTATTCTTTCAGACCGTGGTGTGGATGAAAATCATGTTCCAATTCCATCCTTGCTTGCAGTATCCGCATTGCAGCAGTATTTGGTTCGTACCAAAAAGAGAACCTCTCTTTCTTTAATTCTAGAATCTGGAGAACCAAGAGAAGTTCATCATTTTGCAACCTTGCTCGGATATGGAGCAAGTGCAATTAACCCTTATCTGGCACAGGATACCGTAAAAGAATTAGTGGATGAAGGTATGCTGGACAAGGATTACTATGCAGCAATTGACGACTATAACAATGCAATTATTGGTGGTATCGTTAAAATTGCGGCTAAAATGGGAATTTCAACGATTCAGTCTTATATGGGATCTAAGATTTTCGAAGCCGTTGGAATTGATAAGGGAGTAATCGATAAATACTTTACAAAGACCGTCAGTCGTGTAGGCGGAATTACCATGGAGGATATTGAAAAAGATGTAGATTCTCTTCATTCTGCAGCTTATGATCCATTGGGACTTGGAACCGATATGACGCTAGATAGCAAGGGTAGACACAAAATGAGAAGTGGTGCGGATGCACATTTGTATAACCCTGCTACCATTCATTTATTGCAGCAGTCAACAAAGCAAGGAGATTATAGCTTATTTAAACAATATACAAAGCTGGTTGATGAGCAAATGCAGGATACCAACATTCGTGGCTTGATTGATTTCAACTATCCGAAGAAAGGCGTACCAATCGAGGAAGTTGAAAGTGTGGAAAGCATCGTAACACGTTTTAAAACAGGAGCAATGTCTTATGGTTCCATTTCACAGGAAGCACATGAGACACTTGCCATTGCAATGAACCGTTTGCATGGAAAATCAAACACTGGAGAGGGTGGAGAAGATAAGAGCAGACTTACGGTTGGTGCAGATGGGCTAAATAAGTGTTCTGCGATTAAACAGGTTGCTTCAGGACGATTTGGTGTAACAAGCAGATATTTGACCTCAGCACAAGAAATCCAAATTAAGATGGCACAGGGAGCAAAGCCAGGAGAAGGTGGACATCTTCCAGGAAAGAAAGTATATCCATGGATTGCAAAAACACGTTTGTCCACTCCGGGTGTATCCTTGATTTCTCCTCCACCACATCATGACATTTATTCTATCGAGGACTTGGAACAGTTAATCTTCGACCTAAAGAATGCAAACCGTGATGCGAGAATTTCAGTAAAACTGGTATCAGAAGCTGGAGTGGGAACGGTAGCAGCGGGTGTTGCAAAAGCTGGAGCACAGGTTATCTTGATTTCTGGATATGATGGAGGAACTGGTGCAGCGCCAAGTAGTTCCATTCACAATGCAGGACTTCCATGGGAGCTGGGACTTGCTGAGACACACCAAACCTTGATTATGAATGGACTTCGAAACAAGGTACGTATTGAGACAGATGGAAAACTTATGAGTGGTCGTGATGTTGCAATTGCAGCTGCGTTAGGTGCAGAAGAATTTGGTTTTGCGACAGCTCCGCTTGTAACAATGGGTTGTGTTATGATGCGTGTATGTAATTTGGATACTTGTCCGGCTGGAATCGCAACTCAGAACCCGGAATTGAGAAAGCGTTTTGCAGGTAAACCAGAATACGTGGAAAACTTTATGCGTTTTATTGCCGAAGAATTGAGAGAATATTTGGCAAAACTGGGATGCAAGAGTGTGGATGAACTTGTGGGAAGAGGCGATTTGCTTAAGGTTCGTGAAAACTTGGATGAACGTGAGGGCAGATTGAAATTAGATAACATTCTGAATAATCCTTTTACGGACAAAAAGAAATCCGTTATATTTGATCCAAAACAGATATACGATTTTGAATTGGAAAAGAGAAAAGATGTTACTGTTCTTATGAAAGAACTGATGCCTGCGTTAGAGAAGAAACAAAAACGTATGATTGATACGGAGGTGACCAACATTGATCGATCATTTGGAACTATTTTTGGATCAGAGATTACCAAACGATATGACGATACTTTAGAAGATGATACCTTCGTTGTAAAGTGTAAGGGTGCTGGCGGACAGAGTTTTGGTGCATTTATTCCAAAGGGGCTTACCTTGGAATTGGTAGGTGATTCGAATGACTATTTTGGTAAAGGCTTATCCGGCGGTAAGCTTGTAGTGTATCCACCAACAGGCGTAAAATTCAAAAAGGATGAGAACATCATTATTGGTAACGTTGCTTTATATGGCGCAACAAGTGGAAAAGCCTTTATTAGTGGCGTGGCAGGAGAACGATTCTGCGTGCGTAACTCTGGTGCTACAGCTGTTGTAGAGGGGGTAGGTGACCACGGTTGTGAATATATGACAGGTGGACGTGTTGTAGTTCTGGGAAAAACGGGAAAGAATTTTGCAGCAGGTATGAGTGGTGGAATTGCTTATGTACTTGATGAGGATAATGATCTATATTTGAGAACAAACAAGTCTATGGTCTTTACAGAAGAAGTGGCAAATAAATATGATGTGCTTGAATTAAAAGAGATGATTAAAGAGCATGTAAATCTTACAAACTCGGAAAAGGGAAAAGAGATTTTGGATAACTTTAGTGAATATCTTCCTAAGTTCAAAAAGGTAATTCCATACGATTACAATCGCATGCTTATGGCAATTGTGCAGATGGAAGAAAAAGGTTTGAATGCAGAACAGGCACAGATTGAAGCATTTTATGCAAACACAAGAGGATAAGGAGGAAGAATAAAATGGGAAAGCCAACTGGATTTTTGGACTATGAGAGAGAGACGGCGAAGTCAATAGATCCAAAAACAAGAATTAAAGATTATAATGAATTCCATGTCTTCCTATCCAAAGAAGAACAGCAGAAACAGGGTGCTCGATGCATGGAATGTGGAGTGCCTTTCTGCCAATCAGGAATGGTAATTTCAGGCATGGTATCTGGATGCCCATTGCACAATCTTGTACCGGAGTGGAACGATTTGGTGTATTCTGGTAACTGGAAGGGGGCTTACGATCGCTTACATAAGACGAATAACTTCCCGGAATTTACGAGTAGAGTTTGCCCGGCACTTTGTGAAAAGGCGTGCACATGTGGACATTGGGGAGAACCAGTTTCGGTGCGCGACAATGAACATGGTGTGATTGAAGCAGCCTACGAGATGGGAATCGCGGGACCAAGAATTCCGAAGGTACGAACAGGAAAGAAAGTGGCAATAATTGGATCGGGTCCGTCTGGCCTTGCAGCAGCTGACCAGCTAAATCAGCGTGGGCATGAGGTGACTGTATATGAACGCGCAGATCGAGTGGGCGGTTTGCTGATGTATGGAATCCCAAATATGAAATTAGAAAAACATGTCATTGACCGCAAGGTTTCTGTCATGAAAGAGGAAGGCATTACCTTTCAAACAGGAGTAAATGTAGGTGTTGATATAAAGGCAAAGGAACTTTTAAAGAAATATGATCGTGTGATTCTTTGCTGTGGGGCAAAAAATCCACGAGACATTTCAGCAAAAGGAAGAGATGCACAGGGAATTCTTTTTGCAGTGGACTACTTATCAAAAACTACCAAGAGCCTATTGGACTCGAATCTTTCCGATGGCAATTATGTATCTGCAAAAGATAAAAATGTGGTGATTATCGGAGGTGGTGACACCGGAAATGACTGTGTGGGAACAGCAATTCGTCAAGGCTGTAAGTCAGTAACACAGTTGGAAATGATGCCTTGTCCCCCAGTGGAGCGTGCGGCAAATAATCCATGGCCAGAATGGCCAAAGGTTCTTAAGACAGATTACGGCCAGGAAGAGGCAATTGCTTGTTTTGGACATGATCCTCGCATTTATCAGACAACAGTAAAGGAATTCCACAAAGACAAAAATGGAAAGCTGACGGGAATTACGATTGTTAGTCTAGAAAGCAAAAAGGATGAGAAGACCGGACGAATGATGATGGCAGAAGTGGCAGGCAGTGAGAAGAAGATACCTGCTGAACTTTGCTTGATTGCTGCGGGATTTCTCGGAACGGAAAAATATGTTGCAGATGCCTTTGGTGTAGAATTGGATCAAAGAACGAATGTTGCAACGAAGGAAGATGGCTATGAAACATCTGTAAAAAATGTGTTTGTTGCAGGCGATAACCGAAGAGGGCAATCTCTTGTTGTTTGGGCAATTCGTGAGGGGCGCGAAGTGGCGCGAGAAGTGGATGAAAGCCTGATGGGATATTCCTATTTGTCGGTACAATAGTAGAATAATACGAAACCGCTTATTCGGATGGGTAAAAAAACTGTCGGAATAAGCGGTTTTTTGTAGAAACTAGTACGAAATGTTGATTGAATAGCAGGGTTTGCCTCATGTATAATTTAACTTGTGTCTGCTTATGCAGACCGAAAGGTTATACAAAGATTTATGAGGTGAAGGATATGGCAAAGAAACAAAATGCTATGGGGAAAAAAAGACGGGTAAGAAGATGGAGTATTCGATATAAAATCATTCTTCCGGCATGTGCAACAGTTCTGCTTGTGTGCGGTATAATGGGATATAGCGCGTACCATCAGATTCAAACCAATATGATGGAGGTGGCGGTCGAACAGGCAAGCATTTCCGCGGATGTTATTTTGTCCAATTTGGATGGAGATATTCTTACAAAGTTTTATTTGATTAGTGAGAAATCTACGATTTTTCAGACAACAATTGCAGAGTTACGCAGGCAAAAGGATATTAGCAAAGTGCTAGAAGCTTACACGCTTTACCGTGCAGATGGCCGCTACTTTTATGCAGTTGATTCACGGGTAGATGGGGACAGAAAAGGGGTTGGAACACCATTTGAAACGGATTTTGAGATTTTAGAGCGCGTAATGGAAGGAGAAAAGTACGTAGATAATTGTATTTCTGTGAATGAGCATGGTGAGAAAGTAATTCGCACGTTTCTTCCAATTATGAATAGTAATGCAGATGTTATTGGAATTTTAGCTTGCAATTATGATGCAAGTAAAGTAGATGCAGCAGTTGCAAGTACCTTGAGACGTATTACGCTGATTACAATTATTGCCTGCATATTTGCAAATATTATTTTGATTCTTCTTTCGAATTCCATTATTAAAGGCTTACGTTCAGTAGAGCATAAGGTGTATGAGCTTACACACAGCGAAGGAGATTTGACACAGTGCCTGAAAATAAAAAGTGGTGATGAGTTGGAATTAATTGCAGATGATATCAATGATTTGCTAGCATACATACGAAAAATTATGATAAGTATATCGGAGAATTCTATCCGACTGAATGAATCATCAAAATTGGTGGTGAATAATTTGAGCGGAGCAGAGGGCAGTATTACCGATGTTTCTGCAACCATGCAGGAAATGAGCGCAGCGATGCAGGAAACTACTGCAGCATTAAATCAGATTAATGCTGCAATTGGGGAAGCCTTTAGCTCCATTGAACATATTGCAGCTATTGCAGAGGAAGGAAAAGCGGATACGGAACATATTGCAAATGAAGCCTTGTCCATTCGCTCCGATGCGTTAGAAGCTCAGGAATTTGCAATTTCGGAAACACAACGTATGACGGAATCTGTAAATGCTAAGATTGAGAAATCAAAAGCGGTAAAAGAAATTGAACAGTTGACCGCAAATATTATTGGAATAACAGAGCAAACCAACTTACTTTCACTGAATGCCAGTATAGAAGCTGCAAGAGCAGGAGAAGCGGGAAGAGGCTTTTCGGTTGTAGCAGGTGAAATTGGTAAATTGGCAGCAAATTCAGCGGAAGCAGCATCTCAAATTAAGAAAGTATCAGCAGAAGTTATTATGGCAGTGGACGAGTTGGCAGCTGAAGCTGAAAACATGATTACATTCATGGAAGAGACTGCGTTAAGAGGCTATGAAAGATTGGTTGAGACCGCAGGAGATTATGAGACTTCATCAAATGAAATCTCAGCAAAGCTTGGATTATTTGCGAGTGATGCATTGCAGCTTCGTGCAGCATTTGGCGAGGTGCGAGACTCTGTAGTTGCAGTAAACGCTGCAGTAGAGGAAAGCTCACGTGGCGTACTCAATATTTCGGAGGTTTCGGTTAACCTTACTTCTAGTGTGAGTGATATTGGGGAACAGGCAAATGGTAATATGGGTATTGCGGCATGCTTGAATGAAGAGGTTGGCAAGTTTAAATTGGAGTAATTATGTCAGGATACATTTTTTTTGATATCGATGGAACGATATGGGATGAACAAATGCGAATCCCAGAAACTACGAAAAAGGCGATGAAAAAGTTAAAGGAAAACGGGCACAAGACATTTCTTTGCTCTGGACGTTCAAGATCGAATATTTTAGATGAAGAATTGTTGGCTTTGGACTTTGATGGAATCATTGCAGCTTGTGGCAATCACATCGAGTTGGATGGAGAAATCCTGTATGAGAACCTTATTGAAGAGGAACTTCTTCATAAAGCAATTTCTGTGTTAAACGAACACAATATGCCACTTGTGCTGGAAGGACCGGAGTATCATTGGGTAGATCGTGATGCGTTTCAGAATGACCCATATGTGGACTATCTTTTAGACGCATTGAAGAATCACATCCATCCACTTACTGGATATCAGGGGAAATATCGCGTTAATAAGTACAGCGCAGACATAACAGAGCAAACAGATTTTGAAGAAGTGCAAAGACAATTAGAGGATGACTTTGATTTCTTGGTGCATGAAGGAAATGTGGTGGAATTTGTTCCGAAGGGAACATCGAAAGCGACAGGAATTGCAAAATTGTGTGAAATGCTTCATATCGATTGGAAGGATACCTATGCGATTGGGGATAGTGTAAATGACTTGGATATGTTCCAAATTGTGGAGCACGCAATTGCAATGGGGAATGGATCTGACGTTGCCAAAGAGGCCGCAGATTATGTGACGCAAACGATTCATGAAGACGGCTTATATCATGCAATGGAGCATTTTCATTTGATTTAAGTAGTTTAATATAGTGAATTTATTATTTTAATTTCAGTTTGTAAAATCCGTCTGTGGGATTCACAGGCGGATTAGTTGTTTTTATGCATGAAAATTTTTTCCTATGAAATAAGAATACTCCGCGAGAATGTTTTAAAAAGAATATATTTGGAGCATTCATTGGTTTGCACGGAGATATGTGCTATGATGATAAAAGAGTCGAAATGTTTTGTAGTCGAATTGATAAAAATAGGGAGAAGAAACAGGAGGGCGTAAATGAAAAAGGAAAATGAAAAAGTGCCACAGGAGGCAAAGCTTGAACAAGATAAAAATTGGTTGGGAACCATATCGGTAATTGGCTTGTCTGTTTTGTGTGCACTGATAGCGGCATTGCTACTGTTTGTAAAGGAGATAGATGCTGTGGTTATGTGTTATATCCTGTGCGGAGGCTTGATTGTTTGGGGAATTTCACAGATAGTGAAATTTTTTGTGACAAAGTCTTATCATAATCTGCATGATTACAGCTTTTCCGTGGGGGCATTGCTGGTGATTTTAGGAAGCTGTGGAGTGGCAAGAGCGACAACGGTGGCACAACAAGCAGATGGATATGCAGGACTTCTTTCATTAATTCTTGGAATCATTATGATACAAAATACAGTACAGCTTTTTTCGGTTCAAAAGCGTGCGTGGATAGTGGAACTGATTCTTGCTGCAATCCTTTTATTTGGTGCAATCAGTGTCTTGGCGGATTTTTCACTTGTGTTAGAGCATACCAGTCAACTGGCGTACTGGTTACTTCTTACTGCAGGAATTGCAAATGCAGTTAGCTTTGGAATGGTGGCAGTTGCAGTGAAATCCTATGAGAAGGAAAAAGCAAAGAAAGCATGGACTAATCAACTGGCAGTTACACCAGTAGAATATCCAAGCCAAGAGAATACAAAACTAGAGGATAGCGAAGAACATACCAACTAACTTGAAAACAATACTTTTCACATAGAAGACCATTTCTTACAATGCAAGGGATGGTCTTTTTTTATCATGCAACCTGCCTCCACCTCAGACGCACAGGGGAGCACCTCTCGAATATTGCACATTTCAAAGTTCCTGCATTGTTCTGCTTCATCAATTGTCTGTCCGACTCCGCTCTGGACTTGTAGCGCTTGCTGTACACCAATGTTGGACGGGACGCTGCACCTACCATCGCTAAACAGATGCTCTCAGAATGCTTATTATAAGGCGGCTGCGCAAACTCGCACGATTCGTCTTATGCCTGCCGGCAAGAGATACCGAATCGTGCTCAAACAAGTGCTTCGCCGCC
>JAZUHO010000176.1:0-12056 GCA_045641745.1 Agathobacter sp. | reverse complement strand
CCTGCGCCATACGAATCGCTCGCATATTCTCCTTAACATCATGCACACGTACAAAGGCGCACCCCTTCTGTACCGCATACACACTTGTTGCAATCGTGCCCTCCACGCGTTCGTTGGCTGGCAAATCCAATGTCAATCCTACCACAGATTTTCTTGATGTGCCAAGAAGGACTGGATATCCCAATTCCAGCAATCGATTAACCTTCGCAATTGCCTCAAGATTATTCTCATAGCTCTTTGCAAATCCCACGCCCGGATCCAGCATAATTTTATCGTCCGCAATCCCCGCACGTTTTGCAATTGCAATCGTTTCACGCAAATCCTGCAACATATCCTGCATAAAGTTCTGATAGTTCTCATTCTCTCGATTATGCATAAGACAACAAGCCACCTTTGCTTCTGCTATAACAGAAGCCATCTTGTCATCGTATTTCAATCCCCAAATGTCATTTACCAAATCTGCGCCTGCTGCTACAGCTGCACGAGCCACTTCCCCTTTGTAAGTATCAATGGATACTGGAATATCAAATTCCTGCTTCAGTCGCTCAATTACAGGAACCACTCTCTCAATTTCCTCTTCATCAGAAATCTTTGTATATCCTGGTCTGGTAGACTCTCCCCCCACATCAATAATGGTGGCTCCGTCCGCAATCATCTCTCTGGCATGTAACAATGCCTGATCCATCTGATTGAACTTACCACCATCTGAAAAAGAATCTGGAGTTACATTCAAAATCCCCATAACATACACTTCATTTTTTACGTCAAATACCTTGTTGCCAATTTTCATTTCTTCACCTAATCTTTCTAGTCTATTAGTAGTTACTAGTCTACCCCTTTTCCCTCTATTTCACAGCACTTACAATTTCCTTTATAATTTCCTCCAGCTCAGCCTTGGTTGTCTCATAGCCAATTGCATAAACGCCTCTATAATAAGGCATCTTATCCTCTTTTGGGGCAAATTTCTGCGCGCAGCTTTGAAGAAGCTGTATCAGCTTCCTTTTCATCGCTAGACTTTCTGCATCCAATTTATCGAAATCCTGAAAATCAAAGTCACTGGTATTTCCGCATGGATTCTGACAATACTTGCAATTAGGAACAATGCTGTCCTTTTCCTCTTGCACCATAAGAAGCGCCTTTTCTAACACTTCTTTTTCATCCATTGCACTGCTTTCCATTGCCTGCAAAACAATTCGATCCGTATTCTCTGTCTTTGGATTATTTCCCGTCGCTTTCACTAATCCAACCACAGCTCCTATTAACTTTTCCCGTAATTGCTGATTTGTATCCTGCATGCTTATCATTCTTCCTATTTCTTACTCGCATTTTACCATCTGAAAAAAGCGATTTTGTAACATTTCACTTTCTGCGAATTCACCTCGCGCAACATATGTCATGGTACGACTGCCCGGCTTCTTTACCCCTCTCATAGACATGCAGAGATGTTCTGCCTCAATCATAACCATTACCCCTTTGGGATTTAAATATTCCATCAACGAATCTGCCACCTGGGCAGTCAATTGCTCCTGTATTTGAGGTCTCTTTGCAAAGACCTCCAGGGTTCTTGCAAGCTTACTGATTCCTACCACTTTTCCATCTGGAATATAGGCAATATGTGCCTTTCCAAAGAATGGCATCAAGTGATGCTCGCAAGTAGAATAAAAAGTTATATCCTTTTCCAGCACCATTTCATTATTATCTGCTGTAAAGGTACAAGACAATAAATCCTTCGGATTCATCTCCAGCCCTGCATAGATTTCTTCACACATGCGTGCAATTCGATCCGGAGTACCCAAAAGTCCTTCACGATTTGGATTTTCTCCGATTCCTTCCAGAATTAATCGAACACCCTCTTCTATCTTTTTCTTATCAATCATATAACAATCCTTCTTTCAAAAGTACCTGATAACATGTTTTCAAATCCTTCAGATAAGACAAAGATCCAAATGCCACCACCGGCACATCTTCCGCAAACGCAGCCAGTAAGGTTTCCCGTAAGCTGCCCAGGCATCTTACATCCGCGCCTAGCTTTGTCGCCTCATTGGCAAGTAACACATCCATAAGTGCTCTTGGATTATCTGGGGTTACTACATAAACACGCTTCGCGTAAGGAAGCAACTGCTCCAGCATCTTTTCATGCTCCTTATCTGCAAGTACCCCTATTATATAAACAATCTTCTGATTTGTAAAACAATTTTCTATCGTCTCGCGCAATCTTCTTGCCGCATCTTCATTGTGCGCACCATCCAAAATAAAAAGCGGCGATTCACTTACCACTTCGAATCTTCCAGGCCATTCTGCATTCCAAATTCCCTTTTCTATTGTCTCCTGCGGGCACATTGGTTCTATCCCACGCAATACATCGATTGCAAGTGCCGCATTATACATTTGATACACGCCAGCCATCTTGGTTACATAGGTATTTCGTCTATAAGAAAACTCCAGCTTTCCTGGCTTGTCCTCCAACAAAATCAATTCCTCTGCATCAACAAACGAAATTTTGCTCTTCTTTGCTTTTGCTTCTTCCCTAAGTACACGCTCTACCTCCGTTACCTGATAGGCAGAAAAGGCGTTGCACTCCTGTTTGATTATTTTGCTTTTCACCTGGGCAATTTCATGCAAAGTATCCCCCAAAAATTGCATATGATCCTTACTTATCGTCGTGAAAACACTTGCCAACGGATGCAAAATTAAATTTGTCGCATCGGTCTCTCCCCCCATGCCACATTCGAGTAAAACATAGTCCACCGGATTCTCATAAAAATACAAGAATGCCATCGCTGTTTCCACCTCAAAAATGGTTGGATGTGTACATCCCTTTTCCACTAACTGCTCGCACGCTTTTTTCACCTGGCTCACCAAATGTACATAGACGTCCTCACTTATGTTTTCTCCATTTCTCTGCCACACTTCAAATGCGGAAAAAACCGCTGGAGAACAATATCTCCCCACGGTTTTTCCACTACAAAGAAGCATAGACTGCAAGTAAGTACCAACGGATCCCTTGCCGTTTGTTCCCGCAATGTGAATAATAGGCAACTGATCTTGTATCATAACATCCGTTTGTCCATACATATTCGAAAGCTCTTTCATCAAATTTTGAATGCTTTCAAGGCCAAGAATACTTCCTGACTTCGCGATATTTGCCATGTATTTTCTTGCTGCTTCTAATGTCATTTTTATTTTTTAACCCCTTTTGTATCTCGATTGCCAACATGTAATCGGTGCAATGCAACCTCTTTGCCCTTTACCTCAACAGATACATTTTCGTCATCTGCAAGTACATAGATATTCGTCAAGAAATCATCTTTTGCCAATCGCATACCGCGGACACCCACTGCGCCCTTTTTCTTCTCCGGAATGGCTTCCGCCTCAATGCGTAAGAATAAATCCTTTTCTGAGCGCATAACAAGTGTTTCTTTTCCTACCAACGGACGTACCGTAAGCACAATGTCACCCTCTGCCAGCTTCGTAGCCGCAGTCGTTCTCTTTGCAACATCAAATTCAGCACCATCTACCAACTTCAGCATAGATTGCTTGGTTCCGAAGAGAACCTTCTTATCCATCAAGTAACTCAAGCTACACAGCTTAACAAAGGATTCCTCTTTACTATCATAGTTACTGATATTGTCAATTGGAGTTCCCTTGTCACGCAATTTACAAAGGGGTAAATCCAGAACCTTCAGTAAATGCATCTGTCCCTTATCTGTAAAGATGCAAACCTTATCCGTATTCATAACAGGGAAAATATAACGGTTCTCTGCATCTGCTGCTTCCTTATTTCTCTCATAAAGATTTACTTCCATTGTTTTGGCATATCCAAATCGGTCCATCAAGAACATAACTTCTTTTTCTTCAATTGGTTTTTCCACCACAACCGCCTCTTTTAGATTATCGATAACGGTCTTGCGCTCTGTTGCATATTCTTTCTTAAATGCCTGAAGCTCTTTGATAATCACTTTTGCCATAGAAGAACGATTGCCCAAAATATCCTCATACTTTGCAATATTCTTTAAGGTTTCTTCGTGTTCTTTCATCAATGCTTCGATTTCCAAGCCGATTAACTTATACAAACGCATCTCAAGAATTGCAGAAGCCTGTCTCTCCGTAAAACGCAGTTTACTTGCCATCTTCTCAGATTCCTTGGATTTTAATTTGATATTTGAAATATCGCCAGTTGTAAGGCAAAGCTTGGCATCCTTAACGTTCTTACTTCCACGAAGGATTTCAATAATCAAATCAATAACGTCGCAGGCAGCAATCAAGCCTTCCTGTATTTCTTTTTTATCCTGTTCCTTAGCAAGTAATGTCTTATACTTTCGCGTAGCAATTTCATATTGGAAATTCACATGATGACGAATAATTGGTACAATTCCCATTGTCTCTGGTCTTCCGTCTGCTACCGCAAGCATGTTAACGCCAAAAGTATCTTCTAACTTTGTTTTCTTGTAAAGTAGATTCTCTAACGCCTCTATATTTGCGCCTTTTTTCAAATCGAGAACAATTCGGATTCCTTCCTTGGATGATTGGTTCGTAATGTCAACAATATCGCTTGTTTTCTTTGTTTCCACCAGCGCATACACATCATTTAAGAATTTTCCAATATTTGCACCAATCATTGTATATGGAATCTCGGTAATGACTAAGCGATCCTTTCCGCCTTTTCCATGTTCTATCTCTATCTTACCACGCAGCTTAATCTTTCCCATTCCCGTGGAGTAAATCGCAAGAAGATCGTCCTTATTCGCAACGATTCCTCCCGTTGGGAAATCCGGTCCTGGAATGTACTCCATCATTTGTGCAGTATTAATGTCAGGATTCTTCATATAGGCAATAACCCCATCAATAACCTCACCAAAGTTATGTGGTGGAATGCTTGTTGCCATACCAACAGCGATACCTTCTGCTCCATTAATCAATAGATTTGGCACCTTAACTGGGAGAACTAAAGGCTCCTTCTCAGTCTCATCAAAGTTCGGTCCAAAATCCACTACATTCTTATCTAAGTCAGCGAGATATGCCTCCTGCGTCACTTTCTGCAATCTGGCTTCCGTATAACGCATTGCAGCGGCTCCATCTCCTTCAATGGAACCAAAGTTTCCATGTCCGTCTACAAGTGGGAGCCCCTTTTTAAAGTCTTGTGCCATAACAACAAGAGCATCATAGATGGAAGAGTCTCCATGTGGGTGATATTTACCCATGGTGTCACCAACGATACGTGCACTCTTACGATATGGCTTATCATAACGAATTCCAAGCTCATACATATCATATAGTGTACGTCGCTGTACTGGTTTCAGTCCATCTCGTACATCCGGAAGCGCACGTGCAATAATAACGCTCATTGCGTAATCAATATATGATTTTTGCATCAAATCCGAATATTCGGTTTGAATAATTCCATTTTCCTGCATGTTTTAACTCCTATACATCTAATTCTGCATCTCTTGCATGTTCATAAATGAAGGCTTTACGTGGAGGCACATCTGTCCCCATCAACATAGCCGTTACATCACTTGCCATACGACCATCTTCAATCTCTACACGTTTCATAAGACGTGTCTCTGGATTCAATGTTGTCTCCCATAATTGATCCGCATCCATTTCTCCAAGACCTTTGTATCTCTGTAACGTAAAATTACCTGTGTGCGTCTTTCGATACTTCTCAAGGGCCGCATCATCGTACAAATACTCCTCTTCTCCCTTGGATGGAATCACCTTATAAAGTGGTGGCATCGCAAGATATACATGTCCTTCAAAAATAAGCTCTGGCATAAAGCGGTAGAACAAAGTAAGAAGCAATGTAGAAATATGCGCACCATCCACGTCCGCATCGGCCATGATAATAATCTTGTCATAACGAAGCTTGGTAATGTCAAAGTCATTTCCATATCCCTCAGAAAAACCGCATCCAAACGCATTAATCATGGTTTTAATCTCTGCGTTCGCCAAAACTTTATCGATACTTGCCTTCTCAACATTCAAAATTTTACCACGAATCGGCATAATCGCCTGATACATACGATTTCTAGCCATCTTCGCAGAACCACCAGCGGAATCTCCCTCTACGATAAAGATTTCGCATTTACTTGCGTCACGGCTCTCACAGTTTGCAAGCTTTCCATTGGAATCAAAGGAGAATTTCTGTTTCGTTAGCAAATTGGTTTTCGCCTTTTCCTCTGTCTTGCGAATCTTTGCCGCTTTCTCTGCACAAGAAATAACCGCCTTTAGCGTTTCTAAATTCTTGTCAAAGAACAACTGAATCTCGTCACCTACCACTTTACTTGTGGCACGTGCTGCATCCTGGTTGTCTAACTTCGTTTTTGTCTGTCCTTCAAATCGTGGATCCGGATGTTTAATGGAAACAACCGCAGTCATTCCGTTACGCACGTCAGCGCCTGTAAAGTTCACATCCTTCTCCTTCAATATACCAAGTTCTCTTGCATATGCATTGATTACGGTAGTAAAAATCGTCTTAAATCCTGTAATATGGGTTCCACCTTCTGCGTTATAGATATTATTACAGAAGCCTAAAATATTCTCGTGAAACTCATTGGTATACTGCACAGCACCTTCTATCGTAATTCCTTCACTTTCACCCTTGAAGTAAATAACGTCATGAATCACTTCGACGTCCTTGTTCATATCCTTTACGAAACCAATAATACCATCTGGCTCATGGAACTCAATGTGTTCCACTTCATCTCCACGTCGGTCCTCATAGATAATGGTAAGCGCAGGATTTAAATATGCCGTCTCATGCATACGGCTCTTAACTTCATCCTCTTTAAATCGTGTCTTTTCAAAAATTTCTGGATCCGGAAGGAAATTAATCTTTGTTCCGGTCTTTCTTGTTTTTCCGATAATTGGGAGCAATCCATCCACTAATGCAACCGTAGGGTTTCCCTGCTCATAACGGTCATGATGAATGCATCCCCCACTACTAATTTCTACGTCAAGATAAGTAGAAAGAGCGTTAACGACCGATGATCCTACACCGTGTAAACCTCCACTCGTCTTGTATACAGAATTATCAAATTTACCACCTGCATGGAGTGTAGAGAATACCACTCGGGCAGCCGATACTCCCTTCGCGTGCATTCCAACTGGAATACCTCTACCATTATCCTCAACAGTACAAGATCCATCCTTTTCTAAAGTCACCCAAATCTTGTCACACTCTCCAGCCAAATGCTCATCCACTGAGTTGTCTACAATTTCATAAATCAAATGGTTGAGTCCCTTTCTAGAAACACTACCAATATACATTCCCGGACGCTTACGTACAGCCTCTAATCCCTCTAGTATGGAGATACTACTTGCATCATAGGTTGTTTTCGCCATTTCTTCACCTCTTACTTCTTATTTTCCCTGGTTTCTCATATGCGAGAGAACCATCATTGCAATGCGAAATGTCATTGCATCATCAAATTTGCGAATATCAAGACCAATACTCTTTTCGATTCGCTCCAAACGATATACTAACGTATTTCGATGTACATACAATTGTCTTGCTGTCTCTGAAATATTCAAGTCATTCTCAAAAAACTTCGCAATGGTAGACATTGCCTCTTCATCCTCGAACACTTCTGGAATGGTATCTCCAAACACTTCTTTGATAAACATCTCACACAAGCTCATTGGAAGCTGATAAATCAATCGTCCAATTCCAAGCTTCGTATAAGAAATCGTATCATTTTCTGCATAGAATACACGACCAACCTCAAGCGCCATCTTAGCCTCCTGGAAGGAAGAAGCAATTTCCGGAATCTGACTTACTGTATTTCCATATCCTACGCGCACCTTAATCATGGCTTCCATCTGAAGCATGTCCACAAGAAGCTTCGCAAAGTTTTCCAGTTCCTCTTCCCGGTTCTCCTCTGGAATATTATGAATATCCTTTACCATAACTATGCTATGTTCATCTACACTTGTGACAAAATCTTTGGTCTTAAGGTCCGACAGATTTTTTACCATTTCCATCGCTTCATCATTTTGCTTATTTCCCGTGTCAATAACATATACCACGCGCTCGGATGGCTCAATATGAAGCTTCTTGGCCTTACTAAACACATCCACAATCAGCATGTTACCTAGTAAAACATTCTGTATAAAATTGTTTTTATCATACTGTTCCATAGAGCTTTGCACCAAGGTGCGAATTTGACAAGCCGCCATACGTCCCAAAGTCAAAGAAGCATCATCCACCTTTGTTGTCACGAGCACATATTCCAATTCCATCTCCACTTTAATTTTAAAAAGATGAAATTTACCATATGCTTGAAACTCTGCAATCGTTCCGATAAAACCTGTCACAATTGCTTCAAGTGCCCCTGCAGCATCCATTGTCGATGCCACTTCCTTACCCTTGGAATCAAACAGAATCGTATCCAGTTTTGATATCTCTTTTATTTCCACTAACGCATTTTGTAATTTCTGATTTGTAAGCATATTCATTCTCCAATTATATCAAAGAAAACAGGGTGTAAAACTACACCCTGTTTAAATCCTTCAGGACAATTGAGAGTATATACCCTCTATTGTTTACAACTATATTATTTTAACGAACTAGTTAGTAATTGTCAATTCTGTCTCTTTATCAAATACATGAATTCTGTTTGGATCGATAGCAACTTTAATCTTATCTCCAAGACGAGCTGGAGTATCAGAGTCAACCTTTGCTGTCATGTTTGCACCAGCGATTGTGAAGTATAATAATACTTCTGATCCAAGTAACTCGTATCCTGTTACTTCTGTGTTGCATACAGAACCAGAAAGCTTAGAAAGCATCTCTGCATCATCATATACGTCTTCTGGACGAATACCAAGAACAACTTTCTTTCCAGCGTAAGCTTTCACCTTAGCAGCTTTCTCTGCTGGAAGAGTAATTTCATTCTCACCAAATTTAAGAGAAACAGCATCTCCATTAACTGCAACATCAGCATCGATGAAGTTCATCTGTGGTGATCCAATGAATCCAGCAACGAATAAGTTGTCTGGCTGGTTGTATAATTTCTGTGGTGAATCTACCTGCTGGATAACACCATCTTTTAATACAACAATTCTTGTTCCAAGTGTCATAGCCTCTGTCTGGTCATGTGTTACGTAGATAATTGTAGCACCCAATCTGTTATGTAAAGAAGCAATCTCAGATCTCATCTGTACACGAAGCTTAGCATCAAGGTTTGATAAAGGCTCATCCATAAGAAATACCTTTGGATTACGAACGATTGCACGACCCATGGCAACACGCTGTCTCTGTCCACCTGACAAAGCCTTAGGCTTACGATCAAGGAGTGGAGTAAGGTCAAGGATTCTTGCAGCTTCCTCAACTTTTTTCTTAATCTCATCCTTTGGTACTTTTCTAAGCTTTAATCCGTATGCCATGTTATCAAATACTGTCATATGTGGATATAAAGCGTAGTTCTGGAATACCATTGCGATATCCCTGTCCTTTGGCTCTACATCATTCATAAGCTTTCCATCGATGATAAGCTCACCAGAAGAAATTTCCTCAAGACCAGCGATCATACGAAGAGTTGTTGACTTACCACATCCAGAAGGTCCTACGAAGATGATGAACTCCTGGTCAGCGATCTCAAGGTTGAAGTTCTTAACAGCCTCAAAGCCGTTAGGATATACCTTGCAAATGTTCTTTAAAGACAAACCTGCCATTGTAATGACTCCTTTCAAATATGGGTTTGAAAATTTTACAAGCATCAGTATAACTTTTTGATGCTATAGTTACCATACTAACAATAAACAAATATTTATGTGCATTTTGGAAATATTGACCTTTTTAAGCCTTTTTTAAGTATTTGAGGGTCAAAATGTCTAAACGCTCCGTCTGTTTGTGGTTATTTTGACCACAATTCGGTACTTTTGTGCAAAAAATGCACTATTTATCGGCTGTTGGAATCGTCTCTATCTTCAAAAATATGCTCATCCTCACTGCCGGGCTCGGGAATACCCATAGCCTCATTTGCCGCCTTTTCCATCTTGAGAAATGCCTTATTATACAGAAGAACTGCGATAAAAGCGGGCAATGAAACTCCAAACAAAATGTACGCCGGCAAAAGAACCAGGAAATTGTAGGTAATATATGCCGGAGCAACCATCAGTAACAAAATCAACAATGTTCTGAAGGGATTTGAGAATGCCAAAAGAATAGAAGTCTTGATGGTATTACCTATTGTATTGCTGAATCTGCTCTGTACCGGGAATATCATTACGGTCAGGAATGCAGCCAACAACACTGCTGCCGAAAGCATTATTCTTATATAGGTAGGAACAGTATCCACATACATACTCTGCACCACATAAAGCAGGTATGAGGGAATCAGCATAATAATCAATATAATAAAGAACAATACCGTGGACTGTCTGAAATTTTCCTTAAAGGATCTGAAATACATCTTAAGTATTCCGCTGTCCTCATCACGTCTGATTTTCAAGCAACAGTAAAAATTCGCTGTAATTGCGGCTCCTGCGGTAATCACAGGCACGCACAGCAAAAGTGTCAATAAATTCAAAATCATAATATCCGTAATTCTTCCGAGGAAGTTGATTATCGGATTTTCGGGACTAAATAATTTTGCCATTTCAATTCTCGCATTTCATTACAAAAAACATTACAAATTCTTTTCCATCGGAGTCACTCTGATTCCGTCATGAACAATTTCTTTTCCGATTACGGTAAAGCCGTTATTCTTGTAGAACTCAACCGCATACGGAGCTGCCTTGACGAACAGCCGCTTCTCTCCCATTTCATCCCTGACGTAGCTGCCGAGCAGTTCTATCAGTATACTTCCCACTCCCTGCCTGTGATATTCCTCATCCACAAACAACAGCGAGAGAATATTAATATTTCTGAGAGATCCGACACCGATGATTCGCTCTCCGTCCACAGCCACCATAACCTTGTAGGTACCGTTCAGGAATGCTCTGTAAATATCATCATCGGATATAAATTCAAAAAAGGCCTTAACCCCTTCTTCCGTATAATCGCAGGCTTCAAATTTCATAAATGTTTTCCACGACATCATCATGGCTGATTTCCATTCATGTTTTCTGGCCCACCTGAAATCATATGGGGTGGTCTGAAATAGTTTTACAATTTCTCTAGGATCCAATTGTAGATATCCTCTTTCACCGTGTCACGGTCGTCTTCGTTCAGAATCTCATGCCTGTCTCCCGGATACAATTTGAGTGATATATCCTTCACTCCCACCGCAGCCAGACTGTCACGCGCCTGCTCTACTCCTTTTCCGTAATCGCCGACCGGATCCTCCGCACCGGCTACGAAAAATATAGGTAAATCTTTGGGCACACCCTCCAGATTTTTTCTGTTGAGAAGTCTGCTTATCAGTTCAAATAAGGTTCTGAAACCGTTGACGGTAAAAAGTCTTCCGCACAGCGGGTCGTCAATATATTTATCAACATTGGCTTCATTGACACTCAGCCAGTCAAATTCGGTCCTCGGCTTGGCAATACGCTTATTGTAGCTGCCGAAAGCCAATCCATTAATAAATTTTGCGGGATGCTTGTCTCCCAAAAAAGTCTTCTGAAACCCTGCCAAGAATTTTGATACACCTATCAAAGCCTTCGGCTGCATTCCCGTACCCATGATTACAGCAGCGGTAATACCCGAACCATATCTACAGATATAGTTTCTGGCGATAAAAGAACCCATACTGTGTCCCAGTAAAATATAAGGGACTCCGGGATAGAGTTCCTGAGTGATTTTCTTGAGTCTGTGCACATCACGTACCACAACCGTGGCCGGATCCTGCTCACAGAAATATCCATAGGTACCACCTTCAGGCACAGATTTACCGTGTCCGAGATGGTCATCACCGGTAACGACGAATCCCCTATCCGTCATATATTCGGCGATATCCTCATATCTCTCAACATATTCCGCCATACCGTGGACTATCTGAAAGATCCCCCTGACTTCCCCGTTGTCAGGAGTATATCTCACGGCATGAATACGGCTCACACCATCGCGGGACTCATAGAAAAACTCTTCTTTTTTCATTCGCTATACCCCGTTT
>JAZUHO010000175.1:0-12336 GCA_045641745.1 Agathobacter sp. | reverse complement strand
TTCGTAATTGTTCTATTCACAACATTTACGTCCTTAGCACAGGGCCAGAGTATTGATGTTCGAAGCTTCATAAATATTCCAATTTCAATTGGGGTAGGAATTGGTGTGGGATTGGCGGTAGGCTTTCTTTTAGCTATATTTTTTGAGCACATTTCCATGCGAGATACCGCAAAAGTTCTCGTTGTACTTGGAACCGCTTTTGCTCTTACCTTTGTAGAGGATAAATGGGGCAAAATCATTCCATTTGCATCTCTGATTGCCGTTATGGCACTTGGTATTATGATAAAAAAGAGAAAGCAGGAAGTGGCCATTCACTTATCAGCCAAATTCGATAAACTTTGGGTAGGTGCGGAAATATTCCTATTTGTGTTGGTGGGGGCATCTGTCCGTGTGGACAGTCTGAAATCAGCGGGACTGAATGCAATCGTTTTGATTCTGGGAGTTCTTATATTTAGAATGCTTGGCGTCTTAGCTTGCTTAATGAAAACTCCGTTTACACGAAAGGAAAAGGCGTTTTGCATGTTGGCATATACGCCTAAGGCAACTGTTCAGGCCGCAATTGGCGGATTACCGCTGGCAATGGGGCTTTCCTGCGGAGATATGGTACTTACGGTGTCCGTGATAGCAATCCTTCTTACGGCGCCACTTGGTGCATTTGCCATCGATTTTACGTATCACAATTTTTTGAAAAAAGCGAAGGAGTAGTGGCTGAGGGAGCAGTATTAGGGATTTTGTTTTATACTTAGGATAATAAGTGGGGGAATATATGAAAAAAGGACAACGAAAGATAGCGAGAGGAAGCCTGGCAAGGCATCAGAATACAATTTTTGTGGTGCTCGTAATCCTTGCTACAATTACAGTCGTAGCAGTGGTGGGGCTACGCCTTTTCCAAGGAAAGCATAAGTTGTCACCGAATACAGAGCTCGTGCAAGCAACGGTACAACCGGAAATTCGTACAGAAGAGAAAGAAAGCCGTGATGGCAAAGAGCAAGAGAATGAAATGGAACGAGCAACAGACACCATTTTAGAGCAGGATACGCAACCTGATAATTCGGTTGAGGATATGCCACCAGTGCTTTTATATGCTGTAGAGAGACTTAATATACGAGCACTTCCGAATACGGAATGCGAGATTGTGGAATGTGTTTCAAAAAATACGGAATTGACAGCAACAGGAAGATGCAAAGAAAATGGATGGTTTCGGATTGTATGGAACGGAAGCGTAGGGTATGTTTCCAATGCATATGTAACAACTGAGAAACCAAATCCAGCTTCAAAGTCAGATGACAAGACGCCAGATAGTGGAAACAATACGGGAACGCCGAGTGGAAATCAAAACGAAGCAGCAGGAGAAGCCAAACCAGCAGAAAATGCTGATTGGGTTGCGAATCTTTCGGTTGCACAAAGAACCAGCCAGCTCATTATTGTAGCGGCAAACGGGACGGGGGCCACGGTTTCTATGCACACGTGCGGAGCAGATGGAATCTGGAGAGAGAACTTTAGTACGTCCGGGTATGTAGGATCCCAGGGAGTGGGGCAAGCCTCCGAGTCTGCCTCTTATTCGCCGAAGGGTGTTTGGGGATTTTGCAAGGCATTTGGAAATAAACCAAATCCTGGGACGAATTTGGCTTATACGCATGTGGATGATACCTATTATTGGGTAGATGATCCAAATTCTGCCTACTATAATAAGTTTGTAACAACGCAAAAGGTGGAAAAGGATTGGAACTCAGCAGAGCATATTAAATCATGCGGAAGTGTATATAATTATGTACTGGCATTGGACTATAATGTGGCATGCGTGCCAGAAAAAGGTTCCGCATTCTTTTTGCATTGTTCAAGTGGTGGGCCAACAGCAGGGTGCATTGCAGTTCCGGAAAGCACTATGATCCAAATTATGCAACTGGTGCAATCGGATTGCTTAATAGTGATTGATACTGCAAGTGGAGTGAAAAAATACTAGAAATAAAAGAAATGGGAAAGCAAAATGAGAAAGATTTTTGGAATTTGTATGTGCCTGCTTCTACTTGGTCAAATGGGAGGTTGTGGCAATACAAAGAGTAGCGTGGATAGCGAAATGCAAGAGGATGGGAATTTCCTAAGCTCCGAGGTTAACAGTTTGCAGATGGAGAATGGATTAGTGGAGGCTTCTTCAGAAGAAACCTCGCAAGAACAGCAACAGAATGGAAGTGAGCCAGAAGTAGAACCATTGGATACGGATTATGTGAAAATACAGGATTATATCCCAGATATCATAATTGATTTGAAATATGCGACAGAGGATAATTTTACAGGAGAGGTCATTTATTCCTTTCATGACGCATATTTGCGATATGGAACCGTAAAAAAGTTGGCACAGGCGCAGGAAAAACTCAAGCAAATGGGGTATTGTATCAAAATATGGGATGCTTATCGCCCTTTTTCTGCACAGGAGAAATTGTGGGAAGTGTGTCCAAACCCAAGATACGTTGCGAATCCTGCAAACGGCATGAAGGCGCATAACCTAGGTGGGACAATAGATATGACAATTGTGTATTGCAATGGAGACGAGGTTGAGATGCCTACCGGATTTGATGATTTCTCATTACGGGCAGATCGTGAGTACTTCGATGTAAGCGAGCGCGCAGCTGAGAATTCTAGACTACTAGAATTTGTTATGACAGAATGCGGATTCAAAGGATATTCTGGAGAATGGTGGGATTACTCAGATACTACGAAGTACGACGCTTTAGAATTTGAACCATAGTGCAGAACAGGGGAAGAAAAATAAGGCATTATTTCGGGAGAAAAGGCGGAGAATATCATGACATTACAACAATTGCGTTACATTGTAATGGTGGCAGAGACCGGTAATATTTCGGATGCGGCAGATAAACTCTATATTTCGCAGCCATCACTTACAACAGCAATACAAAACATTGAGAAAGAACTGAATACAGTAATTTTTAATCGGCTTAATCGTGGTGTGGCAGTGACACGCGAGGGGGAAGAAGTATTAGGGTATGCGAGGCAAATTTTAGAGCAGGTTGAGATGATGCAAGACAAGTTCGCAGAAGAATCTAAACGAAATGCCAGATTTTCGGTATCGTGTCAGCATTATTCCTTCGCGGTGAATGCATTTGTTGATATGATTAAACAATTTGATACCCCAAAATATGATTTTACCTTGCGAGAAACGCAAACGCATGAGATTATAGAGGATGTAAGCTTAGGCAAGAGTGAAGTTGGAGTACTTTATCTGTCGGATAAGAATGAAGAAATTATGGAAAAGCTCTTTCGACGCCATGAATTGCAATTTACGGAATTATTTGTGGCAAAGCCGCATATTTTCATCAGCAGAAATCATCCTTTGGCGGAGAAGACGTGTGTGACTTTGGAAGAGTTGGAACCGTATCCATATCTTTCCTTTGAGCAGGGAGAGCACAATTCGTTCTATTTTTCAGAAGAGGTACTTAGCACCTTGGACAGCAATCGAAACATTAAGGTGCGTGACCGAGCTACGCTTTTTAACCTTGCAATTGGGTTACATGGGTATACGGTAAGCTCTGGAGTAATTGATTCTAAGCTAAATGGTGAGAATATTATTGCAAGACCTCTTGCAGTGGAAGAGCAGATGCGAATTGGTGTCATTACCAAAAAAAATATAAAATTAACAAGATATGCCGAGTTTTATCTGGATACATTGAAGAAATATGCTCGACATTGTGGATAGGATGGAGATATGAAAGAACAAAAAATAGCTTTTTTTGATTTGGATGGAACCGTGACATCAGATAAAGATGGCTCGATTCCTGATAGTGCAGTGCTCGCAATTCAGAGAGCACGGGAGAATGGGCACCTAATGTTCGTAAATACAGGGCGATGCTTCCATAATGTGGAAAAAAGATTTCGAGATATCGGCTTTGATGGCTATGTGTGTGGATGTGGCACGAATATTTTTTATGGAGAAAAGGAGTTGTTTCATATCACGCAAACCCATGAAGTTACAATGGAAATATTGGCGCAAGCGCGGAAAACAGATGTGGAGATTCTTTTTGAATCAAAGGAAGAGCTGAATTTCGACTTGTCGAGAAAGCTTCGGGACCCTGGGGCGGTAAAGCTATATTACGAATATAAAGAGCGTCATTATGACATGTCGCACGAATTAGAATCGGAGGATTATATCTGCGATAAGTTTGTTATTTGGTTTGCGAGCCAAGCACAGCTGCGGGAATTTCGCAAGGTGAGTGACAAATATTTTGAGTGTATCGATCGAGGAGGAAGCTTTCGGGAATTTGTTCCTTATCATTATTCGAAGGCAACAGGAATTCAGTATTTGGTAGATTATTTTTCCTTGGATTTGGAACATGCCTATGCATTTGGAGACAGCAATAATGATTTGCCAATGCTTTCCTATGTTCCACATAGTGTAGTGATGGGAAATGCAATGCCAGAAGAACTAAAGGAACATGCAAGCTTTGTAACGAAGGCATCAAGTGAAGATGGAATCGCATATGCGTTAGAAAAATTGGGATTTTTTGAATAATTCAAGCGTACTCTCACATAATAGATAAACAGAAGGGAAATATGTGAGAAGAGATGCAATATGAATTGGCAGAAGGAAAACTGATTTTCCTAGGCAGACAACAGTTTGAAAACGAATACCTATCGACCTCAATTTCGGGTATGGTTGAAATTCGCACATTTCTATTGGAAAAACAGGAATACTTCAGGCTGGAAGTCGTGAAGAATGGAATCGTGGGGAAGATTATCTGTGTGGAGCAGGACATTTTGAAGCAACCGAAACAGTCCGTTGCATTCTTTCTAAATGGAGAAGAACTGTTTCTAGTGAATATGGGAAAAGAGAACCATGTGCTTCAACAGGTGATAGAGGTCATCTTGCAGGATGGACAGGCAACAAAGCCTATACATGTGTTATTACAACTGCTTGCACATTATATTTGCTGCGATGTGGAATATTTACAAAACATGGAAGCTCAGTGCTATCAAATAGAAGAAGCCTTGATTGAAAAGGAAAAGCAAATGGACCCATCCAAAAGGGTGATGATTTTTCGCAAGGAACTTCTGTTTAAAAGCTTTCGATATCGGCAGTTGGCAGACTTCTTGGATACCTTGTGTGAGGATACAACGGGACTGTTGGGAACGGAAGAAGAGAATATCCTGCGAGCTTATGTGCGAAAAGTGGAACGAATGCGTGAACAGGAGCTTCTCCTACGCGACTATTTGATGCAGCTTCGGGATATTTATCAGCAAAAGTTAGAAGAGCGTCAAAATAGGACGATGCAATTGCTTACGGTAGTTACGACGTTTTTCTTTCCACTTACACTTGTGACAGGATGGTACGGCATGAATTTTCAAAGCATGCCAGAAGTGCATAGTCCCTATGGATATTTTGGGGTAATTGTGGGATGTGCATTGCTTGCAATCGGGGAAGCTGTTTTCTTTCGAAAAAAGGTCTTTCCTAAAACAAAAAGTGACAGTAAGAACGGGAGCAAAATTTGAAAAAATCAAAATATGGGTAGAAAATAGATGACGTTACCATCTATTTCCTACCCATTTTTATTGCAAAAGAATATTAGGAGTTACCATATTTGGAGCAGATGCTGCATCATAAGACTTACACCAGTGATACCAATCCAACAGAAGAATCCCATTATTAGAGGCTTTCCACCTGTTTTGATTAGCTTTACAATATTGGTGTTAAGACCGATAGCTGCCATAGCGAGTACAATAAAAAATTTGCTTAATGTCTTGAATGGTGCAAAAATCGAGGCATCAACTCCAAGTGCTAGTGCAATGGTAGTTAAAACGGAAGCTCCAATAAAGTATAAAATAAAAAATGGAAAAACCTTACGGAAGGAAAAGGCGTTGCTACTTGCTGCGCCCTTTTTCTTCTCTGTATGCGCGCGGTGCAATGCGAGCACAAGTGTGATTGGAATGATAGCAAGTGTACGTGTTAATTTAACGGTAACAGCGGTATCTAAGGTAGAAGAACCAAGTCCATAGATGCTATCCCATGTGGAAGCAGCGGCTGTTACGGATGAAGTATCATTAATGGCTGTGCCGGCAAAGATGCCAAAGGCGTTTCCTGTGTCTGTGGCAAATCCTAAGGCTTGCCCTAAGGATGGAAAGAAAAGCGCAGCGAGAACATTAAAGAAAAAGATTACGGAGATAGCTTGCGCGACTTCCTCGTCATCGGCGTCAATGACAGGTGCAGTTGCAGCAATTGCAGAACCACCACAAATAGAAGACCCTACACCAACTAAGGTGGAAATTTTGGCTGGAATGTGAAGAAGCTTGCAGAGAACGAAAGCAATCACAAGGGAAGTAGTAATTGTGGATAGAATGATAGGGAGCGATTGTGCTCCAGTCTTTGCAATTACATTCAGGTTCATACCAAATCCAAGTAAAATGACAGCCCATTGCAATATTTTTTTGGAAGTAAATTTGATACCTGCTTCTAAGTGACTCTTGTCATGAATAAACAGAGTTACGAGCATTCCGCAAAGAATAGAAATGACAGCACCTCCGATAATTGGAAATTGCCTTCCGAGAAACCAGGAAGGAATAGCGATAGCCAGACAAAGCAAAATACCTTTGCCTTTGTTTTTTATAAAATTCATAAGAAAAATCTCCTTTCTACTAATTTATTATTTGCTTCAACCTATTTGCATGTATAAAAATGACATCTCTACTATAATCTTTTTTTGACAAAAAGAAAATACACTTTATAATAGGAGGAAGATTGGAGTGGAAAAAATGAGAGAACAGTTTGCGAGAACACAAATTCTATTAGGAGAAAAGGCGATGCATACGCTTTCTAATGCGCATGTTGCGGTATTTGGAGTTGGCGGAGTCGGTGGCTATGTTTGTGAAGCCCTAGTAAGAAGCGGAGTTGGGAAATTTACGATTGTGGATAGCGATACGGTAAGTGTAACTAACATTAACAGGCAGATTATTGCAACCTGGGATAGCGTTGGAAAATACAAGGTTGATGTAATGAGAGATCGAATGCTTGCAATTAATCCAGAAGTTGCGATTACGGTACAGAAGTGTTTCTTTTTGCCAGAAAATGAGGATACCTTTGACTTTACGCAGTATGATTATGTGGTAGATGCGGTGGATACGGTTGCTGCCAAGATTGCATTGGTTATGAAGGCAAAGGAAGCAAACGTGCCAATTATCAGCAGTATGGGGGCTGGAAACAAGCTAGATGCAAGTCAGTTTAAGGTGGCTGATATCTACAAGACAAAGGTTTGTCCACTGGCAAAAGTAATGCGCCATGAATTAAAGAAACGTGGAGTAAGGAAACTAAAAGTGGTGTATTCGGAGGAACTACCAAAGAAACCAGTTGAAGCTTTGCAGGAAAAAGTGCCAGAAGGATCTTCAAGAAGGGCGATACCTGGAAGCGTTGCATTCGTACCTTCTGCAGCGGGACTCATTATTGCAGGAGAAGTAGTAAAAGAATTAACCACGATTCCATAATATCTAAAAGTAGACAGGGGACTCTGTGAATGAGAATGAAGTTCGATTCACGGAGTCTCGTTTTTATTTCTTCAAACAGTGAAAAGAAATACATGGAAATGAGAAAAAAGTTCTATTCCACAGACTCCGACGATTGAAAAAATAGTACATAAGTGCTAGAATTGAAATATACGAACCGAAAAATACGAGCTAAAATATACGAATCGGATGGAGGACGTCTATGAATATTCATAATCAACTATGCGGTCTCATAATCATGTTTCTGATTTTATTTTTATATTTTCGACAAAAAAGGGTAGGATTACGTTCGGAAAAGGTATTTATTCGAACCATACACATTACCATTTTTTGTGTGTTGTGCGATATTTTTTCTATTATTGCCATTTATAACATGGATATTTGGCCGATTCATGTTGTGCATTTCATCTGCAAAATTTATTTGTGCATGCTGATATGGACGGGGTATGTTGCCTTTGCCTATGTGATTGCGGATATTCAGAATGAGGGAATCAAATATAGAAAGCGTTACATATGGTTGACAATGGTAAGTATAGAGAATTTGATTATTTATGTGCTTCCAATAGATATATTTTTAGAGGGAGATGTTGTTTATACTAGCAATTGGGCTGTTCTCATGACTTACATATTTGCACTAAAGTATGTGGCTACTACTATTGGTATCTTAGTACTTGGTGGTAAAAAGTTGAATCCGAAGAGAAGAGAAGCTAGTTTAATTTGGATGATTATGTGGATGATTGCCTCTTTGATACAGTTTGTGCACAATGAACTGTTAGTGGTTGGATTTACTTGCGGCTTGGGTATGCTGACATTGTATTGTACATTGGAGAACCCATCTACCTGTATGGATCGTAATTTTGATTGCTTCCATGCGAATGCATTTATGGAATATATTCGCCAATGCTATCGAAATAAAAGGAAACAGAGTATTCTGTACATTTCTATCAGTCTAGCAGAGAATCGTGGTGAAACAAACTCTTTTGCAGACGAAGCAATTCAAAAAATCATAGCATTATTTTCTAAAGACAAAAATGTCAAAATATTTAAAGATATTGAGTATGATTTGATTTTGGTATTTCCAGATGGAAGTACAATGAGTGAAAGATTTGAAAAAATAGAAGACGAATTATATGCAGACTATTTTTACAATCCTGAGCAAAATGGGGGCTCGATGCCTGCGACGCTTTTTGTGTTGATTCCAGATATCCTCATGCTACGGGATGCAGATGAGGTTATTTATGTGACACGGCATATGAAAAACGTACACTCTAGTCCTAACAAATCACAAGTGATTTATGTAGATGATTCTATTGTGGCAGAGTTTAGAAAGAAAGTGCTGTGTCAAAAAGAGATATTAAGTGCATTGCAAGAAGATCGTGTGGAAGTATTTTATCAACCCATCTTTTGCATTCGAAGTAATCAATTTAGTTCTGCAGAGGCTTTGGCAAGAATTCGAAATAGTGATGGCAGTTTGATGTATCCAGGTGATTTTATCCCTGTTGCAGAGGAAACGGGTCTGATTGCATTGCTAGGAGAACGTATCTTTGAAAAGACCTGTGAGTTTCTTACTTCGAGTGAAATTGTACGATACGGAATTGATTATATCGAAGTGAACCTGTCTGCACTCCAGTGCGAGCAGAGAAATCTGGCAGATCATTATATGCGAATTATGAATCGATATAAAGTGGAGCCGTGGAGAATTAATCTGGAGATAACAGAGACGGGTAAAGTTGAAGAGCGAGATATATTGCTGAATAACATGAAACGATTAATCGATTATGGAGTATCTTTTTCACTAGACGATTTCGGTAATGGACAATCCAATCTGGATTATGTGATTGAGCTTCCTGTTGAGATATTGAAGCTAGATATGAATATGACAAAAGCCTTTTTTGTGGATAATAAGGCAAGAATTGTTGTACAGTCTACAATTCGGTTGGCACATGAAATGGACTTAAAGGTTGTGGCAGAGGGAGTCGAAACCAGTGAACATTTCGCAGAATTGCAAAAACAAGGCGTAGACGAAATCCAAGGCTACTACTTTTCGAAACCACTTCCAAAGGATGAATTCGAGGAGTTTTTAAGATATCACAATGGAAATGAAGAAAATGTGTGATTTCATGAAATAGAGGAACTAGAAAGAATACGAGGAGGCTAAGTTATATGGGGAATGAAAGACAGCAAAGGCACAAAAGTGATTTGGAGGCTGTAAACAGGTTTGTACTTATTTTTATCGCAATTATCGATATATTTATGTTTATTGGATATATTGGTGATTATAGAGATGGAAATATTACCTTAAGTTTTGCACTGACAGTTGAAATCGCTGTATTGGTAACATTAGTTGCTGCATTTGTAGCAAAAGCAAAAAGTTCGCAAAAATTCAAATACATTGCGATTTTGGGATACGCAATCGTATATGCTTTGGTTGTATTTGGGGCGAAAAATGACGGTATATTTCTTATTGTTTTTCCAATTACATTTCTATTTATTTTATACTATGATTACAGAATTGTTGGAATGATAGCAATCGTGTTTGGAACGATTAATGTTGCAGATGTATTGTATATATCCTTAATTATGAAGCATATGCATTCTGGGGTTGCAATTAATAAATCGACGATTTTATTGCAAGCTGCATCGGTTATCATTTATTTGATAGGATTGTGTGGGGTAACCCAGTTATCGAATTTAAACAATCGAATTAAAATGGAAGCAGTGAATGCAGAAAAAGAGAAGAGCACACAACTGCTCTCTGCAATCCTGGAAGTGGTTGACACAGTAAAAAAGACTTCCGCGCAGGCGAAAGATTGTATGGGAGAACTGAATGAAGCGGTTGTATCAACGGCAAATGCGCTAAGCAATATTTCGGAGGGAAATACAACCAATACAGAAAGTATCGAGAAGCAGACAACAATGACCGGAAATATCCAGGATATGATTCAGGAGACAAAGAATATGTCGAATCAAATGCTTGAGCTATCGAATGAGTCTGCCAAATCTGTAAATGGAGGCCGAGATGCAGTTGAAAAGCTCAAAACGCAGTCGGAGCGTTCGGCAGCAGCAAATGAGCAAGTTGTAGTATCCGTAGAAAGTTTGATTAAGAATTCAAATGGAGTAGCAGACATTACGCAGGAAATCTTCGCAATCTCTGCACAGACCAATTTATTAGCTTTAAATGCAAGCATAGAGAGTGCGAGAGCAGGAGAAGCAGGAAAAGGCTTTGCCGTAGTTGCAGATGAAATACGTCAACTGGCGGATAAAACGCGAGAGTTAACCATTCAAATCCAGGAAATTGTTACGGAACTGCAGGGAAATGCAGATAGTGCAAAGGAAACAGTAGATAATGTTATCAAAGTATCCACACAGGAAAGAGCGCTCATTGCGGATGCAAATGAACAGTTTTCGTTGATTGGTGAGAACATGATGAGTCTCTCACAAACAGTAGAGAATATATATCATCGAATTGACGATATATTACAGTCGAACGATACAATTGTGGATAGTATTACGCAGATTTCATCCGTGAGTGAAGAAGTTGCAGCTAGCACGGCAGAAGCGGTCTCATTGGGAGATAAATGCTCAGAGAGTGCAGCATATGCAATGGATTTAATGAAAGAACTTGCAGAGTGTGTACATCAAGTAGATCAATATACATAAGTAGATTAATGCATATAAGTAAATCAATATTCATAAGTAGATGAATATACATAAGCACATCAGTATACGTAAGTACATGGGAAGTTTAATATATATGAAAGTCACATATTGAGGTGAAGTAAAAAGGGGAGCAACCCGGGATATCTGGTTTAAGTATGAACAGATATCTCAGGCTGCTCCCACTTCCGTTTCCTGTGTGAAACAGGAAGGAATTCTGTGGATTCTATTGAACTATAAAAGAATAATTCCGTTTTCTTTGGCTTCCTTTCGAATAGAATCTGGCCAAAGTGAACATTGTACCTCACCGATGTGTGCCTTGCGTAAAAAGAACATACAGATACGGGATTGACCGATTCCACCGCCGATGGTGTATGGAAGCTCCTTGTTTAAGATGGCACTTTGGAATGGTAATAGCGATTTTTCTGGGCAACCACATTTTTCCAACTGAGTCATAAGAGAATTCTCATCGACACGGATTCCCATGGATGATAACTCAAGAGCAATATCGAGGACTGGGTAGTATACCACAATATCTCCATTTAAATTCCAATCATCATAATCAGGTGCGCGACCATCGTGCTTTTCTCCAGAAGCAAGTAGGTCACCAATTTTCATAATGAATACAGCGCCTTTTTCTTTTACAATCTTGTATTCTCGTTCCTTTGGAGTACAATCTGGATATTTATCTTCTAACTCCTGGGAAGTGATAAAGAAGATGTCTTTTGGAAGAACCTCTTCAATATAATCGTATTGAATGGTCATATATACTTCTGTCTTTTTGATTGCTTTATATACACTTCGCACGATGGATTTTAGGGTTTCTTCATTGCGTTCAGAGCAATCAATAATCTTCTCCCAATCCCATTGGTCCACATAAATAGAATGGATATTGTCAGTGTCTTCATCACGACGAATCGCATTCATATCAGTATAAAGACCGGTACCTGGTTCAAAATCATACTTATCTAACGCATAACGTTTCCACTTTGCAAGAGAATGTACAACCTCAGCCATACGACCATTCTGCTCTAAAATGTCAAAATCAACCGGACGTTCTACACCATTTAAGTTGTCGTTCAATCCTGATTTAGGATCAACAAACAATGGTGCAGTTACTCGAGCCAGATTCATACGCTGAGCTAATAAATTCTGAAAAAAGTCCTTCACTGTCTT
>JAZUHO010000174.1:0-2428 GCA_045641745.1 Agathobacter sp. | reverse complement strand
CTGAAAAGGTCTATCCAACTTGACATCAAAAATGCTTTCAACTCGATTAACAGAGAGCATATGCTAATTTGCGTCAAGAAGTTTCTTCCAGAACTGCTTCCAACGGTGAAGCTTCTTTATCTTCATGATTCGAGATTATACCTCAATCAAGATAAAGTCATCCTATCTAAACAAGGAGTGAGACAAGGCTGTCCATTAAGTCCACTCCTTTTTTCTCTAGCATCCAACGACTTATTAAGAGAAGAAGTTAAGATAGGTTGGGAACACAAATCATTTGTATGCGCTTACTTAGATGACCACATATTCATTACACTGAATGAGGAACAGGAAGGAGTCACATTTCAAGAAATCAAGCAAAGAATTCAACCAACTCTTAAGAGACTATCTTTGACCCTAAATGAATCGAAATGTATCATTTATGAGCCTGTTCCAACGGAAATGTCTAAACAGTTCAGCTCTACTGGAGCTACGTACGTGAATGACGGTACAGTAATTCAAGGCATTCCAATCGGAACAAGGGAATTCATTCAGAAGAAAGTTGATGAGAGTTTGAATGAATCGATGAAGATGATGTTTAGATTACCAGAACTGAGAACACAAGTCGCTTTCCATATGTTGAGGCTATCCATAGCTCCTACACCAAATTTCTTGTTGCGGGCGCTGGGTGATACACCTCAATACTTTGAAAAGTGGGATAACAACATCATAAAAGCTGTCATGACCCTAGCTGGACAGTCATTAGATTATTACGATTTTGAAGGAGCTCGGCTAGAAAAATGGGATGACAAGCAAGTTGAAGATTTCAGAAAATTCAAGAAAGAACAATGCGCGAAGAAAAAGGCCACGTACCACTCGAGAGTGCTCTATGACATAGCTAAAAGTATTATTCCTCTTAGCGCAAGCAAAGGTGGCTTAGGGATCACTCTAACAAAAGAATTTGCCAAAGAGGCATTTGTGGCTAGTACATTGAATGCCCTCAATACCTGGTTTGCAAGAGGTTACCCGAGAGTCATGTCAGATGAGACTAGGAATATTATACATGAATATGAGAAAGAGCTTGAACCCCTTGAAATAAATGAAACATATCGAGTGGCAATAGGATTGATTCCACTGGTGGACCACTCCACTCAAGAATCGGAAGATAGCGAAAGGAGCACTAGTCAAAATTCCACCGGTCCAAATGGTGAAATTGACTCTAGTGCCGACACAGACGGAGAAGAAGACGATACGGCAGAGAAGAAGAAAGATGAGAAGGAAAAGAAGAAGAGCATCGACATTGCTAGACTTCAAGGATACCTTACGAAAATACACCAAGAAAAACTCCAGGAAGAAGTGGAGACAAGGCTAAGCAATGGAGATGTCCAAAGATATCAACCTTTATTTAGAGATCACTTAGGAATAAAGGCTGGTATGGTTCTTACGAAACCACCAACCGCCTCAAAAACATATCGCATAACTGACGACATTATGGAGGAAATAATTACTCAAACCCTACTCCTCACTAATGAATGTGGTTTTACGAAGTGTTACTCGAGGACTAACAAGAACGAACATGCAAACGCTATTGCTAATCATATGAATGCGTGTTCGAACTTTGGTGGTAATTCAACCAAACATAACAGAGTCAGAGACAGATTGATTAGGATGCTAAAGACAGAAGGAAAGATAAAACCAAGTAAAGAAAAATATATAGACTCTGAAAACAAGACTCGTGTCGATATAATTCTTGGGAACGAATTAATCGATATCACCTGTGTACAAACGAGTCAAAACAACAAAACGTTGGAAAAGGCTTTTGCTACTGCATGGCATAAGAAAGACGAATTTTATAAAAAAGCTATTGCTGAAGCAAAAACCAAGAAAACGTTACTCACACCATTTCAACAAGACACTAGGACAATTCCTATTGTTATTGGCCCAAGAGGACAAATACATAAAGAATCTTACAAACAATTATTAAGAATTTTTAAGGTAAGAAGCAAGGCAACGAGAGATAAAGAGGCCAAGGAATATGATCCACACAATTATTGGGCGAATATCCCTGGAAGAGATCAAAGGATCCTTTCACTCTTGAAGGCTTTATCCTTTTCTGTGGCAGTCAACACCGCTATTAACGCGAAGAATTGGATAAAATACCAAAGAAAGAACTCGGATGTTCTGAGAGAATTCGATTTAGTGAAACTCAGTTACGGAGGAACAGAGAAGTCACGAGATTAACAATCACGAGGCACCCATTAAGTTCCCCTGCAACTGGAATATCAAACTAAATTAAATTCTTTAAAATTTTTAAAATCGAAATGTATCTACATGTTTAAAGTGTAACTCATTTGTTAAAATAAAGACTGCGTTATAAACCCTTGAATGAAAAGTTTTCTGTAATCATAAAAAAATGATTGATTTTCAGAAGATTTGTGAAAATGTTATTACT
>JAZUHO010000173.1:0-14495 GCA_045641745.1 Agathobacter sp. | reverse complement strand
GCTAGCAAAAAGGTGAAGGTGCAGCGCGACATTGCATAGAACTAGCGCAGGGCGCGACTATTGTTGAGCAGCGTTGTGCTGTAAAGGAATAGAACGTCAGCGTCTGTGAAATCTACGTAGTTCCCCACCTCTGCACTAGGAAGGTAACGCAAGTCAACCAAGGTCACTTCTGCGTAACCCGAGACAAGAAGTGGCGCAAGGCTGCTACCAAAGGAATCGCGAAACAGGATAAGGCGTCGACTATTTGTGGCATGTGGATTATGAATCGTAGCAAGTGGTGTGGCGCCAGAGAGAAAGAAGTCATAGGGATCTTTTCCGTTCGCTTTATCAAAATCATAGATCGCTTTCTCTTGGGGAGCCAGATCAGAAAAATGGGTAACGGTTGCAGCTGTGAGAGTGTCATTGGTGAGATACCAGATGGTATCCGGTGCATGTGGCATTGCGGATTGCCCATAATATACTCCGTAAAAAGGCGTGCTTAACGCCTTTTTTTCATAGGAATTTGCGAGTGTAACGGAGAAGGCGTCTGCAATGGTGGAAGCGACGGGCAGAAGCTCCGTTTGTTTCCAATGAGAATCCGTTTCGTAGTAGGCATCAATGGACAAGTCGTCGGTTAGGTCAATAGGTTCAAAAAATGGTAGCTGTTCCTGCAAGTAGGAAAAGAGCTGGTCATAATCCATTGCCAATCTTTGCTGCAGGGGAGCAAGGTAGTAGTTTTTGTCGGGAATAATCACAAGTCTAGGTACAATTGCTTTCTCTTTCAAGTAGGATTCGTATATGAAGGAGAAGCGATTGGCGGTGTAATCCAACATGGGATAGCGTAGGGGATATTCGAGCTTGGAAATTTGTCCGTCACTGACGTACAGACCATGATGGTCCAATTTGTGCAATACCTGGAAGGAAAACTGCGTGGAAAGCGTGCGAAGCTGTTCGCGTTTTGGGAATTGATCCAAGGCATAGTTCTCGAAATCCGACATAAAGCTTCCCGATAAAACGGAATCAAAACTAAGCGTCGGGGCTTGCGTAAGCGCACGACGCTCTGCGTCAGAAAAGGAATTGGTTTTGTGGAGAAGAAATCCAAGAAGTACGCCCCAGAGTGCACAAAGCAAAAGAAGGGGAAGTAGTTTTTGTTTGGTTGTATCTCGCATAAGACCTCCTTAAAATCGGAAATAAAGGAACGGATTAAACGAGCCGTCCACAAGGAAAGCTGTTACCAATAGTAAAAGTGTGAAACAAGCAAGTACCTCTAGTATGTTGAAAAGAGGACGAAGCTTTGTGGATTGTCGCATTTTCTGACAAACAATCTGTGGAAAAGGCGTCGCAGCAACTACTCCAAACAGGAGAAGAACGCCATAGCTTTTCGCGTAGTATAAGCACTCTGGGGAGACAACGGGAATAGAACCAAATCCCAGCATGCAGGATATCGAAGTTAATGTCTCCGGGAGAGAAGCCGCATCAAAGATGACGAAGCTGATTAGCAGCAGCGGTAATACATAGAGATGGCAGAGCACCTGGCTGCGGGATAGTAGGCGTTGCAAGAATAATTTTTCAACCAGGAGAAGTACTGCAAAATAAAGTCCCCAGATAACAAAGTTCCAGGCAGCTCCATGCCATAAGCCCGTGAGAAACCATACGACAAAGAGATTGCGAATCCACTTTACGTGTGAGCAACGATTGCCACCAAGTGGAATGTATACGTAGTCACGGAACCAGCTTCCTAGAGAAATGTGCCATCTTCGCCAGAAATCGGTGATACTTCTAGCTATGAAGGGATAGCGGAAATTCTCTGGGAAGGTGAAACCCAAGATGGTTCCAAGCCCGATTGCCATGTCGCTGTAGCCAGAGAAATCAAAGTATAGGTGAAGTGCAGACGCCAGCGCATAAAGCCAGTAATAGAGAGTGGATTTATCGGTGGACATATGGAATTGATTGCAGAATTCTCCGAGTTGATTGGCAAGGAGAACCTTCTTGCTTAAGCCAATTAGAAAACGCGTAGCGCCAGCCTCTGCCTGGGCAAAGGAATGCGTGCGATGGGTAAGCTGATGGGAAATGTCCGTGTATCGAACAATAGGGCCTGCAATCAGCTGTGGAAAAAGGCAAATGTAGGTGCCCAAAGTAAGGAAATTGCGCTGGGCGTGGGTGGACCCGCGATATACATCGATGGTATAGCTAATGATTTGAAAGGTATAGAAGCTAATGCCGATGGGTAAGCTGAGCCGGAGAAAACCTATGGAAACTGGGAAGAAATCGCGCAAAGTGCCAATAAAAAAGTCTGCATATTTGAAGACACCGAGAATACACAGGCTAGACGTGACTGATAGAATCAGAAAGACTTTTGCCCATACGGTAGCTCGAAATCGTTCGATAAGCAGACCAAAACCAAAGCCAAGCGCAATCGCACAAAGCATCAGTAGCACATATTTTGGCTCACCCCATCCATAAAAGACGAGACTGCTGAAAAAAAGCACGCCGTTTTTATAAGCTTTTGGTGCTATGAAGTAACAACATAGCACCAATGGAAGATAAAAGTATAAAAAAGTGATACTTGAAAAAAGCATACTCTCTGTTATTCCTCTTCATCAAAACTCTTTGGACACATTAGAAAAAATACTTTGTTGCCGGATTTTTCAGCGATGACCTCATCTGCTTCGGTGCAGACATTCCATCTTGGGTTTGCATTATCCTTTAAGGCTTTGACAAATCCATCCGCGTCGCCATCCTCTTCGTCAAGAACAAAGACATAACCAATAAATGGAATTCCGGATATCATAGGTCCAAATTGAACAGCCTCTAAGAAATCAGAGAATTCTACATTGTCAAAACCGGTTAATAAGCCTTCTTCTACTTCGTTGGAAGAAACCGCAATATCCAGAACAGGATCTGCAATAATGGCATCTACAATTTCTTGCGCAGACGCATCCTTATTGGCAGCGGCTTTGATGAAATCAGCGCGTAGTTTTTCGCCCACAGTGTCTGCCTTGCTTTGGCTGCCGCAGGCAACGAAAGAGAAGCATAGGGTAAGAATGAGTACTCCAGATAAAAACTTTTTCATGTTAGACCTCCTATCAATCTATGTTTTATAATTCAAATTTTTTCATGCCTTTTGAAACGAATATAGTATATCCAATTGTGAGCATACTATTTCAACGTGGCGGTAAAAGATAAAAATTATTGACGACCGGTAGTAAAGTACTAGTTTTAATTGGATTATAGCAGAATAGAATAAAACGCACAAGGAAAATGAAGAGAGTGTTTTACTCTCATAAAAAAAGTCCTCATAAAAAAGTACTGAGAAAAACCAAATTCCAGTGCATAAGCGTGGCGGAATTTTAATAAAAAATTTGGCATATAGAAAAAGCTTGAGAAAGGATATTGAGTTCTGACAGATAATTGTGTTAAATTAAATAATATAAAAGGTAATTGACAAAAATGGTAATTGACAAGAAACATAATTAACACAAAACATAATTAACACAAAATGTAATTAATACAAAACATAACTAATATAAGGAGAATAAAGTATCCTTCTATGGAGGTAGAATATGGCAGATAAGTATGATGCTTTGAAATTGGAAAATCAAGTGTGCTTTCCACTCTATGCGTGCGCAAAAGAGGTGGTAAAGCGTTACAAACCACTTTTGGATGAATTGGATTTAACGTATACGCAGTATATTGCCATGATGGTAATGTGGGAGCATAAAAGTCTAAGCGTGAAGGAAATTGGAGAATATCTTTATTTAGACTCAGGGACACTTACTCCAGTGTTGAAAACATTAGAGAAGAAAAATTATGTTACAAGAGAACGTTCCAAGGAGGATGAGAGAGTTCTGATTGCAAGTGTGACAGAGGAAGGAATGAAGCTACGTGACCGTGCCTTATCCGTTCCAATGGAAATGGGAAAATGCGTAAATCTATCTCCAGAGGAGGGAAAGCAGCTTTACACGCTATTATACAAATTGTTAGGAAGTTTATAAGATGATTTATTTGATTTTAGCAGTAGCAGCAAGCACATTTATCGCTTTTTTCATGCGATTGGGCGAACACCATATCAAGAACAATATGGTGATGTTCATGGCAAACTATGCCGTGTGCATGTTGCTTGCAAGAGGATTTATGGGAAGCCAGCGCCTGCTAAGTACGCAAGCAGGTATGGGATATGCCATGGTAATTGGCGTGATTAGTGGAATTCTATATCTTATGGGATTTGTTCTACTTCAATATAATATAGGAAAAAATGGCGTAGTTTTGTCTTCGCTTTTTATGAAGCTTGGCGTGTTGGTTCCGACTTTTATGGCGGTTGCGGTGTATCATGAGACGCCAAGTATTATGCAGGTGCTTGGATTTTTGCTTGCGATAGGCGCAATTATCATCATTAATGGGAAGAAAGAGGAAATGGCAAAGCTGCCAGAAACAGAAGGACAATCCATAGGGCACACCGGTAGAAATACCAAAGGGTGGTTAATCGTGCTACTTTTGGTTGGCGGTGTGACAGATTCTCTCGCCAATGTGTATGATAAGCAGGGAGTGGGGGCATTAAAGAATCACTATCTGTTTATTACCTTTGCTGCGGCTTTTCTGTTAAGCATTATTTTAATGTTGGTAAAAAAACAATCTCTTACACGAATGGATTTACTGTGGGGCATCATGATTGGAATTCCGAATTATTTCTCCGCAAGATTTCTATTACTTTCTTTGGGAGAATTGCCAGCGATTATTGTCTATCCAGCGTATAATGTGGCGACTATTCTCGCGATTAGTGTTGTGGGTGTGGTGGCGTTTCGGGAAAAAATGGAGAAACGTAAGCTCATTGGGTTGTTTCTAATTTTGATTGCACTTGTTCTTTTGAATGTATAATTGAAAAATGGTTGCACATACTACTCGAAAAAGAATGAAGAGGTGACGTATGAGCAACAGATGGATAAGCGCATTAATTAAAACAATCATAACTTTAGTTGTAGTGCATATCATACTTTTAATTGTAGGATGGCTATGGGGAAATCAAATCGGATGGTTTGACTGGACGTATGTGTGGGCACATTGGCACACCTTTACAGAAATTTGCATAGCGGTAGTTGCACTGCTTGGATTGTACTTTGGAATTTACGCTTTTTGCACCAAAGATAACGATCAAATCGATATGAAAAAATAGTAGTCAAATGTAAGTGGACACAAAGATGAAAAAGGAAGCGTATCCGAGCTGGGTACGCTTTTTTTACATTCGTTATATTTTTAACCTTTTAATACGTCGGCGCATGTGTTATATTTATCGGAGGATGAAGCCCATGAGGGACTTTGGAATAATAGGTATAACAAATAGGAGAATTTGAGATGGTTTCATGGAACAATTTAGACACATTAAGTGCATTTAAAACAGTTGCAGACAGCAAACGTGTTAATCTTCAGGAGGTAATGTCTGGAGAAAATGGCGCAGCGCGTGTGAAAAATTATAGTGTGGATATGGCTGCTGGACTTTCCTTCAACTACGCAGCAAAGGAAGTTGATGATACAATTCTTGCAAATTTGGCAGAACTTGCAAAAGAGGCTGAGCTTGTAGAGAAATACGAAGAGCTTTACAACGGAGCTGTCATCAATACAGGTGAGAAGCGCTTAGTTCTTCATCAGTTAACACGTGGACAGCTTGGAAATGCAGTGGTAGCAGACGAAGTAGACAAGAGAGCTTTCTACGTTGAGCAGCAGGAGAGAATCGCTGAATTCGCAAACAAAGTGCATGCAGGTGAAATTACCAACGCTGCAGGCGAGAAATTCACAACCGTTGTTCAGATTGGTATCGGTGGAAGTGATCTTGGACCACGCGCAATGTATCTTGCACTTGAGAACTGGGCAAAGAAGAATGACACCTTCAAAATGGAGGCAAAATTCATCAGTAACGTAGACCCAGATGATGCAGCAGCAGTTTTGAATTCTATTGATGTTGCACATTCTATTTTTGTTCTTGTTTCTAAATCAGGAACAACCCTTGAGACATTAACAAATGAGTCTTTTGTAAAGGATGCACTCAAGAATGCAGGTCTTGACGCATCAAAACATATGATTGCTGTAACAAGTGAGACCTCTCCACTTGCAAAGAGTAGCGATTATCTTGCAGCATTCTTTATGGATGATTACATCGGAGGACGTTTCTCTTCTACTTCAGCAGTTGGAGGTGCTGTACTTTCTTTGGCATTTGGACCAGAGGTATTTGCCCGTTTCTTAAACGGAGCAGCAGAGGCAGACAAGACTGCAATGAATAAAGATATCAAAGAGAACCCAGCATTAATCGATGCATTAATTGGTGTATATGAGCGTAACGTATTAGGATATAACGCAACTGCTGTATTGCCATATTCACAGGCACTTAGCAGATTCCCAGCACATCTTCAGCAGTTAGATATGGAGTCAAACGGTAAGTCAGTAAACCGTTTTGGAGAGCCTGTAAATTATGTAACAGGACCTATTATCTTTGGTGAGCCAGGAACCAATGGACAGCATTCCTTCTACCAGTTATTACATCAGGGAACCGATATCGTTCCTCTTCAGTTTATTGGATTTAGAAATAGCCAGATTGGAACTGATGTTGACATTCAGGGAAGCACAAGCCAGCAGAAGCTTTGCGCAAACGTAGCAGCTCAGATTGTTGCTTTCGCTTGTGGAAACAAGGATGAAGATAACAATAAGAGCTTTGAGGGCGGACGTCCATCCAGCATTATTATTGGTGAAAAGCTTACTCCAGAATCATTAGGAGCACTTCTTGCACACTTTGAGAATAAAGTAATGTTCCAGGGATTTGTATGGAATATCAACAGCTTTGACCAGGAAGGCGTGCAGCTTGGTAAAGTACTTGCGAAAAAGGTACTTGCACATGAGACAGAGGGAGCACTTAAAGTATTTAGTGATCTTCTTAACATCTAATTGGATGCATCTGTAAAAAGCGAAATTACAAGAGGGACTTGCAGCTAGCAAAATGCAGCTGTGAAGTCCCTCTTTCTTTTCGGCAAAAATGCGGGAGAAAATACGGGTGGTATTCATCTTTAGGCCAAACTTGCCATTTGATTCTTCCATGGCATACAAAAAAGGGAATATGTACCTAGGAATTATGCGGAAAATTTGATAAAATATAACATATTAGAAAACGCAGAATAACTTTCAGAAAGTGAGAAAATACCAGATGGAAAAGAATAAAATAATTGCATATCTCAATTCGAAAGGATATCAGGCGATAGAGGAAAATGGCGTAGTTATGGTTCTTGGGGTGAAGGAAAATCTTGATAAGACCATAAAAGAAGTCCGCGCAGTATTAGAAGAGAAGGGGTATCGTGCTAGCTTCGGAGTTCGAACAGCAAAGGCTTCGCAACAAGAGTTTGTACCCTATGAACAAGAGCCTGTAGGGACGGAGCCAACTGTTGAGGAACCAGAAGATGAACCAAGCGAGCAAATATCCTATGAGCTAGAATCGGATGTGGATACAGAAGAAACTAGTATGAATTACGATGAAGATGGACAATTGTCGCTTTTTCTATAAGAGAAAATTTGGAGAGATAAATACATAAGGAGGAGAGCTATGAAGGGTAATTTAAACAGTTCATTATGGACAGAGGCAAAGGAGCAGATTCGCAAATGTCATCTGAGCTTACTGCAACCAGAGACTGCAGAAGTAAAGGCATGGAAGGAAGCCTTTGACCTGTTGATGCGTGCCATCGAAGAGGAGCGTCAAACAGAGGCGTTGTTCGCAATGGAGCTTGCGGAATTAACAGAGGCAACGGGATTTGACTACAATTTTGAAGACATTTTGGAGGAATACTTCATTTTCCTTGAGGAGAGAGAAGAATGGGAGACTATGATAGCATCCTGCGATAAAATTGTGGACATCTTTTCTTGGGAAAAGGCGTTTCCAAGTGAGTTTATGTTCCGAAAAGGGGATGCCTTGGATCGATTAGGAAGAGTAGAAGAGGCGGAAACGTTTGGAAAGCAGTGGCTGGAGTCATACCCAGAGGATTATTTTGCAGCAGCGTCAAATGTTTTCTTAATGATATCCATGGGAAAAACGGAGGAAGCATTAGTACTTACCGAGCAGTACATTCGCAAGGACCTTATTTGTGATAAGGCAACGGACACGTTTTATATGGCTGCGAATCGCTTATATGAGATTACAGACAATCCACATGCAAAGGAGCGCGTAGCAAAGAAGATTGCAGAATATGATGCAATTAAGGCGATGGTAGAAGAATAAAAAATAGAGAGTTTTCTTAGAAAAGGAATAAAAAAGGGCTGTTTCGGTATCCTAGTATTTGGGAGCAACTAGGTATCGTAACAGCCTTTGCAATATATAAATTATAAGGAAAGATAATTTGCTTAATTTGCAAGTTGGGTAGAAGCTTCCATTTTGCGCTTCATACGAACCTTTTGAAGAATCTCTTCTTCACTTAGCATGCTAAGTGGGATTTCAGGTTCTTCTGTAACCAACCCAATTTGACTATCATGGTGAAGGATTTCAAGTGAACGAGTTTCCAAGCGATATACAGCAGATGGCTCCTTTTCATTTTCAATTCCGTATCTTTGAGCTTTTTTATCTGCAAGCTCTTTTTGCAGATTCCACATCAATTCCAACTTTCTTGAACTATCCATTCCCATGCTAAAAACCTCTCATAAATTAACTATATTCTTCGTATATGTTCGCTTCCCTTTTGCGCGAAACGTATTATACTATGGGAAACGCTTGGCCGTCTAGGGGGATTTTGTTTCAGTTGTATACAAGCGAAAACACAAAATACACCCCGTGATATGGAGAAGAGGTACTACATGATGTGGGGAGCGAGAGAAAATAGGAAACTGAAAGAAAAGGGTATAAGTTGCTTGTGAACCAATTGTGGTTAGAAAAGGCGAAAATTGGTAGATAAATGAGCTTCCATTCGTTGACAGGCGGAAACGGAAAGAGATACTATGTAATAAGGACGAAATTGTTTGGATGAGTGAAGTCGTAGGAGGAATGAGATATGGCACAAAAAACAGTGTGGATTACTGGGGCAAGCTCTGGCATAGGGCGTGAATTCGCAAAGGCGTATGCAATTATGGGATATCGCCTGATATTAACAGCTAGACGCAGAGAACGATTAGAAGAGTTGGCAGAATATGTAAAGAATTTGGCTGGAACAAGCTGTAGGATAGAAACCGGAGATTTGGATTCTGAAGAAGAGTGCCGTAGATTGTGCAAAGCAATGCGTGATGAAGAAATTCATGTATTTATTAACAATGCAGGCTTTGGAACCTGCGGTTCCTTCCGCGACACCAATATAGACAAAGAAATTTCGATGATTCATGTAAATGTACAAGCTATGCATATCTTGTTCAAATATGTACTTCGAAAGATGGAAAAGCAAGGATATGGGCAGATCCTTAATGTTGGTTCTTCTGCAGGTTTACTCCCGGCAGGACCATATATGGCAACCTATTATGCAACAAAGTCCTATGTGGTAAGTTTGACGAGAGCGGTGGCACAGGAGCTAAAGGAATCAAGAAGTGGAGTGCAGGTTTTTGTCTTGTGTCCAGGACCCGTGGATACCGAATTTAATGAACGCGCAGACGTAATATTTGCATTGAAAGGAATCACTCCACAGCTTTGTGTAAAGGAAGCATTAGATGGGATGCGGAAAGGCAAAACCATTATAGTACCAACCAAAATGCTTCGTGTGGGCATGGCGCTACAGAGATTTATTCCAATGCCAATTTTGTTGCGCATAGTTGCGATGCAGCAAAAGCGTAAGAAGCAAGGATAAAAGTATAACATAGCGAAAGTATGAGGAAAAAGGTGAGTAGAAGAGGAAAGCGTGAGATACGAGTTTGTATGATATTGGTTTTACTTGGACTCGTCTTAATAGGTGGAACCGTGTGGTTTCTGAAAGAACAGCCTTCAGATGAAGATAAAATTGCCGCATATGTGAGACAACAGGCATCGACGGAGGAGGCAAAGTATACAGAAGAAGAACTTGCGGTGCGAAAAGCGTCTAAGGAAAAGTTTACATCCTATGTGCAGGCTGTGGATGAAAATGGAATTGCAATTGATATGGAGAGTAATCCCTACTTTACCGAGAAGATGCCTGGATATGAATATCCAGAGGCGCTGACGATTTCCTATTCTTCTGGCTTAACAGAAGCGAAGCGACATGCATCTGTGATTCTTCCAGTAGACTATAATGAGTCTAAAAGTTACCCCGTTTTGTACCTGCTACATGGACTGGGAGGGAGCCATCGGACTTGGTTAAACAAGAAGGCGGACATTATTATTCGCAATCTAAACTATTTTATGGATATTCCAGAAATGATAGTCGTTCTTCCTAACAGCGAGGTGAACGAGGATGAAGACACGGACGATTTATCTCTCGCAGAAAAGGTTGCGGCATATGATAAAACAGAAGAAGACTTGGTGAACTATCTTATGCCTTATATTGCGAATAATTTTTCAATTAAAACAGGACGTGAAAATACGGCAATTGCGGGAAACTCAATGGGAGGACGTAATACGCTTTGTACCGCTTTCCGACATCCAGAGCTGTTTGGCTATGTAGGTGCCTTTTCTTCGGCAAATGTATTAGAAAGACCGGAAGCAAGTGTGTTAGGAGGACTACTTACGGACGTGAAGTGGAATCCGGAGGTGGAACCGTTTACTCTATTTATGCTAATGGTGGGGAAGACAGATGATGTATGTGGATGGGTTACCTATGACTTGGATAAGAGGCTGACACAAGAGGAGATTCCACATATATTCTATGATGTGAGCGGTGGACATAATACGTATGTATGGCAGAATGCCATCTACAATTTTTGTCAACGAATTTTTATTTCATAAGATTTACAGATGGTAAAAAATGGGAAATGGAGTATTAGGGAAATGGAGAACACGGAGATTAGAAAAGAAGAAAAAAATTGTGAAGATGAATACCAAACGATAGAAGCGTTAAAGAAAGAACTCGCTGAAACGAAAAAAGAGTTAGAACATCATAGGGACTTTTATCGTGGTGTGTTTTCCCAGCATATAAAATATGGATTCAAAATTGATTTGGACGAGGGAATCATTACACAGTTTTTTTCCACAACAAATGAAAATAATCCAATTGCTGAGTTGAATGTGATGGCACCGATGGACTATGATAAATATTCGCAGTTGGCAATCAAGCATTATGACCCGCAGACAGAGAAAGAGGCGCTTCGTATGTGTTGGTCAACAGAAGGTTTGAGAAGGCTGTATAATGCAGGAACGTATTGGACAGAGTTAGAGATGTTTTCACCAGTTAGCAAGCGTTATACGAGGCAGGAATATCTTATGGGGATTGATGTGAAGACAGGGCATATTGTGGCTGATGTGTATGGGATGATTTCACCAAAATCCCAAGAAAATCGGCACCTGCAAAAGATGCATCAGAAAATGACACTGGAATTCATGGAAAAATTCTCAGATTCTGCAGTGGTTTTGTATTTGGACAGTGGGAAATATCACGTACTCTCTATAACAAATTTTGATGGAACGCTTTCGGAAGACTATAAAGAAACCTGCCAGTATGTTGCGAAGGAGAAAGTTCTTCCTGAATATAGAGAAGAGTTTATACAAAAAACCGACATTGATGCCTTGCGTGACATCTTTAGTAAATCGGATAAATATGTATTTCACACTTTTTACAAAGAGGAAAGATACCAGATTAGCAGAAAAACCTATTGGTATTATGCATTGAACGAAAGAAAGAATACTGTTTTGGCTGTTTGTCAGGATTCGACAGAGGTTTATCGTAGAGAGAAAGCATTAGAGGATGCTTTTGAAATGGCGAGAAGCGCCGATAATGCTAAGACGGATTTCTTGTCCCGCATGTCTCATGATATCCGTACGCCAATGAATGCAATCATGGGAATGACTGCACTTGCACAGGCAAATATCGATGATACGGAACGAGTTGCAGATGCGCTGAATAAGATTGCTTCCTCAAGTCGCCATTTATTATCTTTGGTTAACGAAGTGTTGGATATGAATAAGATTGAAAGTGGAACGCTAGAACTTTCGGAGGAACCATTTAATTTTGCAGATTTAATTTCCAATATGATTACCATGGTAAAACCACAAATTGATGAGCATGAGCATCAACTAGATGTACAGATTGGAAAGCTAGATCATGAAAATGTAATAGGGGATAGTCTTCGTGTACAGCAGGCGTTTGTTAATATTATGAGCAATGCGATAAAATATACGCCAAATGGAGGACTGATTCGTGTACATATTGCAGAGACACAGGTAAAGAACCAGTTTGCCTGCTACGAGTTCATTTTCCAGGATAATGGAATTGGAATTTCGGAAGAATTTCAATCAAAAATATTTTATCCATTTTCAAGGGAAGAGGATGATCGCATCAACAAAATTCAGGGAACAGGACTTGGAATGGCAATTACAAGAAACGTTGTGCGAATGATGGGTGGCGACATTAAGGTGGAAAGTAAAGTCAATGTGGGTACGAAGTTTACGGTAACCATGTGGTTTCGCGTGCAGGAACAACAGGAATGTCTGCCTGAGAATATGAGAAATCTGAAGGTGCTGGTAATTGATGATATTCAGGAGTCTAGAGACGCGAATTATGATATGCTATCAGATTTAAGCTTTGACACGACGGTGGCGAGCTCTGGGGAAGCTGCATTAAGAACCATTTTCGAGAAAGAAATAGAAGGAATGTGCTTTGATGTAATTTTCTTCAACTGGAAAACAGATGACGTGGATAGTATCGAATTCGTAAAAGAGATGCGCAAGCAGATTGGCACAAAACCAGTGATTATCGTCTATGACGGATACGAGAAAGTAAACTTTGAGACAGAGGCAAGAACCGCAGGGGTGGACACCTTTATTCAACGACCTATTTTTAGGTCTCGCCTACGGAATACCATCAAACATCAATTTGCCGGTGAAGAAGAAGTACAAAGCGAAGTGGAAACAATCCTAAAAATTGGAGAAAATGATTTCTCGTCCAAAAATATCTTGATTGTGGAAGACAACGAAATCAATCGTGAAATTGCAGTCGAAATTGTAAGCCTGAGTGGTGCAAACATAGAGACTGCGGAGAATGGGAAGATGGCTGTTGATATGGTTGAACAATCGGAGGAATTCCATTATGATTTGATATTGATGGATATTCAGATGCCGATTATGAATGGTTATGAGGCGACGACAGCAATTCGAAGCCTACATAGGGGGGATGTAAAACACATACCAATCGTGGCAATGACTGCCAACGCATTCGTGGAGGACGTGAACTCATCGAAAGCAGCCGGTATGAACGAGCATTTGGCAAAACCTCTTGATTACGGTAAACTGAATGAGTTGTTGATACATTATTTGGAATAAAGGAGATTTGTAATTCGATTTGAAAGTAATAGAAAAGGCGAACAAAAAAGAACATACCAATCGGCAAGCATATTTGGATGGTCTACGGGATGGGCTGCCGATTGCACTAGGATATTTGGCAGTGGCATTTTCGCTAGGTATGATGGCGCGTAAGGTGGGAATGACACCAGGGCAGGGATTTTTATCCAGTATATTGAATCATGCCTCCGCTGGAGAATATGCCGAGATAACCGTAATAGCAGCAACAGCCCCTTATTGGGAGATGGCGCTCATTATTTTGATTACCAATGCCAGATATCTTCTTATGAGTTTGGCGCTTAGCCAACGCGTAGCTCCAGGAACGCGAATGCTCCATCGCATTTTCGTGGGATTTGGAATTACGGATGAACTATTCGGAGCAAATGTTGCGCGAGAAGGATGGCTCAATCCGTATTATTCGTATGGGATTATGACTTTGGCATTGCCTTTTTGGGCATCCGGAACGGCATTTGGAATTCTATTAGGAAATGTGTTGCCTAAGATGGTGGTTGGCGCTCTTAGTGTTGCCTTATACGGAATGTTTCTTGCCATCATTATTCCGCCAGCCAAGAAGGACAAAGTGATAGCAGTGCTTGTGGTGATTAGTTTTACCCTGAGCTTTCTTGCAACCAGGCTACCAGGAATCTCGCAATTATCGGAGAGTATGCGAACCATTATTCTGACCGTGGTGATTTCAGCAGTAGGGGCATACTTCTTTCCCGTAGCAAAGGAGGCACAGGAAAATGACGCATAATATTTATATCTACATATTAGTTGCAGGATTGGTGTCAAGTTTGATTCGAATTCTTCCACTAACCCTTATTCGTGGCAAAATTGAGAATACATTTATACAATCCTTTCTCTACTATTTGCCATATGTCACGCTTGCAGTAATGACTTTTCCAGCAATCGTAGAAGCAACCGAGCACCCAATATCTGGAATCTTGGCATTTCTCGTCGGCATCCTTGCCGCCTGGATAGGGGCAAATCTTTTCGTAGTGGCAATTACCTGTTGTGGAGTCGTATTTCTCGCAGAATTCATCTGCACCGCACTCCTCTAGAAGAAAAAAACTAGGTGGACATCACGTCTGTGGTGCCCACCTTATTT
>JAZUHO010000172.1:0-4749 GCA_045641745.1 Agathobacter sp. | reverse complement strand
GCAGACGCCCTTGTAACACCTGCAGTTGGTGCAACTATGTATGCTCTTAGTACAGCAGCGGCAGGCACTTCAGTTTACCAGCTAAATAAAGAGGATTATACAAAGAAAATTCCTGTAATGGGTGTAATGGGAGCTTTTGTATTTGCTACCCAGATGATTAATTTTACAATTCCAGGAACGGGATCATCAGGACATCTTTGTGGAGGTATGCTTTTATCAGCAATTTTAGGACCTTTCGCAGGATTTTTAACGATGATTGGAGTATTATTGATTCAGTGCTTATTGTTTGCGGATGGAGGTCTTCTCGCACTGGGATGTAATGTATGGAATATGGCATTCTACGGATGCTTTTTGGGAGCATTATTAATCTGGCGTCCAATGATTAAAAATAAATTGTCCAATGGAAGAATCGTACTTGCATCGATTCTTGGATGTGTTTTAACACTTCAGCTTGGAGCGTTTTCTGTAACACTTGAGACACTTGCTTCAGGAATTACAGAGCTTCCATTTGGGGTATTCGTTGCGACCATGCAGCCAATTCACCTTGCAATCGGAGCAGTAGAAGGACTTATCACAGCAGCCGTATTGGTATTCATCAAAGAGGCTAGACCAGAGCTTCTCTGGGGAACCGCAAAAGATGAGGTAGAAGGAAAAGAGAGATTATCAGTTAAGAAAACCATTACTGTTCTTGCAATTGTAGCAGTTCTAATTGGTGGTGGATTATCACTTTTTGCTTCTTCTTATCCAGATGGACTTGAGTGGTCAATGGAGAAAGTGGCAGGAACAGCGGAGCTTGAAAATGGAGATGCTGTTCATGAGAAGGCAGGGGCGATTCAAGAGTTTACAGCACTTCTTCCTGACTATGCATTCAAAAACAGTGAGAGTGCAGTGGGAACAAGCTTTTCCGGTGTAGTTGGAGGACTTGTTGTGGTTGGAATTTGTGTTGGAGCTTGCTACGCGTTCAAATTCTTTAAGAAGAAAACCAATGAATAATCAAAGAAACAGAGATTTACAATGAGTAAGATTAATAGGGCAATAACAGAGATACATACAATAGAACAGATGGCAAATGATAACCAGTGGTTGAACGAGGTTCATCCACTGGTTAAGTTCGTTTTGACAATGCTATACATTGCAACAATCGTGTCCTGCAGTAAGTATCAGATTGTGCCACTTCTTCAGCTTGCAATCTATCCAATTGTACTATTTATTTTGTGTGACTATTCCTTAAAAGAAGCATTGTATCGCTTGCGAATTGTTCTTCCCATCGTGTGTTGCGTGGGAATCTTAAATCCATTCTTTGACCGGGAGGTTGTAGCAACCATAGGAAATATAGCAGTATCGGGTGGCGTGATTTCGATGGTGTCCTTGATGATGAAGGGAATTTTGACGGTGTTCGCCTCGTATCTTTTGGTGGCAAGCACCACCATTGAGAAGCTTTGCTACGCCCTTCGCGTGATTCATGTGCCGAAAATGATGGTGACACAGCTTCTGTTGATTTATCGCTATATCACAGTACTTCTTTCGGAGGTGCGGCGCCTGACACAGGCATATGCGCTGAGAGCACCTGGGCAAAAAGGCGTACATTTCTCAGCCTGGGGTTCTCTTGTGGGACAGCTTTTGCTTCGTTCCATCGACAGAGCGGATATGATCTACGAGAGTATGTGCCTTCGTGGATATAAGGGAGAATTCTATTATGGAAAAAAAGTGCACTGGTCATGGAAAGATACGGTATACTTAATGATATGGATTGGGATAATCGGTGTGTGTCGCCTTTTCCCAGTGTTTGAGTTTGTAGGAGGGCTGCTATGAGCCATATACATATTGATATAGAAAATTTGAGCTTCGGATATGAGAAGTCGGCGCCAATACTGAAGAACCTGACCTTTCATGCAAAGGAAAATGATTCCATCGGCATTATTGGAGCAAACGGTGTGGGAAAATCCACACTTTTAAAGTTGCTTGTAGGTTTAAACCTTGGATTTGAAGGGCAGATTCGTGTTTCTGAGGTACCTTTGCAAAAGGCGACCTTAGACAAAGTCCGTGAGAAAATTGGCTATGTGTTTCAGGATTCAGACAGCCAGCTTTTCATGAGTACGGTGGAGCAGGATGTGGCTTTTGGACCTAGAAATTATGGACTTCCAGCGGAGGAAATAGAAAAGAGAACAAAAGAGGCATTAGAGAGATGCCATATCACCTATTTGAAGGACAAGCAGATTTATAAGCTTTCCGGAGGAGAAAAGAAGCTTGCAAGTATTGCAACAATTCTCTCTATGAAACCAGATATTATTCTGATGGACGAGCCTTCGGCAGCGCTTGATCCAAAGAATCGAAGAAATCTCATTCATATCTTAAATGAGTTCGACCATCTAAAAATGATTACCAGTCATGATTTGGATTTTATTTGGGACACATGTAACCGCGTCATTCTTATGGCTGGCGGAGAGATTATTGCGGATGGTTCGCCAGAGGAAATTCTTACCAATGAAAAATTGTTAGAGGAAAATGGATTAGAGCTTCCTCTTTCCATTTACCGAAAAGAGGGCAGAGTATGATTCCATTTGCGATATTAAGTGGAAAACTGTATACGACAAAGGGGCGAAGTGTGGAAATCCGTGCGCTGGAGTTAGGGCTGGATTTCTTTACATTTCGTTTGCCGAAGCACTATTTTGAAGAAGACGAGAGCGTCGATAGGATGACTTTAGTCTTCTTTTCACATATAAACAAAAGCTATGAAAATATAAGCTTGAACGATGTTCAAATGAAGGAAATATATGTCGACGACTTTGCAACCTGCTATCGTGTAAATGGTGCTTCCACTGCGTTTGTTGAGAAGGCAAGAAGGCTTACGAAGGAATATATGGAGTATGTGGAGGCAAAGCTATACCTTGAAGAGCATGAACTATCACATGTTATGACAGAGAACCGTTATCCCCTGGAAGAGAAGATAGCAGGTTCTAGGGAGGAACAGCTTTCTCTTTGGGACGCAGAACTACAATCGAAAGGAAAACGAGTTTTCGTGGATGGAATTCTTTTGGATACCAAAGAGAAGTGCAAAAATTACCTTTTGCTGGACAAGGAAGAATTCTTGTTGGATTATCAGAGGAAGCTTGCATTTGGAAAAGAAAATGTAAGCTTTCAGAAGGTGAAGTATCTATATGTGGGCAACGCTTTTTGCGAAAATCTATGCGTAGATGCAGAGATGCTTCTTTCTATCATGGCGAAGGCGAGAGAACAGAAGCTGGAAATGGTGTGGCTTCTGGCACCTGTGTCTACAAGTAAGTGGGAAAAGACAACAGAAATGCTGTCTTATGTGGAAGAAAGCATCAAAAGTGCTACAATGTTAGCAGAGAAAGAGAATCCAGAATCCCAAGTGGAGGTTTTGGCGGGAGACGAAGGCATTTTGAACTTCATGACAAAGCAGAAATTTCGGTATCTTCGAGGACGAAAAGGGATTCTACTTGAGAAAAAGCGTAAAGACCCGCGGATGCGCTATCTTTTGAACGAAGTGGCAGAAGGAAATGGTTGGTACGATACATGCGAAAAAGAGGTGTTCTTTCCTTTTTATCAGACCAACACAGCTACTTTTTGCACGTTACATGCCCAGTGCAAATATGGAAACCGTGGAAAACAGGAAAGAGTCCTGCACTGCGAGGCGTACTGTGCGAGTGCATGTGTTTTGTATCCAACGCACTTACATATGATGGGAAGATATAACTCATTATTTGGAGTGGACTTTGGAATGTGGACGCAGGAAGATGTCCAATCGAAGTATTGGGGGAAGCGGATTATTTTAAATTTGTAAGCAGTGAAATCTGTATTTTGATGAAAAAGAAGGAGTTATAGTTTGAAAATCTTGGCGGGAATGGGATGTATCGACGACTACATTCCTTATACGAATGCGGGAGCAAAAGAAATCTTTGTCGGCTATGTTCCGATGGAGTGGATGGAAGAATATGGGATGTCAAAACCCATCAATCGCCGTGAGGTGATGTATTACAATGTACAAATCGGCTCGGAAAGCGAGCTGATGATACTTGCTGCCATGCGGGAACAAGTGCAGGTACCAATCACCATCGCATTGAATGCATTGCATTTTGAAAAGGCGCAGTATCCACTTGTAATGGCAACCATTAAACGTTGCAAAGCACTTGGCTTCTATGATTTCATTTTAGCGGATGTGGAATTCATCGAAGCACTTTCAAAGGATACGGAGTTGATGGAGAAGCTTCGCATTCATGTGAGTGGGGAATATTCCGAATTAAATCCAGGTGTACTGGAACGTTTGGCCGAATGTAAGGTTACAAGAATTATTTTTCCAAGACAGACCATGATTTCGGAAATGAAGACCTTGATTGAAATGTTTCCGCAATTGGAATATGAGGCATTTGCTCTGAATGAGAAGTGTCATTATACGGGAGCATATTGCAATTCTGTTCACTGTGATGAACTCTGCCATATGTGTAAAATTCCCTATAAATTGTTTCGAGCGGACGTTGCAGCAGAAACATTGCAGGAAAATATAAAGGACTGTGAAGTAGAACAGGAAGCGAAAGAAAATAAAGAATCTGTCGGAGCAGAACAGGAAGCGAAAGAAAATAAAGATTCTATCGAAGTAGAACGGGAAGCGAAAGAAAATAAGGATTCTATCGAAACAGAACTGCAGGAGCAAGGAGTCCTTGGAGAGACGGGATGCGGTCTCTGTGCGCTTTGGAAATTACAGGATGCGGGGATTCAGTATCTTAAGCT
>JAZUHO010000171.1:0-24350 GCA_045641745.1 Agathobacter sp. | reverse complement strand
AAAAGGGAAACGCAAGTATCTTCAAACGTTTCGTGAGAGTGCATAATTGGGAGAAACTATTTTTGTGCATATTTTTGGAGGATATCCTGCAAATATTCTTGATAAGCATCTGCTACATCGGTAGGAGCGTGGATAACTACCCGATTTCCTAGACCTGTAATCCAGCCATAAAATTGAGGACTGATTTGGATGTTAATGCGGGCAAGTACGTGCTCATCGTCATATGTGCGGAGCGCAATTCCTGTGCCGAAGCGATCGATAAGAATGCTAGTCATGGATTTGTGACAAAGGAGTTGAACGGTACGTGTCTCTCCTGCAAACATACCGAAGGTTTGGTTTGAAAGAGCGGCAACATCGATTGCTTCGAAGCTTTTTCTCCCCGTCCGGGCCTCTGTAGAAAGGGAGAGATTTAGCATCTTATCTACACGGTAGTGCTTGATGATCTGGGAAGCATCGTCATAGGCAAGCAAGTAATAGTTTTCGTTATCCCAGGTAAGAAGCCATGGAGATACCTCATAGTATTCCCCATTCTTGCGGAGTGCCATGTGCTTGTTTACGTCCCATTCAAAATATTGGTATCGTACCTTTACATTTTCGGCCATGGCTTTGTATAGCATATCTACACTATAGTAAATACTTTCGTTGATGGTTTTGTTGCGATTGCTTACGACCACCTGACGTTGCAGCTGAACGGCTTCATTGTGACTTGCCAAAGTCTCTAGCTTTTTAATGAGCTCGGTGGATTTCTTACTTGTTATGAATTTGGAGGATTGCACCAGGTCAACTAGGAGCTTGACTTCTGCAAGCTGAAAGTCACGACTGACGAGTGCATAGCCACCGCGCGGCGTGTCCGCTTTCACGATATCATAGCCAAAATCCTGTAGCTGAGCGATGTCATCATAAATGGATTTTCGCTCTGCGCTGATATTGTGGGTATCTAAATAGGAAATGATATCCTTGGTTGAAACAAAGTGTGAGTCATCGCTGTGTTCTGATAGGTAACGAACCATATAAAGTAATTTAAGTTTTTGATTGATTGATTTCGCCATAGTTCCTCCAACGCCTTTTCTAAATGTAATGATAGCACAAAAAAGAAAAAGAGTGTGATAAAATAGAGAACAGATTCTAATGCGAATTGGCACTTTAGTAAGGTGGGCAAAAGATTTTGATAAGGATTTGGGATGTAGCAATTAGGGGATGAAAAAGATTATCATAGAGAAAGAGGATGGTAAGTGAAATGAAAGAAATCAGCATTCATGAAATAGAAGGATATCAAATTGGAAATGCACAGAATGTGGAGGCCGGAACTGGCTGTACGATGATTATGTGCAAAGAAGGTGCCGCAGCAGGATTAGACGTGCGGGGCGGTGGTCCGGCATCCAGAGAGACGGAGCTTCTAAAGTCGGTGGCGAATGCGCAGATGATACACGGTGTGCTCCTAAGTGGAGGAAGTGCATTTGGGCTAGATGCAGCAGGCGGCGCGATGAAATACTTGGAAGAACGCGGTATTGGGTTTGACGTAGGAATCACGAAAGTGCCATTGATTTGTCAGTCCTGCATTTTTGATTTACGAGTGGGTGACCCGTTTATACGACCGGATCAAAGAATGGCATACGAGGCTTGTGAGAACGCAGAAAAGAAAAACTATAAGGATGGAAATTATGGCGCAGGCTGTGGAGCTACGATAGGAAAATTGCACGGTATAGATGGTTGCATGAAATCTGGCGTTGGTAGCTATGCGGTACAAATCGGAGAATTAAAGGTTGGTGCTATCGTTGTTGTAAATGCTTTGGGAGATGTCTATGATTATAAGACAGGAAAGAAGGTTGCTGGTTTGCTGAATAACGAGCACACCGCGTATTTGGATTCGGAAGAAGAAATGTTTCAGTCTTATGAAGTGAAAGCGAATAAATTTGTAGATAATACCACAATTGGCGCGGTACTTACCAATGCGCGGTTTCAGAAAACGCAGCTAAATAAGATTGCGGCAATGACGCACAATGGGTATGCAAGAACGATTCGCCCTGTGCATACCAGTGCAGATGGAGACAGCATCTATGCCTTGGCCACAGGTGTAGTAGAAGCCGATCAAGACATGGTTGCCAGCCTTGCAGCACACGTAATGAGCGAGGCAATTGTGCGAGGCGTGAAAGCAGCAGAGAGTGCGTATGGATTGCTTGCATGGAAGGAGTGTGAGAAATTATTCCACTAATTTAGCCGTAGGTTGCAAGGGAGAGACGCATCGGAACGAAGAAAAACCGTAAAGATACTAGATGTATAGTTTGATGGGAGGTAATGCATAATAGCATTGCCTCCTATTTATATGGGGATTATGTGGCATGGCGCAAAGGAAGATAGGAAAGTAATCAGAGTAGAAGTGCGAAGAAAGGTATACTTGATGGGAAGGAGGAAAAGAATCGGAAACAAAATAGGGGAGAGCAAAATAATGGAGGAAAGAATGAAGAAATATGGATATGCAAGAGTAAGTTCGAGTGAACAAAATGAAGATCGACAAGTGATTGCATTAAAAGAGAAAGGAATTGAACTTGCAAATGTTTATATCGATAAACAGTCAGGAAAAGACTTTAAACGTCCACAATATCGTAAGCTCGTAAAAAATATGAAAAAAGGGGACGTTTTGTACGTGTTGAGCATTGACCGACTAGGAAGAGATTACGAAGAAATAATTTATCAGTGGAAATATTTAACACAGGAAAAAAAGGTAGATATTTGTGTGCTAGATATGCCGTTGCTAGATACAACGATGTGTAAGGACCTAATGGGAACCTTTATTGCAGACTTGGTACTTCAGATACTATCCTTTGTGGCGGAAAGTGAAAGAAATAGTATTCGAGAACGACAGAGGCAAGGAATAGAGGCTGCAAAAAGAAAAGGCGTACAATTTGGACGACCCAAAAAACAGTTGCCAGATAATTATATCCATATAATAGCCATGTGGAAAAAGGGATTGATTTCAACAGAAAAAGTATGTGAAATATGTTCCGTTAGTAGAGCAACCTTATACCGTCGATTGCAAGAAATAGAGTAATTGTATCAAAAAGTATACCTTTTGATAATTACATAATTTACCAACTCAGAATATCATAGTCCAATTTCAAAGTCAAATAAACAGAGCAACAGGCTTACAAAATGTGGGGAAATCAAAGACTTGGAAACAAAATGGGGAGGGAATCTCCTGCTATCAAAAGGTATAGCTTTTGATATAGAAAAGGAGAACGAAATGCAAAAAGGATGGAAGAAAATGGCCGTATGGATGGCCACAGTATGCACAGTATTTGCAGTGGCAAATCCTGTAAGTGTGAAAGCGGAGGTGCCGGATAAGGTGACGACACAGACGTTTGAGATGAAGGTGGGAGACATCGCTTATAACCCGGAATGGATGAGCCAAGTCTTGGAAAAATCAGGATTGTCTGAATTGGATTCTGAATTCTATTGTCCGTCTTGGGATATGAAAATTGAAGACGAAAGTGTTGTTAAAGTAGGTTATACAACTGCCATGTTGGAGATAGGGACAAGAGAAGTTGTAGGGCCGATTATATTTATTCCAATGCCTTCTGGGGCAGATCCAGATAGTTCTGAATTTGATCAAGCGTATGAACAGGAATTTAATGCACTAATGCAGCGATTCAATCTTGAGCATTATTTGGATACTTTTACATATGAAGGTCGTCAAGTACACTATTCGGATTGGGGTGTTGGTCCTCTTGAAGTAAAAGGAATGAAACCAGGAACAACTAATATTGTAATCCCTGCGTACCCGCTTAAAGATGGAAGTGGAACTGTTGAAGTTACTATTCCAGTAAAGGTTGTAGGTGAAGAGAATGCCCAGCCAGAAAACAACCAGCCAGGGAACACAACAGTTGACACTTCAAAAAAAGATGAACCAAGTAGTACAGCGAAATCACCAAAGACAGGAGAAACAAGCATGGCAGTTGTATGGGGAATTGTAGCAATTGCTGGAGTTATGCTAGTAGTGTGCAAGAAAAGAGAAACAAAATAATAAACGAAGTGTAAGGAAGAGGGAGCTGTAAAAGTTCCTTCTTTTTTCAAGGAGGAGACAATATGTTGAAAGAAGTATTGGATTGTATAAATGAAATGATGAGTGGCAATGTTATGGAAGTGATACAACCCTTGGGCGTGACGGGGGCTGGCGTTGTTTGTCAGGTTGTTGATACCGTTTGTAATGTTTTACAGGTGACAAAGACAAATCATTCATTAAGCAAAGTGGAAGTAACGGTTGAGACACCGGAAGGGAATAAGAAGAAACTAGAAGGCAATAAGAAGAAACTAGAAGGCAAAATCCAGTCTCTGAAAGAATTAGTGGCAAATAATGAGATTTCAGAGGAAACGATTACACAAATGCTAATTGAAGAAGCAACAAAGCAAATCAACGAAATACCAGTTTACTTGGATGGAATAATTATATATACAGACCAAGAAGATGGCATCGATGAAGAAAAATGGGAAGCTGTAGAAGCATATTTAGGCGGGGAGAAGCAAGAGGAACATCCTGCATATGAGGAGTTTCAGGACTACTATTTTGATGGAACAGAAATTGCATATGAAATCACCAATAAATATGTATGGATTACAATTGACCAAATGTACAAAAATGTAAGGCGAGATGACATTATTCTTTCATTTATAGATGAGATGAACGAGTTTATAATCGGACACGTACATACTTTTAAGAGCTATATCGTTTACTAAAAAATAGAAAAATAATACTATAAAGCGGTCTTGGACTATCATTTCGATTGTTCACGGCCGCTTTTTACAATGATATAAAATGCTCCTTATTTTCCGAATAATGTGGCGCTACAAGAAGCCAATCCTCGAAAACAGTAAGGATAGGAGAAATTGATGCGTGAATCGCTGAAATCAAGCGAATTGAACCTCGAAAATAGCAAGGACAGGAAAAATTGATGCGTGAATCGCTGAAACCAAGTGAATTGAACCTCGAAAACAGCAAGGACAGGAAAAATTGATGCGTGAATCGCTGAAAACAAGGAAATTGAACCTCGAAAACAGCAAGGACAGGAAAAATTGATGCGTGAATCGCTGAAACCAAGGAAATTGAACCTCGAAAACAGCAAGGACAGGAGAAATTGATGCGTGAATCGCTGAAATCAAGCAAATTGAACCTCGAAAACAACGAGGATAGGAGAAATTGATGAAGGAATCACTGAAATCAAGCAAATTGAACCTCGAAAATAGCGAGGACAGGAGAAATTGATGAAGGAATCACTGAAACCAAGGAAATTGAACCTCGAAAACGGTGGGGATAGGAGAAATTGATGCATGAAACACTGAAATCAACGGAATTGAACCTCGAAAACAGCGAGAACAGGATAAATTGATGCATGAAACACTGAAATCAAGAAAATTGAACCTCGAAAACAGTAAGGAAAGGAAAAATTGATGCGTGAATCGCTGAAAACAAGGAAATTGAGTCTCGAAAACAGTAAGGACAGGAAAAATTGATGCGTGAATCGCTGAAAACACGCGAATTAAACCTCGAAAACAGTAAGGACAGGAAAAATTGATGCGTGAATCGCTGAAAACACGCGAATTAAACCTCGAAAACAGCGAGGGCAGGAGAAATTGATGCAGGAATCACTGAAAACACGCGAATTGAACCTCGAAAACAGCAAGGAAAGGAGAAATTGATGCGTGAATCGCTGAAAACACGCGAATTGAACCTCGAAAACAGTAAGGACAGGAAAAATTGATGAAGGAATCACTGAAACCAAGGAAATTGAACCTCGAAAAGGGCAGAAACAGGAGAAACCAGCGTATGAACAAACTCAGGGCATCCAATTGGATGCCCTGAATTCGCATATATCTTTTTAAATTAGTAAATTTATGATTAGTCCTATAAATATAATATAGTGTTAATCCTACAAATGTATTAGAAGGTTGCTTCATTGGTTACATCAACGCCTAATTTCTTGAAGGTCTTCATATCTACATCTGAGAGAATGACGCTTGCGTGAAGCTGGCACCCTTTTAACTTTGGAAGCTGCTCAAGTGCAAGCTTTGCGTTCGCATCGTTTGCTGCGCAGGTAGATAATGCAATCAATACCTCATCGGTGTGAAGACGAGGATTCTTGCTTCCGAGGTAGTCCGTCTTTAACATTTGAATTGGCTCGATGAATGAACGTGGAATTAAATAGGTTTCATCATCGATACCGCCGAGGACTTTCACAGCATTCAAGAGTGCGGCAGATACAGCACCAAGTAAATCGGATGTCTTTCCGGTAATGATGGTTCCGTCGGCAAGCTCGAGAGCTGCAGCAGGAGAACCATTCTTAGCTGCGAGTTCATTTGCTACAGGAACTACAGCGCGGTCATTAACAGTAATTTTAGCCTGTTGTAAAAGAAGCTCCTGCTTGAAAACTTCCTCTTTGCTTGCCTCATCACGGGCAAGGCGGTTCACAGACTGATAATAACGGCGGATAATTTCCTGACGGGAAGCTTCCTGACAAGCCTCATCATCAATAATACAATTTCCGGCCATATTAACTCCCATGTCAGTAGGAGACTGATATGGACAGTATCCATAGATTCCTTCAAACATGGCAGCGAGAACTGGATAGATTTCAACGTCACGATTGTAATTGACTGTGGTGACACCATATGCTTCTAAGTGGAATGGGTCAATCATGTTTACATCATTTAAGTCAGCAGTAGCAGCCTCATAAGCAAGGTTAACAGGATGCTTCAATGGAATATTCCAGATTGGGAAGGTTTCAAATTTGGCATAGCCAGCTTTTACCCCACGTTTATTCTCATGGTAAAGCTGTGAAAGGCAGGTTGCCATCTTTCCACTTCCAGGACCAGGAGCAGTTACAACAACGAGAGGTCTGGTTGTCTCCACATAATCATTTTTTCCATATCCGTCATCACTGACAATATGTGCAACATTATTTGGGTATCCATCAATCGAAAAATGGTGATATACCTTGATTCCAAGGTGCTCAAGCTTAGCCTGAAATAAATCGAGTGCAGCAGAGGCTTGATAACGAGTAATTACTACGCTGCTAACATACAAGCCTTTTTCACGGTATACGCCAATGAGACGAAGAACATCCTCATCGTAGGTGATACCTAAATCATGACGTACTTTATTGCGCTCAATATCTGCAGCATTAATGGAAATAATCATTTCTGCCTGATCTGCAAGCTGAAGAAGCATCTGAAGCTTACTATCTGGAGCAAATCCAGGAAGAACACGTGATGCATGATAGTCATCAAATAATTTACCACCGAATTCAAGGTAAAGCTTATCACCAAACTGGCTGATGCGCTCACGAATATGCTCTGATTGCATAGTTAAATATTTTTGATTGTCAAATCCGATTTTCATATGAATACCTTTCTACTTTTGTTATAAGATAAATTGTGCCTGAAATAGGCTACAACAAACATTTATAAAGTTTTAAGGAACAAAACCTTAACAGATTAAGTCTATCACAAATATTCGCAAGAAGCATCCGAAAAAAGCGACGCGAAACGTAAGAAAATTAAGTGCAAAATGTGGGCTTGATTGTGAAAATCCATGAAAATGGATAAAATAGAAGAAAGATTATCCACAAATACGCCTTTTCCGTGTATAATGGAAAGACACCCCCTTTGCGACAAAAGGGAAAATGAGCACTTATAGATAGAGGAGAAAGCGACAAAAGAGGAGAATGCATGAAGAAAGCAGTTTATATCGTTTTTGGAATAGCGGTATTGATCGTGGGATTTCTTTTTTTATCGAGCAGACAACCAATTCAGAGAATCGGTGAGACGCAAGGGGAAGAGAATACAGAGAAAGCTTGGCAAGAGGCTCCGAGTGAGACTACCACAGAACCTGAAGAAATACAAAATACAGAGAACACGAGAAATGATGTAGATGGATTCTATGGAAGACTCCATGTTGCCTCTGGAAAACTCGTAGATGCATCAGGAAAGAACGTTCAGCTCCGAGGAATCAGCACCCATGGAATTTCTTGGTTCCCACAGTATGTAAATGAAGAAGCGGTAAAGACATTGCGAGAGGATTGGAACTGTAATCTGCTTCGACTGGCTATGTACACTGCGGAAACTGGCGGGTATTGCGTGAACGACGAAGTGGGAATGCGTACCTTAGAAGAGACTTTGGATAAGGGAATTGCACTGGCTAAGAAATACAACATGTATGTTATCGTGGACTGGCATACCTTGTCAGATGCAAATCCGAATACCTATGTATCGAGAGCAGAAGTATTCTTTAAAGAACTTTCGGCAAAATATAAGGATTGTGACAATATCATTTATGAGATTTGCAATGAACCAAATAGTGGAACCACCTGGGAAAGCATTTCAAACTATGCAAATCGTATCATTCCAATTATCCGTGAGAATGATAAGAACGCGGTAATTTTAGTAGGTACGCCAACCTGGTGTCAGGATGTAGATGTGGCTGTAGAGGCACCGCTTACCGTGGATAGCAATGTGATGTATACCTTACATTTCTATGCAGGAACGCATAAGGAAAGCTTGCGAGAAAAGGCGCAGAAAGCCATTGATAAAGGAATTCCAATCTTTGTTTCTGAATTTGGAATCTGTGATGCATCGGGAAATGGAAATTGTGATATTGCATCCGCGGATGCTTGGATGGAATTTATGAATAAAAATCAGTTAAGCTATTGTCAGTGGAACTTGTCTAACAAGAATGAAAGCTCCGCACTGATAAATGCAGGCTGTTCCAAAGCTGGCGGATGGACAGAAGCGGATTTGAGTGAATCGGGTAAGTGGATGTTGAAATATAAGTAAGTGTAGGCAACTATAGCAACTATAGCAACTATAGGTGCCGACAGGCAGAAAGAGGATAACACTTCTTGTAAGAAAAAGAAAGAGGATTGCAAGAAGATAATCGGAAGAAAAAGCAAAGAAGAATAATAGAAGAAGAATAATAGAAGAAGAATAATAGAAGAAGAATAATAGAAAAAGAATAATAGAAAAAGAATATTCGAAAAGAATAATCAAAAAGAATATTCAAAAGAAGAATAATAGAAGAAGATCATAGAAGGAAGTTAAAGACAAATGAGTTTACCAAAGGACCCAGTCATTTTATTAAGCTATGTAAATACACAACTGAGAGATCACTATGCAACCTTAGAGGAGTTGGCAAAAGTGGCAATGGTAGATAAGGAAATGATTGAAGAAAAATTAGCTATGATAAACTATGTGTACGACATGGAAAAGAATCAGTTTGTATAAAGAGGTGTGAGATGGAACAAGAGATAACAAAAGAGGCGTTCGACGCCTTTTTCAAAGAGAATTATTGTGAAGTAGAATATAAGCTTGTTAAGAATGAATTCGAAGCGATTGCAACCATTCCAACGGATATATTTACGGAGGATAAACCCTTAAAGGACATTACCAAGAAGAATTTTATCTTGTATCTTCGCAATGAAGCATACTGCGAATTTGAAGCAATCGTAGAAGAGAACTTTGAAGCCTTGAATCCAGAAATTGTAGATGCAGTTATGGATGTTGCGGTATCCATGGACAATGAAGATGAAATCACAGGAATTTATTGGCAGACCTTAGAGGATTTGTTAAAACAGTTCTTGAATCTATTGTTTGAGGATGTGATTGCTAAATGGATTGCATAGAAGCTGGTAACGAGAAAAATCAGCAAATTTAATGGGAGGATATGATGGCAACGAATTGCGATTTTTGCGCATATAACGAGTACGATGAAGAAGACGAGAGCTATTATTGTTCCGTAAATATGGATGAAGATGATATGGCGCGTTTTCTATCAAGTAATTATAAAGAGTGCCCCTACTATAAATCAGGAGATGAGTATCAAGTAGTACGTCACCAAATGTAGAGAGAAGAAAGCGAATATAGAGAAGAAAAAGAGGAACGTAGTGTCATTTTTTTTCTTTACATTGGAATCGATGATTTGTATACATGTTACAATCATCGATTTTTGCTTCTGGTCAATGAATTGATGTTAAAGATCTGTGTTTTATTTTCCGGTTATTAGCATCGAAATTGAATAGAATTCTTCGCATTGATGAAGAATTCCCAAAATCATTGTTATCAAACATCAATTTTTATTATCTTGCAGGGAATCGATGATAGAAATCCATATGTTTTCGCTATCAAACATCGATTTTTGTTTCTATTCAATAAATTGATGTAAAAAATCCTTGTTTTATAGATATCAAGCATCAATTTTCCCTATCCCATAGCGAATCGATGCGTAATTTCCTGAATGTCTATTAAATTAGCATCGGAACCGGATGGAATCCTTATTTTCGATGAAGAATTTCCAAAATTCCCCTATTATTAGCATCGAAACTGAATAGAATTCTTAATTTTGATGAAGAGTTTTCCAAATCTCCCGGTTATTAGCATCGAAATTGAATAGAATTCTTCGTTTTGATGAAGAATTCCCAAATTCATTGTTATCAAGCATCAATTTTCTGTTTGATTGGAAAAATCGATGCACATATTTGTAAATCGAGAAGAAAAAACCTGGAATGAAATCATCTCTCATTCCAGGTCAATTAATTTACACTAACGCTTGACAAATAACTCAATATCAAATTGTCACTAACGCTTGATAAATAGGTCAATATCAAATTAGTTCTTACTCTTGAAAAATAGCCCAATATTAAATGGAATCTAACGCTATTACAAATAGCTATTTGTAATAGCGTGTAGCCATATAGTGCATATTAGGTATTTTATCGTACGGTCTTTGTTGCAGCCTCTACAAAACCACGGAAAAGTGGATGTGGGCGGTTTGGACGAGACTTGAGCTCTGGGTGTGCCTGTGTTGCGATGAACCAAGGATGAGAAGGAATCTCAACCATCTCAACGATACGTCCATCAGGAGAAGTTCCGCAAAGCTTCATTCCGTTTTCGACAAGCGCACTACGGAAATCATTGTTTACCTCGTAACGATGGCGATGTCTCTCGCTAATATCAGTAGAACCGTATACTTCATAAGCTTTCGAATCTTTTGCAAGTACACATGGGTAAGAACCGAGTCTTAAGGTTCCGCCAATGTCCTCAACCCCATTCTGATCTGGCATAAGTGCGATAACTGGATGGGTTGTGTTTGGATCGATTTCAATACTATGTGCATCATTGAACTTACACATATGGCGTGCGTATTCGATGATAGCAATCTGCATACCGAGGCAGATACCAAGATATGGAACATTGTTCTCACGGGCGTAGTGAGCAGCAGTAATCATTCCTTCAATACCACGGGAACCGAATCCTCCAGGAACGATAATTCCCTGCATATCACCAAGTAGTTCGTCCGCATTCGCGTCATTTAATTCCTCAGAATCAATCCAGTGAAGGTCGATGGTTGCCTGTGCATTGATTCCGCCATGCTTTAGTGCTTCTACTACGGAAATATAAGCATCGTGTAATGCAATGTATTTTCCAACAAGTGCAATCTTAACTTCCTTATTTGGATTACGAAGCTTGTCAACCATTTCTGTCCAATCAGATAAATTAGGTTCTGGACATTCGAGATTTAAGCACTCACAAGCAACTTTTGCTAAGTTTTCCTTTTCCATAGCAAGAGGTGCCTCGTACAAATACTCTACATCTAAGTTCTGAAGTACATGTGAACTTGGAACATTACAGAATAAAGCAATTTTATCTTTTAATCCCTGATCAAGCTCCTGCTCAGAACGACATACAATAATGTCAGGCTGGATACCCATACCCTGAAGCTCTTTTACGCTTGCCTGAGTTGGTTTGGTTTTTAATTCGCCAGAGGCCTTGATATATGGAATCAATGTAACATGACAAAGGATGGCATTCTCGCGACCAACTTCGTGCTGGAATTGGCGAATTGCCTCGAGGAATGGTTGAGATTCGATATCACCGACAGTTCCACCTACCTCAATGATAGCGATAGTGGTATCGTCAGATGTGAAATCGCGATAAAAACGACTCTTAATTTCGTTTGTGATATGTGGGATAACTTGGACAGTACCTCCGCCGAAGTCACCGCGACGCTCTTTTTGAAGAACAGACCAGTATACTTTACCAGTAGTAACGTTTGAATTTTTCGTGAGACTTTCATCGATGAAACGCTCATAGTGACCAAGGTCAAGGTCAGTTTCAGCACCGTCGTCGGTTACGAATACCTCTCCATGCTGAATTGGGTTCATGGTTCCTGGGTCAATATTAATGTATGGATCAAATTTCTGCATAGTTACCTTGTAGCCGCGCGCCTTAAGAAGACGACCAAGGGAAGCTGCAGTGATACCTTTTCCTAGTCCAGACACAACACCGCCAGTGACAAAGACATATTTAACAGGCATATTATCCTCCTCGTATAAAAAATAAATTAGTTTTAAAAAATAACTTTCATATAATAGCACTCGGAATCGAATTCGGCTATTTTATTTTGTAAAAAATTTGCTTAATAATTTTAAGTTATAGTAGCTATAATGGGAAAAAATTAAATTATAGAAAAGGCGTAGCGCCACAAAAAGGCACTCTATGAAACAGCGAATGGAAATGTGATGGAAAGAAAGACACAAAATATAGAAGGAACAAGGAACTATAATCGCAACATATGGATAGGAGAAGAAGAGTTAAAAAAAGAAAGTGCGCAGCTTAATAAAAAGGGTGAGCATAGTTTGATAAAAAGAAAGTGCATAGCTTAATATAAGAGGTGTGATGTGATGCTGTATTTAAGAGAATCTTTAGAAAGGAAATGAAAACTTTAGGAACAACAGGTTGCGAAAAAGGCATATTTTCCCTATAATAGAGAAAGTAAATTTGTATCTATTCACAGAGAAATGGGACAAAATAGAAAGGAATAGAGGTAGTTCCTATAGAAGTGAATAGCATCACGAATCAGAAAATACAACGCTGTTATACAGCATGGAGGATATATGGATAAAGGACCGAACATTTATTACAATCAGGGACCAAATAGCTACAACAATAATCAGGGACCGTTCAATAATGGGAATGGTAACAATAACGGTAATAATGGCAACAATGGTAACAACGGAAATAAAGGAAATAATAATAAAAAGAATAACGGACAAATGATCATGATGTTCGTCATGATTTCTTTGGTGGTTTTATTTGTAGTTTCATTATTTACAAATAAATTCTCACAAATGAGTACCAAAGAGACCTCATATACGGAATTTTTAACACAATTGGATGATGGAAACGTGAAGACGGTTGTGTATGATTCTTATGAGATTGACTACACCTTGGTAAAGGATAAAAACGGATACGAAGTTACTTATTTTACAGGTCGAGTATCGGATGACACCTTACTTCAGAAGTTAAAAGATGCTAAGACCTCCGATGACAAGCCGGTAGAGATATCGGTGAAGGTACCAGATAATACTTCTACCGTAATCTTTAATATTTTGAGCTTTATTTTACCACTTGCACTTCTTTGGATTCTTTTTGGAATTCTTATGAAGAAGATGGGTGGTGGATCACTTGGTGTTGGAAAAAGCAACGCAAAGGTATATGTGGAGAAATCTACAGGTGTAACCTTCAAAGATGTAGCAGGACAGGATGAGGCGAAGGAATCTCTGCAGGAGGTTGTAGATTTCTTGCACAATCCAGCGAAATATAGAGAAATCGGTGCGAAGCTACCAAAGGGAGCACTTCTTGTAGGACCTCCTGGAACTGGTAAAACTCTTCTTGCAAAGGCTGTTGCCGGAGAAGCGGGAGTACCATTCTTCTCACTTGCAGGTTCTGACTTCGTAGAGATGTTCGTTGGTGTTGGTGCATCACGAGTAAGAGATTTGTTTAAAGAAGCACAGAAGATGGCACCATGTATTGTCTTTATCGATGAGATTGACGCCATTGGTAAGAGCCGTGACAGCAAGTACGGTGGCGGTAATGATGAGCGTGAGCAGACCTTGAATCAGTTGCTTGCGGAGATGGATGGATTTGATACTTCAAAAGGAATTTTAATTCTTGCAGCTACCAACCGACCAGAAGTATTAGATAAAGCATTACTTCGTCCAGGTCGTTTCGATCGTCGAATTATTGTGGATCGTCCAGATGTGAAGGGACGTCTTGAAACCTTAAAGGTACATGCAAAAGATGTGCATATGGATGAAACGGTTGATTTGGATGCACTTGCACTTGCAACTGCTGGATTGGTGGGATCCGATCTTGCAAATATGATTAATGAAGCTGCAATTATTGCGGTAAAGAATGGAAGAAAATTTGTAAATCAATCCGATTTGTTTGAAGCATTTGAGTTAGTGGCCGTAGGTGGTAAAGAGAAGAAGGACCGCGTAATGAGTGAGAAAGAGCGTAAAATCGTATCTTACCATGAGGTTGGTCACGCATTGGTATCTGCGCTTCAGAAGAATACAGAGCCTGTACAGAAGATTACCATCGTGCCAAGAACTATGGGCGCTTTGGGATACACACTTCAGACACCGGAGGAAGAAAAGTTCTTGGAAAGCAAGGAAGAGTTGCTTGCTAAGATTAAGACCTACATGGCAGGTCGTGCAGCAGAGGAGTTGGTTTTTGAATCTGCTACAAGTGGTGCTGCAAATGATATTGAGATGGCTACAAAGATTGCGCGCGCAATGGTAACTATGTATGGTATGTCAGATAAGTTTGGTATGATGTGTTTAGCAACTGTAGAGCACCAATACTTGGATGGTAGAGCAGGATTGATTTGTGGAGAAGATACTGCAGCAGAAATTGATGCAGAAGTTCTGACAATTATTAACACTGCGTATAGTGATGCCATGAAACTCTTGAAAGAGAACCGCGATATTCTGGATAAGATTTCAGAATACCTGTTTGAGAAAGAGACCATCACAGGAAAAGAGTTTATGAAGATGTTCCGTGAGATGAAAGGACTTCCAGATCCAGAAGAGGAGAAGAAGGAAGGCGAAGCAACATCAGATAGCGTTAACGCAGAGCAGGCACAAGATGAGAATGCAGAAAAGAATGCGGATAATACGGACAATACGGTTGTGAAGCCAGTAGATGGTGAGAATGCAGCTGTCGTAAATTCACAGGAATTGTTTGACGAGGAATAATTAAGAAGCTGTCGCACATCCATGGTGCGGCAGCTTTTTTCGAAATAGAAGAGAAAGAGGTTGTAATATGTACTTCGACTTCGAAGACGAATTGAAAAAATTGCCAGATAATCCCGGCGTGTATATCATGCATGATGCGTCGGATACTATCATATATATTGGAAAAGCAGTAAGCCTTAGAAAGCGAGTGCGCCAGTATTTTCAGCCAAGCCATGATGAGGGAATCAAAAAGAAGCAAATGGTGGAGCATATCGCCCGCTTTGAATACATCATTACCGATTCCGAGCTAGAAGCGTTAGTTCTGGAGTGTAATTTGATTAAGGAACATTGTCCGAAATATAACACGATGCTTCGAGATGATAAAACCTATCCTTATATTCGCGTGACGGTACAAGAGGAATTTCCGAGAGTTCTTTTCTCAAGGCAGTTGAAAAAGGATAAAGCCCGCTATTTTGGCCCGTATACAAGTGCTGGAGCGGTAAAGGACACCATTGATTTGATTAATAAGATCTATCAGATTCGCACCTGCAATCGAAATTTGCCAAGGGATATTGGAAAAGACAGACCTTGCCTGAACTATCACATTCACCAATGCGAAGGCCCGTGTAATGGGCATATTGATAGGGATACCTATCGAAAAAAAGTGGATAAGGTACTGGAATTTCTAGGTGGAAACTATGCGCCGGTTATGGAGGAGCTGAAGACCAAAATGATGGAAGCCTCCGAAGAGATGGAATTTGAGAAAGCCATCGAATATCGTGAGTTATTGACAAGTGTAAGCCAGATTGCGCAGAAACAGAAAATTACCAATACGGATTTGGAGGACAAGGATATCGTGGCCCTGGCATGGGATGATACGGATGCGGTGGTGCAGGTTTTCTTTGTGCGCTCGGGAAAGATTATTGGAAGAGATCATTTCCATGTGCGTGTGGGAACGGAGGAATCTCCAAGTCAGATATTGGGAACATTTTTAAAGCAGTTTTATGCAGGAACGCCTTTTATCCCAAAAGAAATCATGATACAGGAAGCCATTGAGGATGTTGAGATTTTAGAGGAGTGGCTGTCACAAAAGAGAGGAAAACGTGTTTATATTCGCGTGCCGCAGAAGGGAATGAAGGAGAAGCTGGTGGACTTAGCCGCGAAGAATGCGCAGCTTGTTCTCAGCCAGGATAAAGAAAAGATTAAGCGTGAAGAAGGACGTACGATTGGTGCGGTAAAAGAAATCGAAGGTCTATTGGGACTGAAAAATTTGGAGCGAATGGAAGCATACGATATCTCGAACATCAATGGTTTTGAAACGGTTGGCTCTATGGTGGTGTATGAGAAAGGCAAACCAAAGAGAAGCGATTACCGTAAATTTAAGCTACGTACCGTGAGTGGACCAGATGATTATGCATCCATGCATGAAGTGCTGACGCGAAGATTTACGCACGGAATGCAGGAGCAGGAAGAAATAGAAAATAATGTACTTGCAGAGGAAGCAGCAGGATTCCATCGTTTTCCAGATGTGATTATGATGGATGGTGGTCGTGGACAGGTAAATATCTGTTTACAGGTGTTAGCAGAGCTGGGAATTCAAATTCCGGTATGTGGTATGGTAAAGGATGATAACCATCGAACCAGAGGCCTTTATTTTAATAATGTGGAAATCCCGATTGACCGACATGGAGAAGGCTTTAAACTGATTACCCGCATTCAGGACGAAGCCCATCGATTTGCAATCGAGTATCATCGCTCGCTTCGTTCTAAATCACAGGTACACTCGGTATTAGATGATATCGAAGGCATCGGACCGACAAGAAGGAAAGCGCTTATGAAGCATTTTGAATCCTTAGAAGCGATTCGCAATGCAACAGAAGAGGAATTGTTGCAGGTGGAATCCATGAATGCACAAGCTGCGGAAGCAGTGCATCGCTTTTTTAGGAAATAAGTGTTATAATAGTACTAGTAATGTAGTTAGAAAATGTGCGAATACACGCATAAGAATAAACGTATCCAAGAAGATACAGGGAGGTAACTATGAACAATGTAGATGGAGTAAAGGTATCGAAAATCTCAGAACTCTTAGACTTGAAGAACTATACCACCGAGGTGGATTTGCGTAAGATTAAAATCAAAACGCCGGATGTTAACCGTCCTGCTTTACAGCTGTGTGGATATTTTGAGCATTTTGAGCAATCACGCGTGCAGGTGATTGGTAATGTTGAGAATTCCTATCTTGCATCACTCAGCATTCCAGAGAGGCATGCGCGTTTTAATGAGATTATGCAGTTTGACATTCCTGCGATTATTTTCTGTCGAGACATCATTCCAGATGAGGAAATCATTCAGCTTGGCGAAGAAAACAATGTGCCAATCTTAGGAACCAACCGTTCGACTTCTGAGTTTATGGCAGAATTGATATATACATTGAATGAGGAACTCGCACCATGTATTAGCATTCATGGTGTTTTAGTAGATGTATATGGCGAAGGTGTCATGATTACTGGCGAGAGCGGAATTGGAAAAAGCGAAGCTGCATTGGAATTGATTCGTCGTGGACATCGTTTGGTTACGGATGATGTGGTTGAAATTCGTAAGGTCAATGAGCATACGCTTATGGGAACTTCTCCAGATATTACAAGACACTTTATTGAGCTCCGTGGTGTTGGAATCATCAATGTAAAGGCCTTGTATGGTGTAGAGTGTGTCAAGGAGAAGCAACAGATTGATTTGGTAATCAAGCTAGAGGACTGGAAGAAAGATGCCGATTATGACAGACTAGGCTTGGAGGATGAATATATTGAATATTTAGGCAATAAGGTAGTGTGCCATTCCCTTCCAATTCGCCCAGGACGTAATTTGGCAGTTATTGTAGAGACAGCAGCGGTTAACCACAGACAAAAGAAGATGGGCTATAATGCAGCGCAGGAATTATATCGTCAAGTGCAGGAGAATATTGCAAGAGGCGGAATGCCAGAGGATGATGAATAGTTTTTGCTGAGAAAATATAGGAAATAAGCCAAGATATAAGAAATAAGCCAAGATAGCGGTGGCAAAAATAGAAAATTCTGCTATAATGGTGCAGGTTGGGCTAAAAAGGACAACCAAAAGGAGATATAAGATACAATGAGTAACAAAGCGAACGCATGGGACAAATATCCAGCAGGCGCAGAGCGTGAAAAAGTATTTGCTTTTGCCGAAGGATATCGTAAATTCATTTCTGAAAACAAAACAGAGCGAGAGTGCGCAACCACTCTTTACAAGGAAGCAGTTGCAGCAGGCTACAAGGACATGGAAGAGTTGATTGCAGCGAAGACAACCTTGAAGGCTGGTGACAAGGTAATCGCCAATAACATGGGCAAAGGTCTTGCGATGTTCATTATTGGTAAGAAACCTTTAGAAGCTGGTATGAATATCTTGGGAGCACACATGGATAGCCCAAGAATGGATTTGAAACAGGTACCACTTTATCAGGATCCACTTTATAAGTCAGACTTCACATATTTAGATACCCACTATTATGGTGGAATTAAGAAATATCAGTGGGTAACACTTCCACTTGCACTCCATGGAGTGTTCTGTAAGAAGGACGGAAGCGTTGTAAATGTTTCTATCGGCGATAAGCCAGAGGATCCAGTATTCGGTATTACTGATCTCTTAATTCACCTTTCTGCAGATCAGTTGGAGAAGAAGGGTGCTAAGGTAATCGAAGGAGAGAACTTAGACGTATTAGTAGGAAGTATTCCAGCACCAGAAAAGGATGAAGAGGGAAATGATGTCAAAGAGCGTGTAAAGGCTAATATTCTTCGCATTTTGGAAGAGACCTATGGCGTGGACGAGGATGATTTCATTTCAGCAGAAATCGAAGTGGTTCCAGCTGGACCAGCAAGAGATTATGGACTTGACCGAAGCATGATTATGGGATACGGACATGATGACAGAGTGTGCGCATATCCATCCTTCCAGGCGATGCTCGAAATGGATGTTCCAGAGTATACAAGTGTATGCCTATTGGTAGATAAAGAGGAGGTTGGAAGCATAGGTGCTTCTGGTATGCAGTCACGCTTCTTTGAAAATACAGTTGCTGAGGTAATGAATCTTTGTGGCGAATATACAGAGCTTGCAGTACGTCGTGCGATGAAGAATTCAAAGGTACTTTCTTCGGATGTATCTGCAGCATTTGATCCATTATTCCCAACTACAATGGAGAGACGTAATTGTGCATATTTCGGAAAAGGTCTTGTGTTCAACAAATACACGGGATCAAGAGGAAAAGTTGGCTCAAGTGATGCAAACGGTGAGTTTGTTGCAAAAGTACGTAAGATTATGGATGATGCAGGCGTATCCTTCCATACCTCAGAGCTCGGTAAAGTAGATCAGGGTGGCGGTGGAACAATTGCCTATATTCTTGCAAACTACGATATGAATGTAATCGATAGTGGTGTTCCTGTGCTTAACATGCATGCACCATGGGAGATTATTTCTAAGGTTGACTTATACGAGGCTTATCGAGGATATGTTGCTTTCTTGAAGGAAGCCTAAGCTTTAAAGATGGACTAATTTATTGGATTTAAATAGGAATGTTATTATGGTTGTTTGGCAACCAGAATGCGTGTAAACTTGGAGTTGCCTGCACCTATACTAGGTGTGGGCATATTCCACGTATATGGGAAGGTTGTGTCCTGTATATAGGAAAGTTGCGTCTTATATATAGGAAAGGCGTGTCCTATCTTTACGGTTCGACTGGAAACAGATAAAATAGATAAGACAACGCATAAAATGGAATATAAGGTGTTTTTTAGAATTTTAAAAAGCACGTTTGGAATAGATTGGGAGAACGAAATGAATCAGGAATTTATGGTGAAACTTGCAGAAATACTTTCTGCAGAACAAATTCATACAGAAGAAATGATGAGCAAGCATATCACCTTTCGTGTAGGAGGACCGGCAGAGTGTTTGGTGCAGCCTACCATTGAGCAGATGAAAGAGGTGGTTTCCCTCGTGAGGGCTTATGCGGTGCCAATAACCGTAATTGGAAATGGAAGTAATCTTTTGGTGTCGGATAATGGAATTAAGGGACTTGTAATTGAAATTGGTAAGCAAGCGGAAAAATTAGAATTGGAAGATGCGGTACTTACTGTGGGAGCAGGAACCCTTCTGTCTCGTGCGGCAAATTTTGCAAAGAACGAGGGTCTCTCGGGCATGGAGTTTGCAGCAGGAATTCCGGGAAGCATGGGTGGCGCTGTTGTGATGAATGCAGGCGCCTATGGTGGTGAAATCAAGGATATTCTGGTGGATGCTACGGTACTTACAAAGGAGGGCGAAATCGTTACGATTCCTGCTGAGGAATTGGAGCTTGGGTATCGCCACAGCTGCATTCTGGAAAAAGAATACCTTGTATTGGAAGCAAGACTTCGCCTTTTCCCAAAGGAAATAGCGGAAATTCAAGCCGAAATGGATGACTACAAGGCGCGCAGGGTGGAGAAGCAACCCTTGGAATATCCAAGTGCAGGAAGCTCCTTTAAAAGACCGGAGGGATACTTTGCGGGAAAACTGGTGCAGGACGCGGGATTGGCTGGCTACACGGTTGGCGGAGCACAGGTATCGGAGAAGCACTGCGGATTCATTATTAATAAGGATCATGCCACTGCAAGTGAAGTGTATCGGGTTTTTATGGATGTGCAGGAAAAGGTCTATGATACATTTGGTGTAAAACTGGAACCGGAAGTGAAGATGATAGGAGAATTTGAATGAAATATGTAATTGTCACAGGCATGTCTGGTGCGGGAAAAGCAACTGCTATGAAAATGATGGAGGATATCGGATATTTTTGCATCGATAATCTGCCGGTTCCACTTGTAGATAAGCTAATGGAATTTACAGAGACCTCGGCTGGAGAACGCCAGAAGATTGCTATAGGAATTGATAGCCGTAATGGAGAGGATTTAGAGGAGATTGTAGAAGTACTTGAGGCTGCCAAAGCAAGAGGAGTATCCGTGGACATTCTTTACCTAGAGGCGGATGATGAGGTGTTGGTAAAACGCTACAAGGAAACCAGAAGAAATCATCCTTTGGCAGATGGAGAACGCTTGGACAAAAGTATTCAGAAGGAACGCGAGGAGATGCGCTTTTTGAAAGAAAAGGCGAATTATGTCATCGACACCAGCCAGCTTCTGACGAGGGAACTGAAGGCAGAGTTGGATAAAATATTTGTTCAGAACCATGATTTTAAGAATTTGTTTGTGACAATTCTATCCTTTGGATTCAAGTATGGAATTCCTTCCGACTCGGACTTGGTGTTCGATGTACGCTTTTTACCAAATCCATATTATGTAGAAGGCCTGCGTGCAAAGACGGGAAATGATAAGGAAATTCAGGAATTTGTTTTGAAATATGACGAAGCACATGAATTTTTGGATAAGCTGGAAGATTTGGTGAATTTTTTGATTCCGAATTACATATCAGAAGGAAAGAATCAACTGGTAATTTCTATCGGATGTACAGGGGGCAAACATCGCTCGGTTACATTGGCAAATGAGTTATATAAACGATTGGAAGGTAAGAAGGAATTTGGATTGAAGATAGAGCATCGCGATATTGGCAAGGATGCCTTGAGAGGAAAGTAGAATGTCATTTTCGGGTGAAGTAAAAGAAGAAATTGCAAAGAGTAGCGCGAAGGCAAGGCATTGTCAGATTGCGGAACTGGCTGCAATCGTTTCCTTTGAATGCAGCGTGGAGCGCGAAAGTGGAGTGCTTCGTTGTGAATCGGAGAATCCGCTTGTGCAGGAAAAGTATGCACATTTGCTTTATCGCTTGTTTGAAATTGATGAGAACCAGCCAATGACCAGGGAACAAACACAGGCGGTACTTGTGACATTAAAAATGTACGCGGCAGTAATTCGGGGGAGCCGTGTGGACGGCATGATATACCAGAATACCTGTTGCAAACGCGCATTTATTCGTGGCGCCTTTTTGGCAGCAGGATCTATCAGTGATCCAAACAAATCCTACCATTTAGAAATTGTTTGTTTGACGAAGGAACAGGCAGAAAGCCTCTGTGAGATGCTGGCTTATTTTGGAACAGATGCGAAAATTGTACTGCGCAAAAATCATTTTGTGGTTTATATTAAGGATGCGTCTCAAATTGTGGATGTATTGAATGTGATGGAAGCCTATGTTTCCTTGATGAAATTAGAGAATATTCGAATTGTAAAGGAAGTGCGCAATACAGTAAATCGGAAGGTGAATTGTGAGACGGCGAATATCAGTAAGACGGTAAATGCTGCATCCCGACAGATTGATGATATTATGTATATTCGAGACACTATGGGATTTGACGAGCTGCCGGAAAATTTGCGTCAGATGGCAGAGCTTAGGTTGGAGTATCCGGAAAGCCCGTTGAAGGAGCTGGGAAATCTACTGGATCCCCCTGTTGGAAAAAGCGGAGTTAATCATCGATTGCGCAAGCTCTCTCAGCTTGCGGAGGATTTACGTGGAGAACAGAACACTTAAATTATAAAAAATGCTACGTTTCGTGCAATTTGCATATAGATTTAATTATTAGAATTCGGTTAAATGATAAGTAGGGAAATAAAAAAGGATTATACAATAAGGGAGACAGAATGAGAGAAAAATTACTATTCATATTTAATGCCAGATCAGGAAAAGGCTTGATACGTGCAAGTCTTGTGGATATTGTAGATGCCTTGGTAAAGGCTGATTTTGATGTTACGGTATATACGACACAGGCACCGGAGGATGCAACACGCAAAGTGATAGAAGATGGTGCAAAGTACGACAGAATTGTGTGCAGTGGTGGCGATGGAACCTTAGATGAGGTGGTTACCGGCATGATTCGTGCAAATCTAAATGTGCCACTTGGTTATATTCCGGCAGGAAGTACCAATGATTTTGCGAATTCCTTGGGATTGCCAAAGGATATGGCAGATGCGGCAAAGGTGGCTGCAAACGGAACGCCTTTTCCATGTGATGTTGGGTATTTCAACGGGGATACGTTTGTATACGTTGCTGCGTTTGGACTATTTACAGAGGTGTCATACCAGACACCGCAGCAATTAAAGAACATATTGGGACATGCGGCATACATATTAGAGGGGGCTAAGCGTTTGATGGATATCCCTTCTTATGTGATGCAGGTGGAGTATGACGGAAGAAGAATTCAGGGTGAATATATATATGGAATGATTTCTAATTCTGTATCTGTTGGCGGGTTTAAAGGAATGACTGGGCCGGATGTAAAATTGGACGATGGCCAGTTTGAAGTAACCTTAATTCATACGCCAAAGAATCCGGTAGAATTGAACGAGATTTTGGCTTGTCTTGCAAATTTGATTGATGATACAGATTTGGTAGATACCTTTAAGACGGATCATGTATCGTTCTATTGTAAGGAATCGGTGGCATGGACCTTGGATGGTGAGTTTGGCGGAGAACACGAGGAAGTGGAAATTAAGGCATTAGAGAAACGAATCGCGATTCTTACCAACGGTCAAGTGGAGCCTTCTGTAGCATTTGTAGCGGAGGTCGATGAAACAGAAGAATAGGTGGAAGGAAAACAGCGCAGAAATTCTGCTGAAAAATCAGGAGGACACTGTGCTTGTGAAATTTTTCACTTTATTTTTAAAGGAAAATGTAATATACTTACAGTAAATTTATGTTTGTTAGGAGGATCAATTATGTTAGTATCTGCATCAGAGATGTTAAAGAAAGCAAAAGAAGGACACTACGCAGTAGGTCAGTTCAACATTAACAACCTTGAGTGGACAAAGTCTATTTTATTAACAGCTCAGGAATTACAGAGCCCAGTTATCTTAGGAGTATCTGAGGGTGCTGGAAAATATATGACAGGATTTAAGACAGTAGCAGCTATGGTAAAGGCTATGGATGAAGAATTAGGAATCACAGTTCCAGTAGCTCTTCACTTAGACCATGGAACTTACGACGGATGCTATAAATGTATCAAAGCTGGTTTCACATCTATCATGTTTGATGGATCACACTATCCAATCGAAGAGAATATCGAGAAGACAAAAGAGTTAGTTGCTGTAGCTCACGCTATGGGAATGTCAATCGAAGCTGAAGTTGGTTCTATCGGTGGAGAAGAAGATGGTGTTGTTGGAATGGGTGAGTGCGCTGATCCAGATGAGTGCAAGGCAATTGCAGATCTTGGTGTAGATATGCTTGCAGCTGGTATCGGTAACATTCATGGTAAGTATCCAGAGAACTGGGCTGGTCTTAGTTTTGAGACTCTTGCAGCTGTTCAGG
>JAZUHO010000170.1:0-2419 GCA_045641745.1 Agathobacter sp. | reverse complement strand
TATGTTTTTTGTTGTAATCCCTTCATTTTTTACCCTTGTTCAGTTTATGAACAGGAACGTTCACGATATGAAAGGAAAACAACAAGATACTCTGTATCTATCCTTCTTTTTTAGTGGACTAGACGGGAATTGAGCCCTTTGTCAATCCCTTCTATCCATTGATTTTACTGAGTTTATGGCATCTCCTTTTGGCTTTTGACACCAATTTGACACCACTTTTTGGTATCTAGCATACCGAAACCATATCCATTGCCATAGCCTGCTGTTCCTGCAACACATGTATGTACTTGTTGTAAGTAATTGTAATATTGGAATGTCCCATCAATTTACTTACCACTTCAATGGATACGCCTCTGCGAATCAGTGTGGACCCAAAAGAATGACGCAAGATATGTAGCGTCACACTCTCTGGCACCTGTCCTGCAATATTCGTCCAACCGATTACTCGATCAAGGCTCCTCTGCATATTTCTAGCAGAGTTTCTTGTCCCAACGGATGTACTGCATACATAAGGTGATACGATACCATTTCTTTTATCATAGGCTTCCAATTCTTCAATATACCACATCACAGTATCATTTAATTTAAGAACACGAACACCTGCAGATGTCTTAGCCGATTTCTTTACCCTCGATGATAAGTTGCCGGAATCATTCTTTTCTGTCATAACCTTTGTTTGTAAGGTCTTACCAATGGAAAGAAGCTTGTTCTCCTTATCAATATCACTCCACTCTAAAGCAAGTGCTTCTCCAACACGAAGTCCTAAATTTAAGATAAGAAGTAACACAAGTGCATCTCTACTCTTATATTCTTTGGAACCCTTGTATCTTGATAAGGCTGCCTTGCGGAATTCTTCCATCTGGTCATCAGACAAAGAATAGGTTCTTCTGGTCTCCTTCTTCACACAGCTCTCTGTTGGAATCAAAACCTTTTCACAAGGATTTTCGTTGATCACTTCCTGCTCCACTGCTTTGCGTAAGCAACCATCTAACAACTGCTTTAATCGCTTAAGACCAGACCTAGCAAACGACTTATATTCTGAGCTTGACGGATTCGCATGCTCATTGATAAGCTCCTGTATCATCTCTGTTGTAATATTACCTATCATATTTTTGCCAATAGTATCCTTTACCTGACATTCATAGGTTCTATACAATCTGGTGTAACTGGAAGGCTCTATCATGTTCCACTTGAAAGTTTCAAGCCAATAGACCATATAATCATTCAATGTGATTCTCTGAGGATCCTTAAAGCCATTTTCGACCTTTTGAAGATAGGTTCTTGCCTTCTGCTTCACCTCAGACTTTGTCTGTCCATAAAAGTCCTTACGTTTTCCGTTGATAGTAATTCGACCAAAGTATCGTCCATCGTCTCTGTATACAACGTTCATTTTATTTAATTTGTAATTACTGTATTCATTCATTCCACCACTTCCTTAATGGCAGAAAGAATCAATGCATAAATATTATAGCAACTAATTCTTTCTGCTTCAATTCTTACTCGTAAAAAATCTCGTCACCTACATGCTGCTTAATCCAATCATTAATCAGTTCATAGGTTGTGATATAATCCTTTCCCACCTTTACAACTGGAAGCTCGCCTGAGCGTAACAGCTGTAACACCTTTGTCTTCTGAAATGGAAGAATCTCATATAAATCTGTCTGTTTCAAAATCTTAGTTTCTTCGCTCAATAGCTTCACCTCCCTGTAAAATTTCCACGAATTTTTCTTTTGCTTCCTCTCTCTTCTCTTTTCTGATATCATTCTCCGAAACACATACTGGCATACTTCGTTCCAGCACTCGGTCATAAATTCGCTTTAAACTAAGCTGCTTCTGATTCATTAATTCATTCAAATGCAAATTGGTTGTAATAATCATTGGCTTCCCTGACACATATCTGGCATCAATCACATTAAATAGATTTTCCAAAGAATATTCCGTATTACGCTCAATTCCCAAATCATCTAAAATCAAAAGACTATATCTGCATAAGGATCTAATATATTCATTCTTATCCTCGCAATTGAATAAATCATTTAATACGGTTGCAAAGTTGGTCATCTTTACATCGGCCCCTTGCTTAATCAATTCATTTGCTACACAGGCTGCCATATAACTTTTCCCGCTACCAACACTGCCCCAAAGAAGTAGACCTAAGCCATTTTTCTTCATCTCATTCCAGTTAGCCACATAGTTCTTAGCAACCTGCATCTTGGAATTACGACCATTATCATTTTCAAATGTCCATTCATGCTGGATACGACTTGGGAAACAACGATCTCTTTTAATCTGTTCCTCCTGCTGTCTCTGTCGTTCCTCTATCTGCTTCTGCAACTCTCTCTGGCACTTACACATTCTGCCATGACCTGTGATTCCCATTACAGGAACATCAAATTTCACTTCTACAGCTTCATTACAT